>JAZQLN010000040.1:0-24620 GCA_045542715.1 Acutalibacteraceae bacterium
CAACGTTCTTCTATGGTAAGATGGGTATAACTCATATAAATCCTCCTTGGTTTTTGTTTTGTAGCAATCACATTATACCATGGATTTATATGAGTTACTTTATTTTCTTAAACTGTTGCACTTGATAGTATAATTCACCAAAATAAAAATGGCTTGTATGAATAACTCATACAAGCCTGTTTTAATTTTCCGATTATTCAGCGAAGCCTGATTCAACAAGCTTTACAAGCTCATCAACAGCCTGCTCCTCATCAGAACCGCCTGCAATGATTCTGATGCTTGTGCCGCCCATGATGCCGAGTGAAAGAACACCGAGAAGGCTCTTTGCGTTAACTCTGCGTTCTTCCTTCTCAACCCAGATTGATGACTTGAATTCGTTTGCCTTCTGGATGAAGAAGGTTGCGGGACGTGCATGAAGACCTACCTGATTCTGAACTGTTACATCTTTTACGTACATAATATATATCTCCCAAATGAAAAATTTCGTTTTAACATATTACATATTATATCATAAAACTTCGCTTCGTCAACAATTTTAAACACAGTTTTGACCCTTACGGCAATAATTCGGCTTGTCGGCCAAAGTGAGGGCAAACTGAAAATCTTGTTTTGTTGAAATTGACTATAGAAAATTTCGTTTTTTTATGCTACATAAACACATTTCGGATTTTTCTGCCCGCACAGATACCTGTGCACTATTATTTTATGCAGAATAATCCGCCGGATACTCTCATGAAAACAAAAAAAGCCTGCGCCTGTCAGGTAAAGGGGTTTCAGGAGGAAGTGCAATGAATAAACAGCTCAGTTCAGCACTGCGCTTCTCCTATCCCTTTAGCACCCGGCATAAATACCGGTTCCAAGACACTTAGCACAAGTTCTCTCATTAGTTTTTAGTTTAGTTATTTTTTATTATAAAGTCAATGTATAAATCTTATATTTATCATGAACAAAATTCGCCTTTTTAAAGCCATATTGTACAAAAAACAACACTCTGTCATACAGTTTTGACAGAGTGTCTGGTTGGTTTTTTAATCAAAGAACATAGATTATAACTTCTCTGTTGCCCCAGTCATAGCACATATCTCTGTTTGCCATATAGAGGTCAATATCGGTGTTGCCCATGCTGACAAATCCGCCTGTATCAGCGGCAATGCAATAGCCGTAAACATAGCTGCCGTCTGCCGAAACAACGTAAAGCTCTGTTCCGTAGGGGAATTCCTTGGGGTCAACCGCAATGTGTCCGGGCATGGGTTTTCTGCCCGATGCCGTTGCGGGGTCGCCTGTATATGCCGTTGCTTTACCCTCAACAGTATACTTGAAATCAACGGGAATGCCGTTTGCATCAAGCTCAAGGTCTGCGGGAACGCTGAGTTCCGACATAGGCTGTGCTGTGTTTTTATATGCGGAGAGAACTGCTCTTTTCTTTGTTCCTACTTTTTTAACCTCGGTAACGGGTTCTTTGGTGATAATTTCGTCTTCAAGGGTTGTTTCGTCAAATTCACCGTCGATGTACTTATCCTTATAAACAAGCACCTTTTCGCCGTTCTTACCTGCTGTTACGATAACCTCTTCGTCGATATACATATCGGCGGCAGGGATAATCTTTGTTTCGTATTCAACGGTCTGTGTTTCTTCTCTTGTTTCAAAGTCAACTCTGCTTACCTTGATTTCGGTAAAGCCGTTAAGTTCCGTGTCAAGGGCAGGAACAACGATATCATCTTCATCCGCCTTAACACCTGCTTTTTTAAGAGCATCGGCAACTGTGCCTCTTGCGATATAGACCTTTTCGGTTTCGCCGTCAACGGTAACGCTGACTGTGAAAGCTCTCTTGATGAAAACTCTCATGCCGTCAAAGATTTTCTTTGTGGCACTGAATCCGAGGTCATCGCCGCTGTTGATAACTACGCCCGTCTTTTTAAGAAGCTCGGCAAGGGTGTTATCATAACCCACAAAATACGAAATTACTCCGTTATCTTCAACTCTGATAACTCTTGCTCTTTTGACAGCAATGGTTCCGCCTTCACCTTCGGTGTAGTCAGAAAGGTCAAGCTCATCATTTGCATCAAGCTCAAAGCCTGCAAGCCTGACGATTTCGTAAGGGTCATCTGAATCGACCGAAACATCCACCGATTTTTCTCCGTCTGTAACGGTAACTGCCGAATACGCACTTGCATGGGCAAGAGTCGAAACGCTTACCGAGAAAGCAATGAGAACCGCAATGATTACGGAAATAACTTTGAAGCCTGTTCCGCGTGATTCCTTGCTTACGGATGCTGAATTTGTAATCATAATAATCTCCTTATTTGCGCATTAGTAGTTTTTTGGATGCCCGTTTTCAGGGCAACCCTCGATTTCCTTTTGCAACGGGTGTCATTATATTGACAAAAAACTGATTTGTCAAATCCGTCAAGAATAAAATTTTGTTTAGTTTGCACAACTTCGGCTGCTCTTTTTGCCAAATATGAACTATACCACCCCTGTTTACGTCCCGATTTTTGTCAAAAAAAGGTAATTCTTTTGTGTAAAACAGAAAAAGTTACAAATGGTTACAAAATCGTAAAAATCGGTTACATTTTTCTGTTTTGCAAAAATACAGGCTGTCTTTAACTGTCATCTCTGCCAAAAACAGCCTGCATAAATATTATAGTATCAATTGCTCTGAAATATTCAATTTTTTTCCTCATAACAAAAGGGTCTGTCTCAATAAGATGAAGAAGTCGTTTTCTTCCGTGCAAGACGTATGTGTATACGCCAAATCGGAAAAAACGGCTAAAAAGAAACATAAAACCGGCGGTCTAATTCTAAAATGCAATAAAAATCGACTTGCGAAGGTGTAAATTCCGATGCAAGTCGCTCTTTATTTATTCTGTTTCTTTTGTTCTTCGCTTAGTGAGACAGTCCCTTTATATTATAATCATTATATAATACTGTCTTTAAACAGGATTTTCTCGTGATTCTTTTCAGCATCAAGGTAATAAACCTCGCCGCCGTCATTGCCCTGCAGAGTATAGAATTTTCCGTTATCACAGACAATTGCCGCACCGTTTTCAAGAGCGATTCCCGAATACTTTCTGCCCTTGACTGCATCGGCATATGACGGCCAGTTTCCGCCTTCAAAGTGAGGACAGTTGCTGAAAGGAAGCAGACCGAGGCAGTCCACAAACATAAACTTATGGTCAACATCGCAATCGTCATATCCTTCCGCAAACCAGCACATAGAGCCTGAGCTGTAGCCAGAAAGAATTACGCCCTTTTCATAGGCTTTCCTGAAAACCTCGTCGGCACCTGTTTCTTTCCACGTATCCATAAGGAATTTAAGGTGTCCGCCGCCTGCATAAACAATATCGGCAGAAAGAATTTTATCTTCGATTTCCTCTTTTGTGAGCGATTTATCCGTCAGGAGGAGTGCGGATACACTGCATCCCAGTCCGACAAACAGCCTGAAAATGTGCTCATCGCCGTTGATATCGTCAAAGCCTGCAGTCGGCACAAACAAAACAGACGGATTTTTCTTTTTGGCAAGAGAAACAATGTGCTCAAAAATCGGGAGCACCTCGTTATCACAATATCTTCCGCCGCCTACACCGATAATAATTCCCATAATTCATACCTCCGTTACTTTATCATTTTACCACATTGAAAATCTTCCGTCAATCACCTTGACAACCGAAACATTTTGATTTACCATTAAACCTATATAATGATAAGGAGAAGAAAAATGAGCAACGAAAATCAGACAATGACCAAAAAGCAAAATATAATTCAGGTTATCAAATTCGCACTTTTCTCTGCATCGGCAGGAATCATACAGATTGTTTCGTTCACGCTTCTTTTTGAGGTCGCCGGACTTAACAACACCGTTGCATATATAATTTCACTTTCGCTTTCCGTTCTGTGGAATTTTACGTTCAACAGAAAATTCACCTTCAAATCAGCCGCAAGCGTTCCCGTTGCAATGCTCAAGGTTGCACTTTTCTATTGTGTTTTTGCACCGCTTTCAACATGGTGGACACACAAGCTCACCGCATTGGGCATCAATGAATATCTTATCGAAGCGGGCACAATGGCGGTCAACCTTGTTACGGAATATCTCTACTGCCGTTTTGTTGTTTACAGAAATTCAATGAACACCAGAGAATGAAAAACCGCCCAAGGGCGGTTTTTCACTTTATTTCAGCACTCTTTCAAGCGTTTTACCAAGGATTTTTTCCTTGCATTCTTCCGAAATATCAAGGCTTCGGAATCTCTCGATATCGTATTTGATATGCTCCGGCTTTGAATACGGGAAATCAAGGCCGAAAATACTGTTATCCTCGCCGGTCTGGGCGATAACGATTTCCAGCTCATCGTCGGTCAGTGCCCACTGGTCGCCTTTACCCTTGCGGTTGCTGATGCTTGTCCAGCCCGCAAAAACATTTCCGCCGTTTCTTGAATTATTGCACATAACGGCAAGAGCCTCTTTAAAGAAATGATATCCGCCGATATGCTCCATGCTGAATTTAAGGTCGGGGAAATTCCACGCTACCTCATCGAAAAGCAGAACACGGTTGTCACGGAGTCTGTGCCAGTGCATTCCCGAATGGAAGGATATGAAAAGTCCCAATTCCTGAGCTTTTTCATAAACCTGAAACGCTTCGGGACCGTCGATAACGAATTCCTGATAGGGCGGATGCATTTTTATGCCTTTGAAACCAAGGTCTGCAATCCTTTCAACTTCGTCGCTGAGATTATTTTCAAAATCGATTGTGCCGAAACCGACAAGTCTGTCGTTACCCTTGATTTGCTTTGCAAGCCATGTGTTTGAGCTGCCCTCAAAACCGCCTTCATGGAATCTGTCGCTGAAGGGTGCGAAAGCAACGGCTTTATCAATTCCGCATTCGTCGAGAAATCTCATAAGGCTGTCAACACTGCCTTCGGGTCTTAATTCTTCCGGAAAAACATGAGCGTGGTTTGCAAAAATCATTTTTATCACTTCCTTATTTTAAGCATAAATCAAACAAAAAATTTTGTCAATAAAAACTCTTTTCATTTCGGTAATACTATTAATGAATATAAATGAAAGGAGATTTTTATGAGTTCATCGGACAGCTATAATCTGCTTCGCGAATGCAGTGCGGGACTCAAAACCGCAGTTGCATGCATCGACGATGTTTTGCCTTATGTCAAAGAAAAAGAGATGAAGCAGATTCTTACGGAAAGCAAGCGTGACCACAAGGTTCTTGAGAAAACCGTTGATGCGGAGCTTGAGAAAATGGGTGCGGACAGCAAAGAGCCCAACGTTTTTGCAAAGGGTATGTCGAAGGTTAAAATCAACACCGAGCTGACCTTCAATCCCACAAAAGCTCAGGCAGCAAGCCTTATCACTGACGGCTGTGACATGGGTGTCAAATCAATCAACAAGTATCTCAATCAGTATCCGGCAGCCTCCGACGGCATCAAGCAGCTCGCAAATCAGCTTTGCAGGCTTGAAGAAACCCTCGAGGACCAACTGAGAAGTTACCTTTAATAAACAGAACAAACAAAATCGGCTTGAACAGGGGTTTGTTTCCCGTTCAAGCCTTGTGTTTTCTGTTTTTCAAAACGTTTCTACTCTGAATGAATAAACCGCACCGTCAACGATTTCAACCTGATCCGCACCTGTCATCGACAATTCGTCGTTAACATAAAATGCCCAGTATGTGCCGTCGATATCATAGTCGGCAACGGTGCCGTCAACTTCCTTTATGTATATGCCGAATTCGCCCTGCTCGCCGTCAATGAGCCCAAGCTCCTGAAGAACCTTGCCTACATACTGACCGTCGGTTTCGATTGTTGTCTGCTTTTTATTACCGTCTTTGCCGACAACCTCAAAAACGAAGCTCTTTTCGTAGCCGTTATCCTCAATGTTGATGCTTTCATCGGGGGCTTTGGTTGTTGTTTCGATATCTTTTTTGTTTGCACATCCGCAGAAAACAAATGTCATTGAAAGAATAATTGCAATTACAAAGATAAATATTTTTTTCATGGTGATTTTCCTTTCTTTTTTATATATGAATACAGAATATCACTATGGGTCTACTGTGTCAAGAAAAAAAGGACAGCCGCCGAAACGACTGCCCCAAAAATTTTTGATTAGAAATCAACCTTGAGGTCATAGTAGCAGCACTTGAAGAGCTTTTCCATCTCTTCCTGGCTGGGCTGACGGGGGTTGGAGCCTGTGCAGGCATCGCCGATAGCGTTCTTTGCGATTTCGGGAAGTCTTTCAAGGAATACTTCCTCGGGTACAAAGCCCTGCTCTGTGGGATAGCTGTCTGCACCGTAGTTCTTGATGCACTGAGGAATGTTGAGCTTATCGTTCATATCACGGAGATATGCGATGAGGAGCTGAACCTTCTCTTCAACTGTTTCGCCGCCGAGATTGATATAATCAGCAATCTTTGCGTAACGCTTTGCAGCAACTTCGTTCTTTGCGTTGAACTCGATAACCTTGGGAAGATACATTGCGTTTGCAGCACCGTGGATGATGTGAGCGCCGTCACCGTAGTCAGCAAATGCAGCACCTGTCTTATGAGCCATTGAGTGAACGATGCCGAGAAGTGCGTTTGAGAATGCCATACCTGCAAGGCACTGAGCATTATGCATCTTTTCGCGTGCTTCGTTATCGCCGTTATATGAATTTACAAGGTTATCCTTGATCATTTCAATTGCATGGAGTGCAAGGGGGTCTGTGAAATCGCAGTTAGCTGTTGAAACATATGCTTCGATAGCGTGAGTCATTGCGTCCATACCTGTGTGAGCAACAAGCTTCTTGGGCATTGTTTCAGCAAGCTCTGAATCAACGATTGCGATGTCGGGAGTGATTTCAAAGTCAGCAAGGGGATATTTGATACCCTTATCATAGTCTGTGATAACCGAGAAAGCTGTAACTTCAGTTGCAGTACCCGATGTTGAGGGGATAGCAATGAAACGAGCCTTCTTGCGGAGTTCGGGAATACCGAAAACAACACACATTTCTTCGAATGTGATTTCGGGATATTCATACTTAATCCACATTGCCTTTGCTGCATCGATGGGTGAACCGCCGCCGATAGCAACAATCCAGTCGGGTTCAAACTCTGCCATAACAGCAGCACCCTTCATAACTGTTGTTACTGAGGGATCGGGCTCGATGCCTTCAAAAAGCTTGACTTCGAGACCTGCTTCCTCAAGATAAGCAACAACCTTATCAAGGAAACCGAATTTCTTCATTGAACCGCCGCCAACGCAAACGATTGCTTTCTTACCTTTAATTGTTTTAAGTGCCTCGAGAGAACCCTTGCCGTGGTAGAGGTCTCTGGGCAGAGTAAATCTTGCCATTGGAATCATCCTCCTGTTATGTTAAATTGCAGATATATAATAGCATAATCAGATGCAAATTACAATAGCTAATCGATATTTTTTTATTGATATTTTTTTACCGATATATTGTTCCTGCCACAAAAAACCAACCTCTGCACGGTTGATATGCAGAGGTCGGAAATATTAAAACTTATTATGCCTTTTTCTTTGCGGCGGCTCTCTGGACAGCCTTAACGATTTCAACAATGGGAATTACAAGGAATGCAAGACCGATTGAAATGCCGTATGCCTTTGCGTCAAGGTGAACGAATTCAAACATATCTGCAAGGAAGGGGATTTCGATAATAGCTGTTGTGAGAAGAAGAGATGCAACCATTGCGCCGTAAAGAACCCAGTTGTGTGACTTCTGACCAAGCACCATGCCGATAACAGAGCCTCTCTGTGAACGCATATTGAACGAATGGAAGATTTCACACATTGACATTGTAAGGAATGCCATTGTCATGCCTTCTTCGCAGTTTGCGATGTTGGTAAACTGCCAGTGACCTGTTTCAAGGAATTCACCGATAAAGAATGCGGCAAGTGTAAGAATTGTAACAAGAATACCCTGATATGCAACATCGAAGCCCATACCGCCTGCGAAAACGCCTTCGTTGCTCTTTCTGGGTTTACGCTGCATGATGTCTCTTTCGGGTCTTTCAAGACCGAGAGCAAGAGCAGGAATACTGTCTGTTACGAGGTTGATGAAAAGAAGATGAACGGGCTTGAGAATTGTGAAATTAAGGATTGTTGCGGTGAAGATAGAAAGAACTTCCGAAAGGTTTGAACCGAGAAGGAACTGAATAGCTTTTCTGATGTTATCGTAAATTCTTCTGCCTTCTGAAACTGCAGCAACGATTGTTGCGAAGTTATCGTCTGCAAGAACCATGTCTGCAACGTTCTTTGTAACGTCTGTGCCCGTGATACCCATGCCGACACCGATATCCGCGCTCTTGATTGAAGGAGCATCGTTAACACCGTCGCCTGTCATGGCGGTAATCATGCCCTTTGCACGCCATGCGTTGACAATTCTTGTTTTGTGTTCGGGCTGAACACGGGCATATACTCTGAACTCCGTAACTCTTTCAGCAAAATCTTCATCGCTGATTTCGTCAAGCTGAGCACCCGTGATAGCACTTGAAGCATCCTCAATGATGCCGAGCTGCATTGCGATTGCAACCGCTGTATCCTTATGGTCACCCGTAATCATAATGGGAGTGATGCCTGCCGAACGGCATTCTTCGATAGCAGCCTTGACTTCGGGACGGGCAGGGTCAATCATACCTGTGAGACCGATGAAAACAAGGTTGTTTTCAAGAACCTCGGGAGCAAAATCAGCAGGAGCCGAATCATAATTTCTGTATGCAACGGCAAGAACACGGAGTGCCCGGTCAGCCATTCTCTTGTTATCTGCAAGGATAGCGGCTTTTACATCCTCTGTGAAGGGAACAACCTCGCCGTTGATGAGAGCGTGAGTGCATCTCTTGAGAAGCTCGTCGGGAGCACCCTTTGTATACTGAACGATGCCGTCAGCAGTCTTGTGAACGGTTGACATCATCTTTCTGCCTGAATCGAAGGGAGCTTCGCCGATTCTGGGAGCGTTTGCAACAAGGTCATTCTTGTGCATCTTGAGAGCATAAGCGTAGCCCACAAGTGCTGCTTCCGTGGGTTCACCCGTAACTTCGCCGTTTTCGTCGATTTCAGCGTCACAGCAAAGAGCCATTGCCTTTGCGATGAGAGCCTCGTTGTCACCGTAATGGTCAACAACAGTCATCTTGTTCTGAGTGAGAGTACCTGTTTTATCTGAACAGATTATCTGTGCACAGCCGAGTGTTTCAACTGCGGTAAGCTTTCTGATGATAGCGTTCTTCTTTGACATATTTGTAACGCCGATTGAAAGAACGATTGTAACAACGGCAACAAGACCTTCGGGGATAGCCGCAACAGCAAGCGAAACGGCAACCATGAAGCTTTCAAGGAAGATGTTGAAGGTTACGCCGCTGCCGAAATATGCCATAATCATCTGGTATGCGAGAAGTACAACGCAGATACCGAGAACGAGCTTTGTGAGGATTTTTGAAAGCTGAGCAAGCTTTATCTGAAGAGGAGTCTGACCTTCTTCTGCCTGAGCGATTGCATCTGCAATCTTACCCATTTCCGTGTCCATACCTGTTGCAACAACAACAGCCTTGCCGCGTCCGTAAACAACGGTTGAACCCATATAAGCCATATTCTTTCTGTCGCCGAGGGGAACTTCGCCCTTTTCGCCGCCGTTAAGAAGAGCGATAATCTTATCAACGGGAACGGATTCACCCGTAAGAGCGGCTTCTTCGATTTTCATGCTTGCGCATTCGAATATACGGCAGTCTGCGGGAACAGCGTCGCCTGCTTCAAGAACAACGATATCACCGACAACAAGGTCTTCGCTGCGAACGGAAACAAGCTTGCCGTCACGGATTACCTTTGATGTTGCGGCGCTCATTTCCTGCAATGCCTCAATAGCGGCTTCAGCCTTGCTTTCCTGAACAACGCCGAGAATGGTGTTGATAACAACAACAACCATGATGATAACCGTGTCGGTGGGGAAAACGAAGTGGAAATAACCGTGCTCAAACCATTCTGTTACTGCCGAAATAACAGCGGCAACGATAAGAATGATAATCATGGGGTCCGAAAGCTGCTCAAGAACTCTCTGGAAAATAGTTTTTTTCTTGCCTTCTTTGAGCTTGTTTTTGCCGTTTTCAGCAAGTCTTTTTTCAGCTTCAGCGGTTGTGAGACCGTTTTCGGAGCTTTTGACATGAGAAAAAACAGCATCAACTTGTTCGAGATAGAACTTCATCGGGTTTCAATCCTTTCAAAATATTTTATTTTTATTTTTTATAAAATAAAAAACCTTTGGCAGAGAACACGATAATTCTCTGTCAAAGGTCTTGCTTCCATAAAGCTGGGTGTCTGCCAGATGCATAAGCAACGGTTGTTGACAGACCGCTCGGGATAACCCGTAAGCTACTCCCCTTTAACTTATGAGAATATTTTACCATATAAAAACAACCGTGTCAATGGGACTTTTGCTCAACTTTTGTTGAAATTCTCATTAAGGAATATAAAACTCTCCGAGACTTTCCGCAAGCTCTCTTTCTATGCTCTGCCCGAGGAAATCGATATATCCGTTTTTATTGAGGAAATCAACGGATTCACCCTTATCATTCTGCACTCCGGGGAAGGTTTTCCTGCCCGAACCGCTGAAACGCACACGGTCAGTTTCCGAATATCCGCTTGCAACAACGGAATCGAGTGCTTCGGTTATTTCCGAAATCTCTCCCTGTGCTTCCCTGATAAGATATGTAAGAAGATAAATATTCTGATTGTTGGGCACCGTCATGGAATACTGCGAAAGAGCATTAACCTGCGTCTGCCACTGAGCAAGCCTTGCTCTTTCTTCGGAAACGGTGAACGGAATGTTTTTGCCGTCAGTGCCCTTCGTCAGCAGTCTGTTGACCTCGCTGAAAATATCCATCAGCGAAAGTATGTCGGTTTCCATCGCATCAAAGCCGCTTACACCTGCCGTTACCGTTTCAAGCTTCTGCCCGATATTTGCTGCATCGGCGATTATTTTCTCGCTCAGACCTGCGTTGCTCTGAGAAATCTTCGCTGCCGTTGCTGTCCACTCGTTAATCTTCTCCATATCAAGCGAAGACAGCAGCATGGGATAGTTTGCATTGATATCAAGCCTTAACTCAAGATAATCCGAAAGCAGATCACCCTTTTCGCTGCTCACATTTTCTGCAAGCTCAACGGCTTCGTCAAATTCAAGATTTTCCGCTTTATTTTCCGCTAAAGAATAAAAAATCGGGTTTTTACAGGCAAGAAATACAACAAGGAGCACCGAAAGGGCACAAATCACCCCAACCGCAATAATCAACGGATTGCGTGAATTGCGGTTTTCGGCAACCATATCCTGTTTCTGCCTGTATTCTGTCATAAACTACCTGTCTTTTAATTCATTTTTCCCGTCATGGGAGCTTCAACAATCAGATCGAGCTTCATGAAGGCTTTTTCGCCGATTTCGGCAATCTTTTCGTTGGAGATAACGTTTCTAACCTCACCCTTGATGTTATCGGCAATCGCTGAAAGAGGGGGCTGACTTGAGGGCTTGAGCGTAACACTCTTACCTGCAAACTTAAGAACTATTCTTCTTTCACAGATTGACTCAAGAGGACGCATTCTGATTTCAAGCTCACTGTCATTATGCCATGCGGCGGTTGAAACAGCTGTAAAATCTATTCCGCCCAATCGGATTTTGCTGTATCTTTCCCTACCGTCCATACCGCAGACGATTTTATTGTGTGCTCTGCCCTCGTCCCAGGTCATCGTGCATTCATTTTCACTGAAATCGAGAATAACATTATCGATGTTGCCTGCTCTGTCAGTCGACATATATACAACCGCAAGAGGAAGCATCGAAAGCGGGAATCCCACGGCGTTGAGCAGAGGGTTTTTATTGAATCGGATAACCTTGCCCTTGATGAATTCTTCGATAACGCTTCTGGGCATTTCGGGAAGAACGGGCAAGGGTGAAAGCTCTGTAATTTCCAATGAATCTTCGGGTTTTTCTTCTGTATCGTCGATAAACATATGGGGGAAATGGCGGAAGATGCAGTCTCTTGCTCTCTGCTCCATAACCTCACTGCAGGTGATAATGAAGCATGCATCGTAATCCTCAAAAACAATTCCGAACTGAGAGAACATTCCGTCTGCACGGTAGCTGTTTTCGAGTGCGTTTCTCCAGAAGAAATATCCGTAACCCACACAGGCATCGCGGTCATCATACTGGGGATTATCCTCATGTTTTCTTGTTGCCTCTTCAACATACCATGCGGGAATAACCTGCTTGCCTGCATACATACCCTTCTGCTGAAGGCAGAGAATGAAGCGTGCAAGCTCATCGGTTGTTACGAAAAGACCCCAACCGCCTGCTTCAAGACCCTGAGTATCTGTTTCCCAGAAAGGTCTGCGTTCATATCCGAGGGGTTCAAACAAACGGGGTGTAAGATAATCGATAACACCCATACCCGTTACTCTTTTGATTATCGCACAGCACATATATGTGTTTTCGCTGATATATTTCCAGCCTTCACCGGGTGCATAACCCCATTTTGCGCTGAAAAAGTCTTTAACCCAGTTGCTTTTTGATTTGTTGGTCATAACGCTGACTTCCTTGCCTGCAGACATGGTCAGAAGATGGTAAACCGTCATCTTTTCAAGGTTTTCATCAGGCTTTTTGGGTCTGTATTCGGGGAAGATATCTATAACCTTTGTGTCAAGGCTGATAAGACCCTCATCAATTGCAAATCCCATCGCAACAGAGGTATAGCTTTTGCTGACGGAATACATCGTATGAGGTGTTTTGGCGTTATAGGGATGTCGGTAGCATTCGAAGGCAATTTTTCCGTGACGGATAACCATCATTGAGTGCACTTCTATGTTGCTCGACTCAAAGTCACGAATCAAAGCGGCAAATTCGCTTGACGAAATTCCGACCTGCTCAGGAAAATCTGCTCTCGGAATAGCTTTATTATTCTTTCTTGCCATTAAAATCAACCTCCTATACTATTTAAAGACAGTAACCCATTATTAATCATTTTATTATATCACAAAAAATTTTATATTTAAATAGTATAGCAAAAAAATTTTTTCAAAAAATGTCAAACAAATGTTTGCATTTTCTGAACATTTGTGCTATAATGCTGTTGAGAGAGTTAAAATTCAAGAAAGAGAGTGGATTTTTTATGAAACCCATAACCCCGATTCAGCAGAAAATATATGAATTTCTTCTTGAAAGAGCAAAGGATAACATGACTCCCAGCGTGCGGGAAATCGGTGCAGCTGTGGGTCTGCGTTCAACCTCATCCGTTCAGGCAAACCTTGATGCACTTGAAGCTGCAGGCTATATCCAGCGTCCTCCCATGCTCAAAAGATGCATCAGAATAGTCGGTCAGGCAGACAACGTTACCCACGTTCCCGTTCTCGGCACGGTAACTGCAGGTATGCCCATTCTTGCGGTTGAAGAAATTGAGGGATATCTCCCCTTCTCGATGCCCGGCGCACAGGATAAGGAGCTTTTTGCTCTTAAGGTCAAGGGCGAGAGTATGCTCTGGGCAGGAATTCTTGACGGCGATATCGTTATCGTTGAAAGAACTCCGACTGCCAAAAACGGCGAAATCGTTGTTGCTCTTATCGAAGATTCCGCAACGGTCAAAACATTCTACAAAGAAAACGGACATTTCAGACTCCAGCCGGAAAATGATGCATTTGAGCCGATTATCGTTGACGAGGTTATCATTCTCGGCAAGGTTATCGCAAGCTACAGATATTATTAATTCGTAATTCACAATGCACAATTCGCAATTAAGGACAGCCGTTGAGCTGTCCTTTTTG
The DNA here is from genome assembly GCA_045542715.1 of Acutalibacteraceae bacterium. GTDB lineage: Bacteria > Bacillota > Clostridia > Oscillospirales > Acutalibacteraceae > CAG-177. The sequence continues at coordinate 13,795 of JAZQLN010000040.1, forward strand.
TATTTCGGCGAAAGCAAACCGTATTCCTGCCAAATATATGTTATCTGAAACTCATAGGGTCGATGTGGGCATCGACCCCTACAATGCTGAAAAAGGGCAATCCCGAAGGACTGCCCTTTTTATTATTTTATTGCAGGTAATTCAAGCGTTACCTTGAACAAGTCGCCGTCAACGCTGACGTTGAATTTTCCGTTCTGCAATTCGCAGAGATTCTGTGCGATTGAAAGTCCGAGTCCGCTTCCCTCACCCGAACGCGAGGTATCGCCCCTTACAAATCTCTGGGTCAGCTCATCGGCTGAAACATCGATTGCATACTTTGAAATGTTTTTGAAAACCATTGTGCCGTAATCCGAGCCGCCGAAAACCTCAACATAAACTCTTGTGCCCTCCATGGCATATTTCCTGATGTTTGAGAAAAGATTTTCAACAATTCTGGAGGTTTTCTGTGAGTCCGCCCAGACGGTTACGGGTTTATCGGGAGTGCGTAGCACAAGCTCAATGCTGAACTTTTTCAGCTCGTCCTCATGCTCACCCACTGCCTGTGCGGCAAATTCGCAGAGATTGATTTTTACGGGATGAATTTCAACCGCACCCGTTGATGCCTTTGAAGCCTCAACCAAGTCCTCAATGAGCTTTTTCATGCGAGCCGCCTTTTCGTCAAGCACGGTTATATATTTCTGAGCCGTTTCGTCCTGAACATCGCACTTTTTGAGCAAATCAACATAGCTGACAATTGAAGTAAGCGGAGTTTTGAGGTCGTGCGAAACGTTTGTTATAAGCTCCGCTTTCATGCGCTGGTCTTTGACCGCACTTTCAACCGCATTCTGAAGTCCGTCCTGCATGGAAAGAATGTCATCGGCAAACCGACGCATAAAGGGAGGCATACGGGTTGTGTCAATCTGAGTGTTGAGATTGCCGTTTCTCATCTGTGCAGCCGCCGCCATGATTCGGTCAAGGGAAACAACGGTGAGAAGTGCAAAAAGAATAATTGCAAGGTCACCGATTATGCCGATAACATACATGGGAAAACCGAGTTCTTCAACACCTTCAATGCAGAAAAGCATCGCTAAGGAATAGTAAATCACAGTTGCAACAATAAATCCCGCTACCGAACAGCAGGCAATCAGCTTGAACTTTTTGCCCATGCCCTGAATATAATCGCTTGCAAGGATAAACTTGATTTTGCTTACGGTTTTGCGGTAAATTTCTTTTGCTTTCTTCCATATCCAACGCAGAGGATGAAGAATCCACCAGCAAAGAGTTCTCTTTCGGAAGGTCTTGTTGCGTGCGTTACGCACAACAATTGAAGTAAGCCCCGTCCATATCAAGAAAAATGCCGAAACAAGAAGTCCCGTGATTACCGAATACCAGCCGCTTGCACTGTACATAATCAGATTTATGAAATCGTCATAACGGTACGCATATCCCGGATCCGATTCGTAAATTCCGAGTCCGACAGCTGCCACGGCAAGCAGAATCATAATTCCGATTCCGAGAACGCTTGTTATCTCAACGGGAACTCTGTCAATGGGATATGTTTTTATTCCGTCAGCCGTTCTGCCCGTCAGCCTGAGAAGATAAATGCAAGCCGCCGACGCAAGAAGCATGGTAACAAAGAAAATAATAAGGCAGGTTGAGGTATCCTTAAGAAATGCGGGATTTCTGCTGAAATCATGGAAGCCTTTTTCGGAAAGAGTGAAGCCGTCGAGGATTTCCGATGCGGGCTGAGTTGCGGGAAGAAAGCCGAAATATGCCATTTTCACGCTGTCCGTGATGCTTCTGAAATCCGTTCTTGAAAGCCAGCTTTCTCTGTCATTGCCGCTGTAAAGCGATTCATGAAGCTCGCCCATCAGGTTTGTCGGTTCGGGCGGATTTTCGCCTTTAACAAGAGTGTATTTGCCGTCTTTGTAGCGTTCAACATAAACGTCGCCCATTTTTTCAAGGATTTTTTCCTCAGCGGCATCGGCAGTAAGTCCGCAGTTTGTGAAAACATCACCGGTATCATAAACAACAAAATAGTTGAATCTCTTAACAGAATTCAGCATTGCCGTATCTCTGTATGCTTCACTGTATCTGTTAACCATCATTCCGTCATACATCGACTTAAGCTGAGTCAGCATTGCATCAAGAGGAACTTCTCCGTAGCAGGTGAAATCGCTGATATCGTTAAGAGTACGCAAAGCATCCGATATCTGCTTGATTTCAACGGGCACAGCCCTGCCGTCATAGGGATAATACGCACCCCTGTCAAGCATCGTTGTGTTCGGAATCGTTGTTTCGGGAACAACAACCTCAAACACCGTTGAATACTCCGTCGGTATTGTTGTATATACAGAAGTTGAGTTTACGGCTGACACTGTTGAAGCAACCGTTATTTCCGCACCCATAATCTGAACAAAGGAATTCGGGTCGAATTCTTCCTTGCTGATAAGCTGACCGTCATAGCTGAAATAATAGGTCAGACCGTTGTAAACATAGGTATATCTGTAGCGGTTGCCCTCATCAACATAAACGGTGATATCCTTTTCCTTAAGAAGATTATAGCAATTTGTCACATCGTTTTTTCTCTGCTCATATTCTTCGGTAAGCTCTTTACCGCCGTCGGTCTGCAAAAACTCCTCAAGCGTATCAATCGCCCTTGCCTTACCCTCATATATCACATCATAGATATACTCGTTGAGCTGCCATCTGAATGCGGTTGTCTGAGTGTAATCCCTGTATTCATAGCCGTTATAGAAGAAAAATCCTCTGACCGCCATGCTGATTGCGTAGCCTGCGGTCAAGAACAAAACCGCCGCCAGAACAAACGCAATAATCCTCTTTGCAGAGATGTGTTTAATATTTTTCAATTTTGTATCCAATGCCCCACACCACCTTTAAATATTTCGGGTCTTTGGGATTAATTTCGATTTTTTCCCGGATTCGTCTGATATGCACCGTAACCGTTTTTTCTGCGTAGCAGGCGGATTCATTCCACACAGCCTCGTAAATCTGTGCCGTTGAAAGAACTCTGCCTAAATTCTCCATGAGGACACTTATGATTCCGTATTCCGTTGCCGTCAGTTTAACGGGCTCGCCGTCGAGGGTCAGCTCCTTTGCAAGAGTGTCGAGCGACAGCCCTGCCGTTGTGATAACTCCCTCTTTCTTCTCCAATGAGCCGAGCATGGTGTATCTTCTTATCTGCGATTTCACCCTCGCCATAAGCTCCAGCGGATTGAAAGGCTTTGTTACATAATCGTCTGCACCGAACGAAAGACCCGTTATCTTGTCGGTATCCTCGCTCTTTGCGGAAAGCAGGATTATGGGGATATTATGCTGCTCGCGCATTTTCAGCGTTGCCTGCAAGCCATCCAGACCGGGCATCATGATATCAAGAATAACGCAATGCACCTCGTTATTCTTAACCTGCTCCAGAGCACCTCTGCCGTTTTCGGCGCGGAGCACGTTGTAGCCCTCAAGCTTAAGATAAATTTCAACGGAATCAAGAATTGCAATGTCGTCATCGCAAACGAGTACGGTATACATGATTTCACCTCGAAAATCGTTTTCCCTTTGACAATCATTATTTTAAAGGGTCGGAATTACAAATTAATCCATAAAATTATTACAACTTTATTAAGATTTGTTACGGTTTAAGTATGCCCGCTTCGATTGAGGTGTTGATAATTCCCTCAACGATGTACCATAATTCGGGCGTTGCCGTGCGGATAATATCCATACGCTTGTAAATCTGCGGTGCGTGAACATCGCCCAGCTTCCATGTGTGACCGTTTGTCATGTAATTAAGAAGCAGAGGCTGAAGTCTGTCAACGGCATTGGCATAGCGGGATTCTGCGGTTTCCTTTGCCTCAAACTCATCCCATAACGCACGGATTTCGGCTCCCTGAACGGGGTCAAGCATACCGAAAAGCCTGTTCGCCGCTTCGGTTTCACGCTCAAGCTTATCCTCGTTTCCCTTGACATCATAGGCAAAGGTGTCGCCTGCGTAAACCTCAACAAGGTCATGGACAAGAGTGATTTTCAGAACACGCTCAATATCAACCTTTTGAGCACTGTATTCCTCCAGAATCATCGCAAGCATGGCAAGATGCCACGAATGCTCAGCGTCATTTTCACGCCTTGAACCGTCAGCAACAAGGGTGCGGCGGAAAACATTTTTCATCTCGTCTATAACCAAAAGAAACTTAATCTGACTTTTGATTTTTTCATTATTTATAAATCCGAATTTATCCATTTCAACATCTCCTTTTTTATGATTATATCACACATACTCGGCTTACTCAAGGTTGAAAGAACATAATAATTGTGGTAATATAATAATACAGTCTGTTTTTTCGGAGAAATCACAATGAAAATTCTTATTGAGCTTTATGACCGTGAACCCATATTCAACTACCTTGCAACACTCTTTTTCAAGCCTGAAAAAGTATATTTTATCGGCGGCAAAAACACCGTAAGCCCCCGCTGCAGGGCAAAAACAAAAAAGTTCGCTCAGATGACGGATATCAGAAGCGAATTTGTTTTCAGAGCTGTCAAATCGCCCGGCTTTGCGGATATCAGGGCAGAGCTTGAAAGCGTTATATCATCGGAGCGTGCAAACGGCAACAACTGCGTAATTGACGTTACGGGCGGCAGCGACCTTTCGCTTGTTGCGGCAGGCTGCCTTATGGGAAACGGCACGGAAATAGTGCGTTATGATTTAAAAGAAAACCGTTTCATCAATTTTTCCTCGGGTGAATCCTACAATATAGATTTAAAAATTCCCTGCGAGGCGTTTGTTACCGTTGCGGGAGGCACAGTTTATGAGAAATCGCGGAGTAACGGTTATTCCGAAAACGACTGGAGCATAATCAGGAATTTGATAAGGATTTATTTCGACTGCCGTAACGATTGGAACAGATTTGTCAAATACCTTCAGCGTATTTCCAAAAAAGACGGCGAAAAGGTCGGCGACAGCCTTGATATTTCAGCTCCGATGACTGTTTCCGACAACGGAAAATTTTATTCTTACGATGATGCGATTCTTCGGAAAATCGAGAGTGCAAAAGCAATCCGAAGCTATAAGGCAGACCCGGAAAATCAGAAAATCAGCTTTGAATATATATCCTCAAAAATCGCAAACCTGCTTGTCAATGAAGGCGTATGGCTTGAGCTTTGCGTTTATCTTGAAGCAAAAGAAACCGAGGAATTTTTTGATATCCAGACGGGCACGAAATTTGTCTGGGGTATCCCCGAAAAGGATATGCCCGTGCAGAAACTTCTCTCCGATTCAACGCCGAGAAACGAGGTTGACGTTATGTTTACAAGAGGAGTCATGCCCGTTTTCGTTTCGTGCAAAACGCGTTACCCCATTAACGAGGACCTCAACGAGCTTTATGCGATAAAAGAAAACTTCGGCGGCAGAGTTTCGGCTGCAATCCTTGCAACAACAAAATACGTTGACTCCGATTCTCCCGTTGCCGAGCGTGCAAGGGCATTGGGAATAGGGATAATTGACGAAAGAAACTTTGAAAACGGAACCGTTTCAAAAAGATTATTAAAGCTTACGGGTGATTGATATGCCTCAGAAAGACAAAATTGAGCTGACCAACATGGTCATGATTGAAGATAAATCAACGGGCAGGGTGCTCGTGCAGGAAAGAATCAAAAGCTGGTGCGGACTTAGAGCAAAATGACTCGAACTCCATACGGTTTTGAAAGGCATATTTCCGCCACAGCATCGTTAAAAATCTTTGAAATAGCCTCGTATTCCGTGCAGATTTTTGCCTTGCTGTGACAAAAATCTGCTCTTTCAAAACTGCGAAGCACCGAAAAGGTCGCAGTTTTGATTCAGCGGAGCGTTTCTTTTCTGCCGGCATACGAGCGTATGTCAAAGAAAAAAACGCTTCGATGGGTCGGAAATTCGACCTTTACGGCGTATTTAGTTCAAGTCATTTTACTCTATCCTTCCGGGCGGTCATGTTGAAGAGGGAGAAAGCTTTGTTGACTCCGCCGTGCGTGAAGTTAAAGAAGAAACGGGGCTTGATGTCAGAAATCTTCGTTCATGCGGAGTTATCCACTGGGCACATAACAAAACTTTTGAAAGATACATTGTTTTCCTTTACAGAACATCGGATTTCAGCGGCAATCTGCTTGACGCAACCGATGAAGGCAGGGTTTTCTGGATTGACCCCGATGAGCTGAAAAACCGTAAATTATCAGAGAATTTTGACAGATATCTGCCCATGTTCTTCAACAAAGATTTCAGCGAAGCCTATGCCTCATGGAACGAGGATGAACCGCAGATAATTACATACAAGTAGACAAAAAACACCCCGTATCAGCCGATACGAGGTGTTTTATCGTTTCAGTTATTTCTTCATGAATTTGGGAAGAACGAGGCATCCTGCGATAACCGCAACCGCCGCAACGCCTGCGATGATTACCCACAGCATTTTAGGGCTGCCCGTATCGGGTGATGCGATAAGCATAATTTCTTCCTCAGCCGCAAAGGCATAGAGTGCCGCCGTCACAACACCCAAAACCATTATTACACAAAGCACAAGTGCCACTATTCTCACAAACAAATTTCTGCCTTTCATAATTCCTTTTTCTCCTTTTATAACTTAAGCAATTTTTTCATCGCATTTCCGAGTTTTTCCGCAACTTCGGATGCACTTTCCTTTGTTTTTCCGCAGCCCGTAATATAAACCTTGATTTTGGGTTCCGTGCCCGAAGGTCTGACTATGGCAAAGTTGCCGTCGGGAAGAGTATATGCAAGCACGTTGGACTTCGGAAGTCCGATTTCTCTCGATACGCCGGTTTCGGTGTCTGTGATTGTTCCCGCTTCGAAGTCATGAACCTCAAGCACCTTAAGACCTGCAAGCTCTTTCGGAGGATTTTCTCTTGTTTCCCTCATGATTTCCGCCATCTTCACCATGCCGCTTGCACCTTCGAACACAAAGTTATAAAGGCTGTTCACATAATTTCCGAACTCTGAGTAGATATCGTCAAGAACATCAACAAGGGTTTTGCCCTTGCTCTTATAATATGCCGCCATCTCACAGACCATGAGCGACGCAGAAACGCCGTCTTTATCCCTTGCATGAGTGCCGATAAGATAGCCGTATGCCTCTTCAAATCCCATGATGAAGCGGTGTTCATCGCCCGTTTCTTCAAGCTTTGAAATATATTCGCCAACATATTTGAAGCCCGTCAGAACATCAACCACTCTGCAGCCGTATTTTGCGGCAACTCTGTCAATGAGCTTGGTTGAAACAAACGATTTTGTTATAACGGAATTTTCGGGAAGAGTACCGTTTTCTTTGCGGGCTGAGAGCATATATTCCGCAAGAAGAACACCGACATCGTTGCCCGAAAGAAGAACATATTCGTCGCCCGTCAGCACCGCAATTCCGACTCTGTCGCAGTCGGGGTCGGTTGCAAGCATCATGTCGGCTTTTTCCTTTTCGGTAAGCTTTAATCCGCATTCGAAAACCTGCCTGATTTCGGGGTTTGGATAAGGGCAGGTGGGGAATTTGCCGTCGGGCATTTCCTGCTCGGGAACAACGGTCACATCCTCAAAGCCTGCTCTTGCAAGAATTTTGCGAACAGGGATATTTCCCGTACCGTTGAGGGGTGTATATATGAGTTTAAGATTGCTGTTTCTTATGATTTCGGGATTTATCGGTTTTTCCGAAACAAGGTCATAGAATGCCTCACATACCTCATCGGTAATATATTCGATAAGACCATCTTTCATCGCTTCATCAAAAGGAATCCGCCTGATATCTTCAAACATATCAACCTTCTGAATAAAGCTGTAGGTCGCAAGTGCCGCTTCATCGGTCATCTGATATCCCGACGGGTCGTAGCACTTATATCCGTTATATTTGGAAGGGTTATGGCTTGCGGTCACAACAATACCGCCCTGACATTTAAGATGTCTGATTGCATAGGAAAGCATGGGAGTCGGCATAAGGGTCGGGAAAATATACGCCTTTATTCCGTTTGCGGCAAGTACCTCTGCGCACTGCTTTGCAAAAACATCGGAATTGATTCTTGAATCATAGCCGATTGCAACGCTTGAAAACTCCCGCTTGCTGTTAAGATAATCTGCAAGACCCTGCGTTGCCTGACAGACGGTGTAGGTATTCATTCTGTTTGTGCCTGCGCCGAGAACGCCTCTTAACCCTGCCGTGCCGAATCCGAGATTTCTGTAAAAGCGGTCAAGAATTTCATCCTCGTTGCCCCTGACGGCAAGCAATTCAGCGTGGATTTCTTTGTTATCAACGGTTTTTTCAAGCCATAAATCATAGAGCTTGTTCACATCGTTCATAGCCATCTCTCCTTATACATTTCATTTTACCTTTTTTAAATTCTATTGTCAACGATTTAAAAACATTCCGTGTTTAACTGCAAATTTTTCCTTTATCGTTGACATTTATTTTCCTCTTTGCTATATTAAAATTAATTACATTTTATAATGGGGAATTGTTATGACTGCTTTCACTTTTTATCTCAACAGAATTCTGACTGTTATTTTTGCGGTTATCCTTATTCCGTTTTCGCTGCTGACTCACGGAATCGACCTTATATCTGAGGGAAAGCGTACAGATGACGCAAAAACAAACATTGTGGGAATAGGTGCATATTTCCGCTCACAGGGTATGAGTTTTGACGGCGAAAATTTCTATTTTTCGTCAAAAACAACCCTTATTCAGACCGACGACGATGCCAAAACCGTCACCAACGCAAACTATTCTGCAATTCCCGATGAGCTTAAGGAGCTGGGCATTGCTCATATCGGCGGACTGAGCTGTTATAACGGCTTTATTTATGCAGGTCTTGAGGACAGCAAGGTTTGGGATTACCCGATTGTCGGCATTTATGATTCCGAGTCACTTCAGCTTGTTGACTATCATATACTGGACAGCGAGAAGATAACACGAGGGCTTCCGTGGGTCTGCGTTAATCCCGAAAACGGTTTGCTTTACTGCACCGACCATTCAAAAAATCCCACAAAGCTCATGGTTTACGATACCGCAAACGAAATGGAATTTGTCAGGGAGGTTGACCTTGAAGAGTCGCCCTATGCAATTCAGGGTGCTGAATTCCATAACGGAATTATCTATGCCGCAACAAACGACGACACCCAGGCAATTTACACAATCAATCCCGACAGCGGTGAGGTTGAAAAGCTGCTTGACAGAAACCTTACCTCAGGCAGCGAGGGTGAAGGCATGACATTCATGGAAAAAGACGGCAAAACCGTGCTTGTTGCAATGGATATGGGACCTCTTTTCATCAACGCCTTCGTGCGCGAGTATGATTTTGAATAATTTTTCGGAGGAGAGAAAATGAAAAACAAAACCTTACCCGTAGTTTTTGCTGCGGTTGCGGCGGCGATAGTGTGCACCGTTGCCGTGCTCGGGTTCAATATGTTTTCGGGGTCAGGACCCTCAATCGCTCCCGACGATTCGTTTGTTCCCGAACACGAATACACCGGCGAAAACATAAACAACCCATATACGAGCACAACCGAAGAGTCAAAACAGTCATGGTTTGAATCTCTTTTCAACACAACGGAAACAACAACAAATGCTGCCGAATCAACAACGGAAATCTCCGAAACCTCAACCGATACGGCTGAAACAACAACGGAAGCAGAATCGGAATACGCAGAAACAACAACGGCGGCGGAAAAGGTGACTCAGCTCACAACTCTTGTTGCCGATGCATTCAAAGATGTTTTCAGCATGCCCGTTGCCCCGAAGTATATACCGCCCGATATCAACATAAACTTCGCAACCGCCAACCTTGCATCATATAAATATTATCCCGAGGGCAACTATTACTATACCGATGACAAAGAATGCTGGCAGAAAAATTTCGGCTTCAACGAAGTCTACGATAAGTTTGCACCCATCACCATGATGTATTATGACACCGTAAGAACAATTTTTAACTACGGCGGTCAGGAATGGCTCATTCAGATGTGGAAGGGGCAGTACGGCTACTGTTTCGTAGGCGGTGAAGTTGGCATTTACACAAGAAACACCGGCAGCAGCGGCACTCATTTCTCATGTGCCGACAAAGAAGACTGGCTCAACATGGAAATGGCTTTTGTCTGGGATGAATTCAACGACGGCGTTTATAACACCATCTTCACAAGACCCTATGAAAAATATTGGTGGTGCACGGGATTTATCGTCGGTTTCCCCAACAAGAATATCATCAAAACCCGAGAGGAATTCCGCCTTGTGACGCATATCACATTCAAGAATTCCGAAATGGCGGATGCATTCTGCAACGCCTTCTCCGCAAACGGATTCAAGCGTGTTTCAAAGCTCGATAATAATGAAATCGACACCTTCGTTCAGGTCGGAAATGAAGTTGCGTTCGTCTGGCAAAATATACTTCAATGAACAACAAGCCATAAGGTTTTGAAAGGTATCTTTCCGCCCCGACTTCGTTAAAAATCTTTGAAATAGCCTCGTATTCCTGCAGATTTTCGCCTTGCCGAGACGAAAATCTACTCTTTCAAAACTGCTTCGCATCTGAAATGCAATAGATTGCGTGCAGTCGGGCATTTCTTCGATGCAGGCATACGGGCGTATGGCAAAGAGAAAAATGCTCGAATGTGCGTGATATTATTGCATTTCAGACTTATGTGTTGTTGTTTATTAAAGTATAAATTCATGAGTAGATGATTTGTCAAACTAAGTGCAACACTTTTTGATATAATCATCAAATAAATCCAGCGGTTTTTGGTAATTTAAAACTTTCTTGGGCCTGGCGTTAATCAACGCCAGGTTCTTTTTTAATGTAGCAGGACTGACACGGGA
>JAZQLN010000041.1:0-103429 GCA_045542715.1 Acutalibacteraceae bacterium
CGATTTACAATTCGTTCATAATTTTTCTTGTCGGTTTTTTCCGCTTGTTGGTGAATTTCTTCCCCAACCCCCTGACAAAAATCGGAGAGAAAATTTTTAAATCTTCTCTCCGAGCGGCGCCCGTTGGGCTTAAAAGAAAAAGGCGAGACTTAATAAAAATCTCGCCTCCAACATTGCTATTATCCTCTAGGAGGGAAGAAATCATTGCCGTATGAGTTCTTTTCTCTGATTTTTCCCTCTTTGTTGTGAATTACAACTTCAGACTTTTTGTTGATTGCTATTTTTCTAGCAATCTCAATACTTTCCTTTTGAGTTCGAGTAACTACTGTAGCTTTTGAGTTGCCTTCACCTAACACCTGCCATGTTCCATCAGGACGGCGGGTAACGTGTTGATCTGATTTCATGATAAAAACATTCCTTTCGAAAAATAAAAGGATGAATCCACCAACACCCTTGTTACAAAATTTAAAAATTATTTGCGCTTTCTAAATCTGAAAGCTTTGATACCATACTGTCGCGCATAAATTCGCTTACCATTTTTAAGCGTAATGAACGCAGAATAAACGAATTCAGCGCAATCATCATGATGATAATTCAAAACGCAGCACCTCCTATATCAAGATTTTTTCTCGACGAATTCGAGAAAACTCTTGAAAAAAGTGTGCTTGATTGCTATACTAATCATACTGTGAGGGATTAGTATGGTGGATTAGCCACACTTTTCTCAAAATGAGCTTTTTCGAGTTGGCGCTCGAAAAGCTCTTTTTTTATGTTTAACAGCATATAGCTGGCAAACAACTTATGCAAGAACAGTTGCTTTTTTAAAATCAAAAAGCATTGCATTTTCCTCTTTAAGATGATAGCCTTCTACTTTATATGTTTGTTTTGAAAGATCCCAGCCCATCATATCCTGAAGAGTATTAAGAAGATCCTTGCCATTCCAACGAACCGAAATAATTTCCGATTTTTTAGGCTTGTAAAATGATGTTGCATTTTCCTCTGCTTCGTCACAAGGAACAATTGCGATTTGTTGTTCTTCAATATTAAGTAACAGAAGAACATTGTTTGGATAATTCAGCTTCATAACCACGGAACGATTAAATGTAACACCGTTGTTGGTAATTGAAACATAAGGAACGCCTTCTTTAAAATTAAAAACTGTAAAATTATCAAGTAATGACATTATCTCGCCTCCTTCTGTTCGATGAGAATATTATACAGTATATTTAGCATCACGTCAAGTGGTTTCTTCATCTGTTTTGCGTTTTTTACGTTTTTAATTGTTCACGTTTCGTGTATTTTTGTTGCATTTTTGCAACAAAAAATCATTTTGGAGTTCAACAAACATATATTCTTGCGAAGTTGTTTCTTCACTTTTTGCGTCACAAAACGTTTCGTTTGCGTTACGAAGCGCTCGTTAAATGCAAATAATATCTGATGAAATCAGTGGAACTATGTTCCGAGAAGTTTTAAAAATTCGCAATGGCACCGCACCGGTGTATAATTGCGCACTTTTACAAAGTGGTTGTTCAGTGTGAAAAAATATTGATGTAATCCCTGCTTATAACGTGTTGCAAAACATTTTTGAATTTAAAATCAACACTTTTGCATCGCAACTGAAAACTGTTGACAAATTATTCTTATATTGTTACAATAAATAAAAATTACTGAAAGGCAGGTGGACAAGATGACAATGATGATTATTATAATGAATCGGGGAGCCGTTTTGTCCGTTTGCGATTGATGTAATTTATATCTTTCTGTGAATTACAGGCATCTCCGTTTCGGAGGTGCCTGTATCATTTAATAGGGGTTATTTAATGAAAAAAATTATTATAATCGGTTGTCCAGGTTCAGGCAAAACAACCTTTGCAGAAAAACTTAATAAACTAACGGGATTGCCGTTATATTATCTTGATGCTGTATGGCATAAGCCAGACAAAACTCATATTCCGAGAGAAGAATTTGACCAAAGAATATCAGAAATATTTGCAACACCCGAATGGATAATTGACGGCAATTACAACAGGACAATTGAGATGCGTCTCAAAGAGTGCGATACAGTTTTTCTTTTTGATTTACCGACAGAAGTTTGCTTACAAGGAGCAACTGAGCGTATCGGTAAAGGTCGTTACGACTTGCCGTGGTTAGAAAAAGAATTAGACCCCAAATTTGAAAGTTTTATCAAAGAGTTTTCAAAGACAGCTTTACCCAAAATATACGAGCTTCTCGATAAGTACGGAGAAAACAGAAATATTTTTATTTTCAAATCAAGAGAAGATGCCGATGAGTACCTGAAAAACATAAGGTGATAAAATGAAAATTATCAACACTTGCAATAAAATAAAATCACTTTTCTCAGGCAGCTTTGATATGACTGTATGGAGAAAATATGCAGGCGAAATATCAAAAGAATTGCCGTCAAAATGTGAAAACGATGCAAAAGATTATGATTTCAAAAAGGATGTTCTTCCTGTTCTTGAAACCGCATTGAATGAAGAAAAAATAGATTTTGTCAGCAAAAATTTTCCGATTGTTGTTGACACTCTGAGCGCTAATCTTACAAAGCTTTTTGACACAGAACCCGATATAAATATCATTCTTTATCTTGGTCTTTGCAACGGTGCGGGTTGGGCAACTACGCTTGACAGCAAAAACACCGTTCTTCTCGGAATTGAGAAAATAATCGAGCTGGATTGGGGCGACGAAACAAATATGCGTGCCTTGATTCTGCACGAAATCGGTCATCTGTGGCATAAGATGAACGGTCATTTGTATATCCCCGATTTCACAAAACGAAGAAAAGCCATACAGCAGCTTTATCAGGAAGGTGTTGCTATGGTTTGCGAACATATTCTCTGCGGTGACAATAATTTCTGGCATCAGGATAAAGACGGTTGGCTTGATTGGTGCCATAAAAATGAACCCGAAATCAAAAAGGAATATCTCCGCCGTCTTGATTCAAAGGAAAGTGTTCAGGACTTTTTCGGTGATTGGTGTTCGTATAACGGATATTCCGATGTCGGATATTATCTCGGCTGTCGGTTTATCGAATATCTTATGAAATCAAATTCATTAAAAGAGATTGCAAACTTTTCTTACAGAAAGATTAACAAAGAATTTAAGAGTTATGCCCGACAGAGGTGAATTATGAAACTGACAAACTACGGTATGCCCACATTGATCGAAACAAGCACAGTTGAAGATTGTGCAAAACTGTGTGCAGAATTAGGGCTTGATTTCATTGAACTAAATATGAATATGCCGCAATATCAGCTTGATAAAATTGACGTGGAATATTTCAAGCGTGTTGCAGACAAATATGGTATTTACTATACCATTCACCTTGACGAAAATCTGAATGTCAGTGATTTCAATCCTTATGTTGCAGAGGCTTACACAAAAACTGTTGCCGATACTATTGGAATTGCAAAACAGCTTGGTGTCAGAGTAGTTAATATGCATATGGCAAAAGGCGTTTATTTCACCCTGCCCGACAGAAAGGTTTATCTTTTCTCGGAGTACAAAGAGCAGTATCTCAAAAGTATTACTGCGTTCAGAAATATGTGTGAAAACGTTGTTGGTGATGCTGATATAAAAATCTGTATCGAAAACTGTGACGGCTATGAGGTTTTTCAAAAAGAAGCCATTGAACTGCTTTTGGAAAGCAAGGCTTTTGCCCTGACTTTTGATGTGGGACATAATCACGGCATTGGCGGAACGGACGAAGAATTCATTATGAAACACAAAGACCGTCTGCACCATATTCATCTGCACGATGCAGAGGGTACAAAAAATCACCTCACACTCGGTACGGGCGAAATGGAGATTGAAAAATATATTAGGCTCGCTGACGATCATAACTGCCGTGTGGTTTTGGAAACAAAGACCGTTGACGGATTGAAGCAATCTGTGGAGTGGTTGAAGAAAAACATTTGAAGCTATGAAGGAGAATGAATATGCCGATATTTACAATAACTTTTTGTGCGTTGATTTTTGTTATCTTCATACTTGATAATTTTATAATCATCCCTAAAACAGCAACAGTAACACTCAAAGAAAAGCTGTGGTCGGGACACAACAAAGGCTACATAAACCACGCTCTGCATCTGTCCGAAAAGAAAATCAAAAAAGGGCAAGTATGGCGATTGGTATCGTCATCACTTCTCCATATCGGAACTTGGCACATCATTTCAAATATAACCGCAACTCTCATTGTCGGATATGCCGTTGAATCTCAGCTCGGCTCGTTAAAAACCGCACTATGTTTCATCGGTTCTGCGTTCATATCGGGCTTGTATATGGCGTTTGTGTATAAGCTCCACGAGGGCGAAGGTGCATCAACGGGAATCTACGGTCTGATTGCCGTATTTGTTATGCTTGCCGTCAAAAACGGAACTGTTTTCTTTTCTCCCGTACCGACAATAGCTTTGATTATTTTAGCGATTTACACAGTCGGCGGAATGTTTATGGGCAAAGCAACCGCTTGGGAACATATTTCCGGATTTGCAGGCGGTCTGCTGATGGGATTTATTTTGATATAAAAGGATATTTTCTATGAATACAGATTCAATCAAATCGGTTGTTGAAAAGCAAATGAACACGAAGGTCAGGCAAATCCGTGCTGTCGGCAAGGGTGCAAGCGGAAGCGTTTGTCTTGTAAAAATCACAACCGAGCCTTATGAAATTGCAGTTAAAACGAGCAAATTCTATGATGCAATTTGCAAAGAGAAGGATATGCTTGATTTTCTTTCTCCCAAGGTTTCGTATAAGGTTCCCAAAACCTATTTCATCTACCGTGAAAATGACACCGTTTATCTCGGTATGGATTATATAAAAGGAATGAGTGGTAAGAGCAAATATCTTGCGTTTGTTCCGTCAAGAAAGCGACTCAGGAACAGCATTATTGATGCGCTTATGAATGCACAAAGCGTACATAACGACAAGTTCGGCAAATACGATAATCCCGTTTATGACACTTGGGCAGAGTATTACAAAGATTATTTCGTTGATATTTACGCCTTTACGAAAGCGAAGTTTGAAAAAACCGAGATTGAACCCGAAATAATGGAAGCGGTTGAGCTTATCAGCAAGAATTTCGATGAAATATTCAGCGTTACCAACAACACAGCCTGCCTTTGTCACGGCGATTTCTGGATGCCGAATCTGATAATTGATTTCTGGAAATCCGAGCTTGCAGGTGCGGTTGACCCGTTTGATATGCTGTGGGCAGAACCCGAATATGAGATATTCTGTCTGACACTCGGTTTCGGCGAAAAGCTCAAACTTTATGATGAGTATAAAAAGAGAAATCCAACCTCAAAATACTGCGATTTAAAGGTCGAACTTTACGCTCTGTGCAACGAGCTGAATTGGTATATTCTCTTGGGCGAAATGGGACATGATTATCTGCTGTTCCGAGCAAAAAGATTGATAAAGATTATGAAAGAAATGGGATTGAGCCAATGATTGAATTCATATCAAAAGAACCCATAAACAAAGGTTGGTCGTGTGATAAGAAATACTGTGTTACAACTGCTGACGGAACTAAATATCTTTTGCGTGTCACTCCGTTTGACAAAAGTGCGAACCGTGAGAATATGTTTCGTATGCAGCAAGAAGTTGCAAAACTCGGTGTTCCTATGTGCAAGTCACTTGAAATCGGCGAATGTGATGAGGGTATTTACATTTTGCAGACTTGGATTGACGGCAAGGATGCAAATGAAGTTATACCGTATCTTGCAGATTCAGAACAGTATGCTCTCGGTCTTGAAGCAGGCAGAATTCTGAAGAAAATTCATTCAATACCTGCGTCCTCAGACCAACCTGATTGGGAAATCCGTATAAATGATAAGGCAGATTTAAGAATCAAAAAATATAACGAGTGTCCGCTGAAATATGATAACGGTCAGGCTTTTATTGACTTCATCAACGCAAATCGTTATCTGCTCAAAGGCAGACCGCAGGTGTTTCAGCACGGTGATTATCACATCGGCAATATGATAATTGAAAACGGCAATGTTGTTATTATTGACTTTGACCGCTACGATTTCGGTGACCCGTGGGAAGAGTTTAAAAGCATTACCTGGTGTGCACAAGCTTCTCCGCTTTTTGCTTCGGGTATGGTTAACGGATATTTTGATAATGATGTGCCTATGGAGTTTTGGAAACTTCTTGCGTTGTATATCAGCCTTGGCACAATCACTTCTCTGCCGTGGTCGATTCCGTATGGTGAAGGCGAAGTTCAGACTATGAAAAACCTCGCAAACGAAGTGCTTGAATGGTATGACAATATGCAGAATCCCGTGCCGAGTTGGTACACAAAAGAGGTGCAACTATGATAAGAATAGCAACCAAAAACGATACAAGAGTATTAGCAGAATTAGCAATACAGATGTGGAGTAATCACACAGTCTCGGAACTCGATGCAGATTTTGATGAGATTGTTAGCAACAAAGATGCTGTGTGTTATATAAAATATATTGATAACACGCCTGTGGGATTTTCACAATGTCAGCTTCGCTACGATTATGTTGAGGGTACACACTCATCTCCAGTCGGTTATTTGGAAGGAATATTTATTGTTCCTGAATATCAGCATAAAGGCTACGCAAAAGAACTGTTGCACGAATGTGAGTTATGGGCGAAAGAAAAAGGCTGTACGGAATTCGCAAGCGACTGTGAACTTGATAACACCAACAGTTTTAATTTTCATATGGCAATGGGCTTTGAAGAAGCTAACCGTGTAATATGTTTCAGGAAAGAGTTGGAGTAATTCAGTATGGTTAGAAAAGCAACTAATAATGATATACCTGCGATATCAGAATTATACCGTGAGCAGTTTAGGGAAATGTCAAAGCTGATTCCCGATTTTATTAAAGAGGGCGACCAAAAAATAGAGTTTATTGAGAACTCGATTGCAAACGAAGAGTCAGATATCCTTGTATACGAGAACGACGGCACAGTTGTCGGCTTTATTCTGCTTCAAGCAAAAACAAGACCCGATTTTCCATTTATGCTTCCCGGAAAGTATTGCTACATAATGGACATAATCGTCACCGAAAACCATCGAGGTAAAGGCTTCGGAACAGCTTTAATGAACGCCACAAAAGACTGGGCAAAAGAACGGGATTGTAATTTCATAAATCTTGATGTTCTTGTGAATAATCCCGGTGCAATTAAACTCTATGAAAAACTCGGTTTTATCCCCAAAGCACAGGAAATGTATTGTAAATTATAATCAGGAGTAACTATGACAAACCAAGAAATTTTAGAAATCGCATTACAGCAATCGGCGTATGATTGCAACTGCAATGCAGAGGATTTTCTATCAACCGAAAACAAGGTTGTTTTATCACAGAAAAATGAAAAAGCAAGGGTGTATATGCCCTTGCCGCTTGAATGTGATTTAGTATCATACGGAAACAATATCGTGGCACAAGTCAGTCCGAGAATGAAAGAAATTGTTGAGTGGTACATTGGCAAATATGCCGTTGAGCATTAGAACTTATCAAGAAAAACATTAACGTTGTTCTCGATTGGGGCTTCTGGACAAAAGCAGAACGGGAGTCTGCAAAAGAATTTTATAAATCCCGTAATATCGAACGCGAGCTTCATTATATTGATATCAGCGATGGAACTTGGGAATATCGTTTACATAAGAGGAACAACGCTGTGCTTGTAAATAAAACAAGAGCCTACTATGTTGACGATAATCTCGCTGCAAAATTCGCTTCGATATTCGAAGTGCCGAGCGAAGATGAGATTGATGTTATTTATCAAGGTGACACAGATGAAATTTGATGAGTTTATAAAACTGAGGGATATTAAAATCAGAGATAATGAACATTTGAGGGTTATTAAGTGTTTTTATCCTTATCTCCGTAGCGTTTCTGGTGATGAACAACTACTGCCATCACTTGTTGGAAATATTTTAGGTGTTGATTTATCGAATGTTACAGTTGAAACCGCTTGTTTTAACGGCGCAAATGACGGTAGTAAACCGCCTTATGTTAACGTTGACTTATATATCAAATTCAATAATGATATAAGAGTTTTCGTTTACGGCAGGCAACCAAAAAATCTCGTTGATTTAAAAGAAAATGAGTATGCAATATATTTGCTTGCAGATGAAATTATAAGTAAAATTACAAAAGCCGAAAGCCATCATATCTTTATCAAATAATTTTGGAGAACAAAAATGAAGTACAGAATAATGACAGAAGATGATATTCAAAAAGTTGTTCCACTTTACATTGATTATTATAACAACAAAGAAGATGGCGAATGGACAACTGAAACTACATACAAACGGATTCATCAAGTGTGGAGCCGTGAAGATTCATATTGCTTGATTTTGGAAGATGACGAAACAATCGTAGGTTTTGCAATGGGTTATTTCGAGCAGTATGATGATTGCTTCGCTTATGATTTGGTTGAGATTGTTGTATCAACTAAACTGCAAAATCAAGGTATTGGTACACAGTTTATGAATGAACTTGAAAAGCAAGTGAAAGAAAAAGGGGCTATGTTGATACAGTTGCAAGCTGTCAACGATGACCACCACAACAATTTTTACAGCAAACTCGGTTATAAAGATGCAAAAAATCTTACACTTAAAACAAAGATATTGTAATTTCAAAACAAATCGAGGATATAAATATGCACATCATCAGAAAACTAAAAACATCTGAACTCTCAATGATTGCTCAACTTTTCAACTACAGAGATACTGATGATATGATTGCTGAAAACACTCGCAACATCGAAAACGGTATCATTGATATTTTTGCTCTGTTTTATAATGACAAGCTGATTGGTGAGCTTCATGTGAAATATGATAATGAAGATAAAGACTTCGCCGAAAAAGGAAAACGAGCATATCTGTTTGCAATCAGAATTCATAAAGATTACCAAGGCAAAGGTTTGGGTTCTTATCTTCTCAAAACCGTTATTGACAAACTCAATGCCAACGGCTATCACGAACTCACCGTTGGAGTTGAAGATGATAACATACGTGCGAGATATATGTACGAGAAACAAGGTTTCGTTCAACCTATTGCCCGAATAAAAGAAACCTACCAAGGCGACAGTTATGAATATGATTTGTTGTTGAGGAAGGATACTTGAATAATAAGATCAACCCGCATTGTAGCTAAAGCTATTATGCGGGTTTTGTAATAGGTGGTATTGGGGGAATCAGCATTTTTGTCGAAAAAACGCACTTTTTTGTATGGTTAATTGAAAAAAAGATATTATTAAAGTACGATATTACATATTTTAAAATCTTTATATAAGTGTATTCTTGTTTACATATCGAAAGTACGGGCAAATCTTAAAGTTGCAATAAGTTTAAAATGAAAATCTTTTTGGTATAAAAATTACATATTAAAGGTGGTATTATTATGAATGATTTTTCATGTATTGCAGAAGCAAAGAAGCAGGTTGTTAGGATATCTACTTTTATTAGTAAACCTTTAGTCTTAGTAGGTGGACTTGCTGTGAATCAATATATAACATCTAGAATGTCACGAGATATTGATTTGATATGTTCAGATGAAATGTCTAAAAAAATAATAGATAAAGCTTTCCCCACGATGGATTGGTCTGTTTCTGATGAAAATGACGATGATTATAGACCGGCATTTGTTATTACAAATAAAATTAACAAAAACTATCCTGCTATAAAATTTGGTCCTAAAATCACCGAAAGAGGATTATACCAATATATTGCATTTGAAGATCTTTTTGAAGATGCGAAACCATTTCGCCTTCAAAGGAAAGAATATGAAAATATATTAATTCCGTCGCTTGAATGTCTTTGTTATATGAAAGTGATTTCTTTTTTGTGCAGAGATAAGGCTAAAACTGACAAGTTAGAAAAAGATTTGAAAGACATTGAGGATTTGTGTAACAATAATTCTTTTCGTCTAGGAGTTTTTATTAACTTGGTGAGAAAACACGAAACACAAGAAATAATAAAGCAAGAATTTCCTAAACGACTAAATTATCTTTCCAAAACTTTTTCTGATTGTAACTTTGGGGTATTAACCAATTTGTTTTACAATTGTATTAAACACAAGTCTTTTGTCAGTAAAACTGTAAATGATGAAAAGTTTTTAGTTGTTTTTGACGTTGATGGAACTTTAATTAAGAATATTAGACATTCTTGGACGCTGTTGTGGAGTGAGCTAGGGGTTGACGCTAGCGTTGCCGAAGAACGAAAAGATAAATTTTTAAAAGGTAAACTTTCATATTTAGACTGGGCAGCAGCAGACTGTGAAACATTAAAGGAGTTTGGGTTTAAACGTGAGCATATTACAAAAATTGTTGATTCGAAAAAATGTACCCTTACTCATAATTTAATTGAAGCTATTAATTTATTAAAAGATAACGGAGCGGTTGTTTCAATTATATCTGGCGGTGTGGATGCGTTGTTATATGAACTTTTGCCAGAAGCAAATGATTTGTTTGACGACATATTCATAAACAGATTTGTTTTTGATAATAAAGGAGATTTGTCCTATATAAGTCCAACAGAATATGACTGGGATGACTACAAAAAGGGTGTGGCAGGTAAAAATAGAGGATTAGAAAGGTTGTGCGAAAAATACGATATACCAATCAGTAAAACTGTTTTTGTCGGAGACGATTTAAATGATTTTAAAGCGATGAGATTGGCTGGCAGAAAAATTTTTTATTATGAAGGGTCTAGGAACTTTGGGAAAAAGAGAATACCAACAGATATTACAATGATAGCTGAAGATAATTTGCTGAAAGTTGCAGAAGAAATTTTGAATAACAAATAAAGGAATGGTTAACAATAATGAACAACTTAAAGGAAAGAAAAGTATTAGTTTTGATACCATCTTTACGTGAGTATGTCGATGATTCAGAAACGATGCAGGCATTAAGTACATTAAGAAATGAATTAAATTTGGTTATTAGTTTTGTTTCTGAAACAATTTCAAAGCTAATTTATAATGAGTTTAATAATCTTAATAGCTTTCTTGCTCGGTTTGGTATTCCTAAAATATCACTTAATTTAGTAGAGGCTTGTAATGATACTTCGTTACATAGCGGTGTCCGCATTTGCCTGACAAAATATAATGATATGGTTTTTTGTGAAAATTTTAAATTAGATAAAGATAAATATAGAGAATATGATATTTCTCACATAATTGAATTAGAAATTAACGACTCAATAGAAAAGCCAAAATGGAGAGCCTCAAGTGTTAAAGATATTAATGATAATATTTTATTTGATGCAAAAGTTATAACAAATACTTCTTCGTTATACGATATAGTTCTTTCATTAATGATCGATATGTACTCCTATTATATAGCTGGATTAAGTGAAGAATTTGAATCTAGATCAATTTTTTCTAATTATAAAATTCAATATATTGATTCAATTATGACACCAGATATAAAAGAAATATATTCTATCAAAAAAACAGAAAAGACTTTTCCGGAAAATGTGAGATATATTCCAATCTCCCTTCGTCACAATCCGACCAAAAACAAACTAATGTTATCTGAAACCGTTAAAGATTTTCAGCAAATTGCTTTTAATTATATCGTTTCAAAGAACAAGTGCTATATTACGGAAGAGAAGTTTGTGTATGATGAAAGCAAGTTTAATGAAACCGAAAAAACAGTTATTGCAAAAGCTTTTGGACATGTAAGCTCAGACGAGTTTGCTTGGTTTGCCGTTTATTCACCTTTAATAGAATTACTTGGTATAGGAAAAGATAAATTAAGACAGCAAAAATTAATAACTGACATTGAGAATTATCTGCGAGAAAACTCAATAAATTTATATCATATTAAAGATACTTATTATTTTTATGTTGAACAACAAACTGATATCATTTTTCCCTTGTTTTCTTACTTTAAATGGTTTAGTATGGATTGCACTTCAGAAGAAGGTGAGGATATTATAAATGAATAAGGATTATAAGTATTTAGCTTTTTTTGATTTGCTAGGAACACAAAATTTTTCAGGCAATGCAAAAGATTACTTTGAAAAAATTCGTAAATTGCAAGAACGAATACAAGATAATTGCGCCTATCTTAGTGCAAATGGTAATATGTTTAATGTTGCTTTTTTTAGCGACTCTTGTTATGTTGAGTCTAATGGTTTATATGAATTATTACAATATATAAAAATGCTTCGCAATGATCTTTCATCAATTGCCTTGTTTTTCAATGCCGCTGTAATAAAAACTGATGTGGAATATAATAGAACGGAATCATTTAAAAACATCAGCGAAACATATTTAGAAAACGGGATAATACACGGTACTATGTTTTATGATAATTCTGTGGCAAAGGCTTATATTGAACAAAATCGATTTAAGGGTATTGGTATATTTTTAAGTCAAGAGGTATATAAAGATGCAAAAAAAGAAAGAAAAATAAAGGAAGAACTCGTAAAATCTATATTTCTTGCAGATCATAAAAAATACGAATCATTGACAATATATGATGACGTGGCCTTTACATCTATAAGCAACAAAATGCAAGATAGATGGATTGCAGAAATACTTAAAGCTTACTTTTTAGCGTGTAGCGACAATGAAAGATATGGAAAATATTATGTGTCGCTTTTAACTAATATTATTAATTGTGCATCAAATGACATAGAGTGGGATGGCACAAAGAAAAAGTTTAAGAATTCAGATGCAATTTATAATACAATGTTATCAATATTTATAGATAAAAACAAGCATAGTTTTTTAACGGGAATCGATGTTTTAGCCATAGTATTTATAAATAAGATTTTATCAAGTAGTTTAATGACTCAACAAAAAGTTGACATTATACACTCTCTTTTTGACTCCGAATGCATCGCTAATAAATATCTTACAAATCTCGATTCTGTACCTTGGCTTGCTTTTTTTGGCAATAAGAATAACGAAGAAATGTTTAAAAAATATTGTCACGAATATATAGTTAACAAAAAAATTGGCGACATTTAATCTGCACAAATTGTTTGCTGACAGTTCCAAAACAACTTTTGTTCTGTCATTTGATACAATTATATAGACGTGTTTTTGTCGAAAACAGAGAAGATTTGAAAAAACAAAAATTTTTCCGTAACATTTTGCGATTTTTGTCATTTATATATAGAAGTTCATTTCTGTATTATGAATGAGGAAGGTATTTTTATGGATTCGTTAGTATGCAATGTGGCAGCAAAGGAAGCAACCAAAGCAAAACTGATTGAATTTATGGAGCAAAATGATATTGCATACAATCTGCTTGAGTGTTGCGGCTGTGACAGATTTTGCATTGATTTCAGCGGTGAAGAAAACGCTTGTAAAAGGTATTGTTGCAATTCAGGGATTATTGTGCAAACAAGCAATAAGGATGTTTGCAGAATTTACCCGCACGAGATTCTTTACATAGCGATTGAGGATAGAAAATCAGTCCTGTATCTGACTGACAGAAAAATTGAAACCAACTACCGCCTTGACCATTGGAAAGGTATTCTTGACCTCAAAACTTTTGCCCAACCGCATCACAGCTTTATAGTGAATCTCAACTATGTTGACGAGGTTACAAAAGAGTGGGTTAAAGTAAAATACCGAGGAGTAGAATATTCAGTTTACACATCTTTGCGTAAAATCGGTGCATTCAAAAAGGCTTTCTTAAAATTCAGCGAACGGTAAAATAACAAACATCACCTTGGTCGTATATGGCTAAGGTGATGTTGCTTTATTCAGATGGTTAATGTATAATGGTTTTATCAAAAGTGCGAGGATGAAACTATGAATAAGAATGCTGCAATTAAATATGTTTTACAAAATGCACGACCTCTTGAATTGGCTGTTTACAAATATTTCTTTGAAAACGAATTAAACCAATCCGTTGTTGATGAACTTTCAAAATTTCAAAACTCTGATGGCGGTTTTGGAAATGCTATTGAACCTGATTTTTTCAACCCCAATTCAAGTCCTATTGCAACAAACGATGCCATAATCACTCTTTGCCGTGTGAATGCGCTCAACAGAGGTTCAGATATTGTAAAAGGGATAGTTAGATATCTTGAATCTCACGATTCTTTTGACAAGGGAAAAAAGAGGTGGTTGTTTGCAATAGACAGTAACAAGGATTATCCTCACGCAATTTGGTGGGAGAAAAAAAGTGACGGTATCAGCGGATTTAATCCGTCAATATCATTATCGGCATTTTTGATTTGCTACGGTAATCGCATATCTCTTTATGAAGAAATCATAAAAGAGGGGTTTGAGTATCTTGAAAATGCAGAGGAAGTCAGCGGAGATTCTTTAAAATGTTTTTTGCTGACATACGAGCTTTTGAAAATTAACGGCATCAGCGATATAATTGATTTGGATCAATTCAAAGATTTATTGTGCAAAGCTATTGATAATTCCATATGCAAGGATATCTCAAAATACGGTGTTGAATATGTACCGATGCCATCCGACTTTTTCTCCGGCACATATCTTGAATTTATCACACCTGAAACAAAAGTGCTGATAGCCGCAGAAAAAGACATTTTAGGTAAACTGCAAATGGAAGACGGCGGATTTGATATTACATGGAAATGGTATACTCCGTATCCCGAATTTGAACAAGCAAGAGCCTGGTGGCGTCCTCGCATTACTATTGAAAAGCTCCTTTTTAACGAGGTACAGATATGAAACCTGAAATATTAAAACAAAATGAAAACAGTTGGAATGCGTTGGCTGAAGATTTCTTCGGTGTAACTGCTTTGCCCGTTCTCGGCTGTTCAATTCCGACAGAGGATGAACTGCACCTTTTTCCCGACCTTAACGGTAAAGCTGTTTTTGAAATGGGTTGCGGAAGCGGTCACTCGCTCAAATGGTGTGCAGAACACGGTGCAAAAGAGCTTTTCGGTCTTGATATATCCGAAGAACAACTTAAAGCAGCAAAGAAACTTCTTGACGTAAACGGATATTCCTGCACACTTTATCATCAGCCTATGGAAGAAAGCACAAACATTCCTCAGAATTATTTTGATGTTGTGTATTCAATCTATGCAATCGGTTGGACAACCGACCTTGAGAAAACAATAAAAAATGCAGCATCTTATCTGAAACAAGGCGGCACATATATTTTCTCTTGGGATCATCCGATTCTGCATTGTGTTGATTTGGAAAGCGTTGCTATTTCGGGCGGTAACAGAACCGTTGCAACCGAAGAACGCATAATTTTCAGTGGGAACTACCTTGAGGAAGATTATTATACTTTCGAGAAATACGGTAATCCCTTAACCCTGCAAAACCGCAAACTTTCAACATATATAAACACCCTTGCCGATGCAGGCTTTGCGATTGAAAGAGTGATTGAAGAAACAAGCGAAACCGTTCTTGAAAAATCAGCTGACTTCAGTTCAGGTTATTATGCTGACTTTAAAGCAAAACATTTTCCGTTGTCGATTGTTATTAAGGCGAGAAAACTATAAAAAATATGAATATCACTTTATACAAACGAAAAATATATTTATTCATATTCATAAACAATAAGAACCGAGCTTTCATTGTAAACTCGGTTCTTTTATATGTATCAATGTCCCATAATTAAAGGTTTTGTAAACAAATCATCATTTGAAAAATCATAATTAATGTTTACTTCTTTTGCCATAGCTTTTAAAAGCAATAAAAGTGCCTCAATAATTTTATCATTATCAAGCCTTGTGTTTTCTTTATATATAACCGATTTTCTGAAATTTTCAAAAGCAGCCAAAACTTCAGGACAATCATTATATGCAATAAAAACTTGATTCATTGTTTTTTGAAAATTACCTGTTGATACGCTTCCGTTTGCAATATCTGTACGATATGCAATAGCATCTTGAAAAATTTTCATTTTGTAATTATAGCGTTCTTTTCTCTTTTGAAGTATATTGGTAACAACTAGGGTGACAATTGTTGCTAATAATCCACTCGCTAAAGATGATATGATGGTTACTGTTGTCGTGTTCATATACACTTACCTTTCCAAATTCAATAATATTGTTTAAAGTTTTCTTGATTTACATTATACGTTGTTTTAAGGAAATTTTCAACAAAAACACCAAATGTTTTTTGAATGCTAGATTTATAATAAATAACACTTAAACATATCAAAGCACGAAGGCCATACAAGTTGACCTTAAATCAGCTTGTATGGCTTGAATTCTGTGCGGCTATCTCATATCTGACAGCGGAGTATAATCTGTGTTATTTCGCAGATATTCTTCCATCTTGCCACTAAGCAATAATCTGACATAACTCATCGGTTCGTTGTAAATGAGATAATCAAGTTCTGATGTTTCGTACATATTGTTTGCATATTCGTTTTCAACTGCATCGCAGTCGATTGACACCATAGATCCGTCAATAAGTTTGACTTCAACGCAGGCGGTGTCGATATTAAATTCACAAGAAATAATGTTACTATTCATGAGTAAAAAACTCCTTTTATTTTTGTTTGAAAAAAGTAGGAAAAGTAGGCTCTGGAATCGTTGATATATAAGGGATTGAAAGTGCGGTAATCGAGGGGTACGTATAGTTTGACCTGTTACCCCGATCTTGCGGTTACTTTTTCCACATGATGAATTTTGAATTGCAAATATCAAGCAATCCAAAACATATTCGTTACAGTTAAAAATTAACCAAATAGAGCTTCTGAAACCGTTGTATATCAACGGTCTCAGAGTGCGGTAATTGAGGGGTGCGTATAGTTTGACCTGTAACCTCGATTTTGCGGTTATATTGTTCCAAAAGCTAAATTTCAAGTTGTAAAAAATCAGTCGATTTGCAACGGTGAAAAAAGTTTGACAATTTACTGAGAAAAGATTAAAATAGAAATGCGAGGAAAAATGTGTTTTTCATAATTTAAAGATCTCCTTTTATATGAAAGGAGCGCAGAATCCACTTAATGTCAGAAAAATCAAACAGCGGAATGAACATTCCCGACTATGCGATTGAAAGAATTGCAAGATGCTTACTTCCGATAATGCAGGAATATTTTGAAAGCGAGGAAGGACAACGGGAACTTCAGGAACAGACTGCTGAAGAATGAGTAAGACAGCTGCAGGCGAGACGGAAAGTCCCGCCTGCTTTTTTGTTACAACATCAAAAACTGATATCTCTGATAAAAACAAAAAATCCGAACCCATTGCCGATTGGCATTAAGTTCGGATTTCTCCAATGTGGTGGACGTTAACGGACTTGAACCGCTGACCCTTCGCACGTCAAGCGAATGCTCTACCAGCTGAGCTAAACGTCCTTATCTGCATCACTCAGATGCAGGTGATATTATAACATATATATGTTTTTTGTCAAGCGGATTACAAAATTTATTTATAACTGAAAATTTCTCTTCTGCCTGAATCTGTATCATAGTATGTTTTCAGATATTCCGCAATCTCTTTTGTTTCTCTGTACTCCGCATAAAGCTGTCTGAGCTCTCTCTTCAGCTCATATGCTTCGTTGGAACAAATGCAGTTCCTGAGTTTTTTCAGCTCTTCTCTTTTTCTTTCAATTCGCTCTTTGACAAGCTTTGCTGAGCATTCATATTCTGCGCCGAGTTCATACAATGTTTTTCTCATTAATTTCTCCTTTTAAAATAAAATCTGTTGTAACACCGAAAAATTCACTCAAAATAACCAAATCCGATATATCGGATACAACCCCGTTTTCAACTTCAATTAAGCTGCTTTGCGGAATTCCCGTTGCTTTCTGTAATTTTTCAACCGTCAATCCTTGTGAAACGCGAAGATTACTTATTCTTTCGGATATGCTTTTAGCTGAAGAATTCCTTGCCGACACAATAAGCTTTGCTCTGTACGCAACCATTGAAACTACCGATTCCGACATTATCCCCTGCTGATAAAAAATCACATATCTGAGCGCACGTTCAATCTTTTTTTCTGCACGGTTCAATGTGCCCTTGACGGTTGGCGGTTTTATTTTTCTTCTCTCGGCTATCACTTTCAGACTATCTGAATCAAACCAATATTCCTTTACGATTTCTTTCTCGATTTCGGTAAGTTCATCCTCGATTGCTCTTTCAAGAAGCAATGACATATCTACGTCTCTTTTTCTCCACGCATACTCAGCAGGAGTTTCACAAGCATTGCAATACCTGCCGCAACAGGCAAGCTGAGCCGCCCTCATTTCTTCCTCATCCGGATAGTACATCTGCTTTACAGCTGTTTCTTTGCTTTTCATCAACGCCTCCATTTAATAGTGTTACTATTGATTATAGTGAACATTCGTTCGATTGTCAATGAATAAACTGTAAACTCTTCTTTGCATCTTGACATTTTTAATAGTTTGACTCATAATATGGCTATGATATAAAAAACATGGGGATATGGATTATGGATATAATTAAAGAACTCAGAAAACAAAAAGGACTTTCACAAAATGCACTTGCAGAGCTTTGCGGAGTGCATCAGACTGCCGTCAGTCAGTGGGAAAAAGGAAGAACAACTCCCGATCTTGACAGCCTCAAAAAGCTTGCAAAAGCCTTGGGCGTTTCTGCAGAAACCCTTCTCGGCGGCGAAGCTGCCAAGGACGAAAATAAAATTCCCGGCTTTTCAAGAATCAGCGCAGATGCCGTTTCTGAAAAGCTGGGAAGCAGTGATATATTTGCTTTGACCGTAAATGATGATGCCATGTCGCCATCGCTTTTACCGGGTGATACGGTAATCGTCAACAGACGTGATATTCCCGTCAGCGGCGAGCTTGCCGCTGTTACTGCGGGCGGCAGCGATGCATTCATAACAAGGATAATAAAAAAAGGCACAAGCGTTTTGCTTGTGCCTGAGAATTCATCATATGAACCTTTGATTTATTCGGAAAACGATTTTATTTCGCTTCCCGTTACCGTTCTGGGTAAAGTTATTGAACTGCGCCGCAAATTTTAATATGCCGACGAAAGCATATTGAGTGCGGCAGTCAGCTGAGTATCCTGCGATGTTGCGAGGATTTCAAGATTGGCAGTGTTTTCGGGAGAAAGAGCAACGGGAGCTGTAGGCTCGATTCCGACTTCATTATAGATTGAAGCTTCGCCGCCTGCAGGCTCTATAAGAGCAACGGTGAGGAGCACTGCGCCGCCGTCTTCAAGAGCAAAAAGCTCCTGCATTGTTCCGACACCCGCGGTTTTTTCGCCGATAATCTGTGCGCGGGCAATATCCTTCATAATGCTTGCAAAAAGCTCTGCAGGACCAACGGTATTTCCGTTAACAAGAACCGCAAAAGTAACGCCCGAAATATTGCTGTTTTCCGAGATGAAAACTGTGTTTCCTCTGTAGGTTGAGCCGTCTTTTCCTTTAGCGGTTGCAATTGTTCCTGTAGGAATAATGACGTCAATTACCTCTGCGGCATATTCGATATCACCGTCAGCGGTATTTCTTACATCGAAAACAAGTGCTGTTGCACCCTCATCAATAAGTTTTTCAGCCGCCTTCTTGAATTCGGAGGCGGTATTTTTATAGAAACCGTTGATTTTGATATAACCGATATTTCCTTCAAGTCTGCCGATAACTCCCGGAATGGAGAATCCGAGCATAGGCTCAACAATCTTTGTTTCGCCGTTTCTTTCATACTCAATCTGTACGCTCTTGAGCATATCTCCGTAAAGCAGCTGCTCATACACCGCATAGTTTGTGATGTGGACAGTCTGGTTGTTAATTGCTGTTATGACATCGTTTTTCTGAAGTCCCGCTTTTTCCGCAGGTGAATCTTCATAAACATGGGTTACTATAAGCTGATTGGTTGCGGCATTGAAGAAAGTTTCAACACCGATACCTGTTATACCTTTTTCAAGCTTATTGGAATATTCGGAATATTCATCCGCATTAAGATATCGGTTGATACCCGTCTTGAGACCGTTTATATAACCCTCGGCAAGAGATGAATTAATGCTGGTGGTGTAATCATCGGTACCGTAATAATAGTTTGAAACAAGTCTCTCTATCTCATCAACGGCTCCGTAATTTTCGGAACGCTGAGAAATATTGTTTATTATACCGCTGTAAATCTGCTTTGAAACAACCATTGTAATCGCAAAGGTTGCGGTTACGGAAATGATTATAAGAGAAATGCACAATCCCAAAGAGATTTTTTTATTCATAACAGCCATCCTTTCTTAAAAAAGACGGCATACCGTGCGGTGTGCCGCCTTTTCTGTTAAGGTTTAGAAACATAGTTAAGAGGATTAACACGGCTTACGGAACCGTCTGCCTTTTTGACTCTTACTTCAAAATGAAGATGGGGACCCGTTACATTGCCTGTTGCACCGATTGCGCCGAGTTTTTCACCCTTCTGAACAATCTGACCTTCTTTTACTACAAGACCGTCAGAGTGTGCATAAAGTGTCTGAGTACCGTCGCCGTGGTCAACAACGCAGTAGTTGCCGAATCCCGAATTCCAGTTGCCGTCATTCTTTGCGATGATTACTTCACCGCCCTGTGCGGCACGGAAGGGCTGACCTCTTGTATTACCGTCTGCTTTTACGATATCGA
The DNA here is from genome assembly GCA_045542715.1 of Acutalibacteraceae bacterium. Classification (GTDB taxonomy): domain Bacteria; phylum Bacillota; class Clostridia; order Oscillospirales; family Acutalibacteraceae; genus CAG-177. The sequence goes on from JAZQLN010000041.1 coordinate 20,510, forward strand.
TACCCCAGTGAGGTGAACCGTCGGAATAAGCGGGATATGTAGCCGTAAGACGGGTTTCGCCCGCAACAGGCCACAGCATAGAGCCGTCGTTGTTATATTCTTCGTCGGGAGTATCGCCCTGAGTTGAACCGTGCTGTCTGATGTATTCATCAATTTGCGCTTCAAGAGCTTCACGCTCTTTACGCTGGCGGGCAATAGTCTTTTTATAAGCTTCACTGTCTTTGTCAAGCTCAGTGAGAAGGTATTTAACCTCGTCCTGTTTCTTTGTTGCCTCGCTCTTCTTTCCCTGCTGAGCGCTGATACTGCTCTCAAGGTCTGTCTGACGTTCATTGAGAGTATCCATCTGGGAATCAAGCTTTGTTTTCTTTTCTTCAAGCGCTGTTTTCTGAGTTTCAAGCTGAGCATGAAGCTCGTCAAGCTGAGCTATCTTTACGGTAAGCTCTTCGATAAGCTTACTGTCTTCTTCCGAAACACGGGTAACAAGCTCTTTTCTCGCAAAGAAGGTTGCAAGGTCGCCGCTTGTGAAGAGAAGCTCGATAGTTGATGCTTCGCCCGACATATAGCTTTCGCGGATTCTTGTTAAAAGTAATTCACGGGTGGATGTCATAAGAGCATCCGTTTCCGCAACCTGAGTTTCGATATCCGCAATCTGTACGTTGATTTCATTGATATCGCTTGTTGTTAAATCGATGCTGTCCTTAAGAGTATCGATATCCTCGTTAAGGAGTTCCATTTTTTCATCAAGCAAATCAATCTGTTCGTTGATATCACCTATCTGACTCTCAAGGTCTTCAAGCTTATTTTCATTTGATTTTATATCACTTTGAACATTTGCGAGTTCTTTTTCGTTCTGTTCAATGCGGTTTTCAATCTCTTCGTACTTACTTTCAAGGTCTTCGAGGGTTTCATCCGCCGAAGCCACGGGAGAATAATAAGGCATGATGACCGAAAAAGCACAAACAAGAGAAAGAACAAGACAAATCAGTTTTTTCCTTGTGTTTGTTTTCTTAGTCTTCAAGCTCAACAAACTTCCTTTCCTTAAGATATTTTCTTATTGATGTTGCACTGCCGAATACGCTGGTGAAAATGCCGATACCTATAAAAGCCGCAACAAGATAAGGAGCATAATCAAGGAAATCAATCTGTATTTCTTTTCCGAAGCCCGAAAGCATGGAAGTAAATGAACCCAATGCAAATTCATAAATTCCCCATACAGCCGCAAATGAAAGCAAGCCGGCAATTATGCCGATAATGATGCCTTCAACCATAAAGGGCATACGTATAAAGTAATTGGTTGCGCCGACACTCTTCATAATGCTGATTTCAAGCCGGCGGCTGAACATGGTTACCTTAATGGTATTCGAAATGATAAACAGAGAAACTATGAACAGAAGAGCAATCATGCCTATGCTGATATACTGCACAGAAGACCTGATTCCTTCAAGCTGCCTTGCAAGGTTGCTGTTTTCATAGACTCTTTCGATATTATTGAGAAGCTTTATTTCTGAAACAACCTCTTCAAAAACCGACATATCCTTAACCGTTACCCTATAAGCATCGGGAAGGGGATTTTCATTGAGACTGCCAAGATAATTTTTGAGCTGTTCATCCATTTCGGAAAGGATTTCCTGATAAGCGGTATCCTTATCAATGCTTTCAACAGATGAAACCTTTTCCGCACCTAACGAACGCAAATCTGCTCCGAGTTCAGCATAACCGGCTTCGTCAAGATCCATTCTGGCATAAACCATGATAACATTTTCGGATTCAACACCCGAAATAAACGCCTCAATGTTGACAAGAAGCATGAATGCAATACCAATCAGCATAAGACAGCTGAACAGCACCGTTATCGAGGCAACCGTCATGAGTTTGTTTACTTTAAGATTTCTGAAACCTTCTTTGGTAAGATATCCGATATTGCTCATCAGTCCTCACCTCCGGGTACAATAAATTCCTCATTTGTTTCGATGGGTTCGCCGTCAACGGGAACCTGCGAAGCAACATTCTGTGTATATGCGGAATAATCCTCTTCGGGCGGAACTACATATTCATTTGAAATTTCGCTTGCGGGATTAATGTGTGAGGTTGCAGCCTCACGGATAAGAGAACCGCCGTCGGAAACAACAGTGCCTCTGTCAAGAATGATAACACGCTTATCAAAGCAACGGACAAGACTGTGCTCATGAGTTACCATGATAACGGTTGTACCTGCTTCGTTAAGACGCATAAGCAAATCGACGATTTCATAGCTCATCTGAGGGTCAACATTGCCCGTAGGTTCGTCGGCAATGATGATTTCCGCATTGTTTGCAAGAGCACGGGCAAGAGCAACTCTCTGCTGCTCACCGCCTGAAAGCTCCTGGGGATAGTTCCTTGCCTTTTCGTTAAGACCCATGAGGCTGAGAACATACGGCACCCTGCGGCGTATTTTCTTTTCTTTTGTTCCGATAACTCTCATTGCAAACGCAACGTTATCGAATACAGTCATATTGGGAATAAGACGGAAATCCTGGAAAACGATGCCGAGTTTACGGCGGAATTTGGGAATTTCCCTCTTCTTCATTTTGGTGAGGTCTTTATCTTCAACAATGATTGAACCCGTTGAAGGCACTTCCTCTCTCATCATAAGCTTGAGGAATGTACTTTTACCTGCACCCGATGAACCGACAACGAAAACAAATTCGCCCTTGTCGATTGTGAGATTGATATCTTTTAAAGCATGTGTGCCGTTATCATACTTCTTCGATACATTGGTAAATTGAATCACAGTATCACATTTCCTTAAATTCGTTAAAATTTTTCAGGTACCGAACGCACGACAGCCCGATACACCCGTCAATTAATACTTAACGGGTTTTGCATCAAGATATTTCTTAACCATAAGAGCAACTTTGAATACGATTGCGTCGTCAAATTCTCTCAGGTCAAGACCGGTAAGCTTTTTGATTTTTTCGAGTCTGTATACAAGAGTGTTTCTGTGAACAAAGAGTTTTCTCGATGTTTCGGAAACGTTGAGGTTGTTTTCAAAGAAACGCTGGATGGTGAAAAGCGTTTCGTGGTCAAGGCTTTCAATCGAACCGCGCTTGAAGACCTCTCTGAGGAACATATCGCAGAGAGTTGTGGGGAGCTGATAGATAAGACGGGCAATGCCGAGATTCTCATAGCTTACTATGGTCTTTTCGGTATCGAACACCTTACCGACTTCAAGAGCAATCTGAGCCTCTTTGAATGAACGGGCAAGATCCTTGATTCCCTCAATGGTTGTGCCGATACCCACAAGAACATGGGTATAAAGCTCGGTGCTGAGAGAGTCTGAGATTGAGCGTGCAAGCTTTTCAAGGTCTTTGCCTTCGATGTTGCTGCGCACTTCTTTGACAATTGCGATATCGTGTTCGTTTATGTTGATAACGAAGTCTTTGCTCTTGTCGGGGAAAAGATTCTGCACCGCATCAAATACGGAAGCATCATTATGGTCGGTAATTCTTATGAGGAGAACGACCCTTGTTGCCTCCGAATTGAAACGAAGCTCTCTTGACTTGAGATAGATATCGCCGGGGAGAATATTGTCAAGAATTACGTTTTTGATAAAATTGCCCCTGTCAAATTTCTCTTCATAATACTGCTTGAGATTTTCGAGAGAAACACAGCAAACAGCCGCAAATCTGCCTGCAAGCTCGTCCACACCCTCAACAAAAACGGCATATTCGGTCTGAATATGTGAGCCGAAATTGCAGAAAGTATAACCGTTGATGTAGTGAAGCTCCGCATCTCCGAAAACGTCGCCGGCATTCGAAATAACTTCACCGATTTTACTAAGCTCGCTGCAAGCGATGATGGTTCCTGTTTCGTCAATTACACCCAGAGTTCTGCCGACTGCATCACGCATCTGATGAACGAGACCCTGGAAAATTCTGTTAGACATAATCATTACCCCTCATTCGATTTGGTTTTTCATGAATTTGTACAAAATGACTATTGGGACATTTACATTTTACACAATAACGCTCCGTTTTGCAATAGAAATATTCGGATTTTTTTAATGTTTTTTTGAATTTATTGTGAATTTTAAGCTCTTTTTATTGATTTTTAACAAATTTTGCAAATTATCAGCCTGTCAACAGCCATAAAACCCGATTTCCGAAAAGCGTCTTTTTTTGAACTATGCTACAAAAAGCAGGGTCTTGTTTTGTGTAATTTTACCTTATTTATTTTGCCGAATACGATTTATAAATTGTCTTTCAGCAAAATCACAAATAAAAACCCGTTAAATTTTATCTATGTTATTCTGTACAAATCAGCAGCTCTGTTTTTAGTTATTCTGATAGATTTATGTTTTAATTTTACTGCATATATGTACTCTGTTTTTCGGCATACTAAATATGCTCACCAAAGTTTTTGTCCGAATTAACAAAAAAAATTAAAAAATTGTTGAAAATTCCCCCATATTTTTTTGTTTTTGGTCTTTTCAAAATGTATTTTTAGTGATATAATACTTCAGTCTTTGGAAAATTACTTTATTTTGATATATTATTATGCAATGAAATGAGGGAAATCCTTGGAGAAATTCATAATCAACGGCGGCATTCCCCTTAAGGGCGAAGTTGAAATCAGCGGAGCAAAAAACGCTGCTCTCGCAATTATCCCCGCCGCGATTCTTTCACAGGATATCTGTGTTATCGAAAACCTTCCCTGCTCCATCAGCGACATCGGCTACATGATGAAAATTCTCAAGCAAATCGGTGCACAGGTCAAGGTTATCAACAAACACACAATCGAAATAGATTCACGCCGTGTAAACTCATATGTTATTTCACATGATATGACCAAGCATCTGCGTGCATCCTATTATTTCATCGGTGCTCTTCTCGGCAGATTCTCAAGAGCAAAGGTTGCAATGCCCGGCGGCTGTTACCTCGGTGCAAGACCCATCGACCAGCACATCAAAGGCTTTGAGCTTCTCGGAGCAAATGTTTCCGTTGAAGACAATGCAATTGTTGATGCCAAGGCGGACAAGCTCATCGGCAGTCCCATCTATCTCGATATGGTTTCCGTCGGTGCAACAGTCAACATCATGCTCGCCGCTGTAAAGGCAGACGGCTTGACAATCATCGAAAATGCTGCAAAAGAGCCTCATATCGTTGACCTTGCAAACTTCCTTAACTCCATGGGAGCCGATGTAAGAGGTGCAGGTACCGACGTAATCAAAATCAGAGGCGTTGAACAGCTTCACGGCTGCACATATTCAATCATTCCCGACCAGATTGAGGCAGGCACATACATGGTAGCTGCTGCCGCAACCTACGGCGATGTTCTTATCAAAAACGTTATTCCCAAGCATCTTGAATCAATTTCAACAAAGCTCATCGAATGCGGTGCAACCGTTGAAGAATTTGACGATGCCGTAAGAGTATCGCTTGACAAGAGACCCGGAAAGTGTAACATCAAAACCATGCCTCATCCCGGTTTCCCCACCGATATGCAGCCTCAGATGGCAGTCCTTCTCGCTCTTGCCGAAGGTACAAGCATTATCTCCGAAAGCATCTGGTCAAACCGTTTCAAATATACCGAACAGCTCAACAGAATGGGTGCAAACATCAAAGCCGACGGTCAGCTTGCCGTTGTTCAGGGTGTTGAACAGCTCAGAGGTGCTCCCGTCAAGGCGGATGACCTTCGTGCAGGTGCCGCAATGATTATTGCAGGTCTTGCCGCAGTCGGCACAACCGAAATTGAAGACATTCTCCATATCGACAGAGGATACGAGGATGTTGTTGCGAAGTTCAAGGGTCTCGGTGCCGATATCAAGCGTTCCTATTTTCCCGAACCCGATGCACTCACCACAGCAGGCTGATTTACAGAATATAATGTATATAATAAAAGCGGACTGTTCCAACCCGAACAGCCCGCTTTAAATTAAGGTGTTTACTATGGCAAAATTTTGTTCTCTTTATTCGTCAAGCAGCGGAAACTGCACATACATAGGCACTTCTCAGGGCGGCATTCTTGTTGATATCGGTGTCAGCGCAAAACGCACGGAAACTGCACTTATCAACATCGGAATAGACCCTTCATCCATTGAAGCGATTTTTGTCACCCATGAGCATACCGACCATGTTAACGGAATCCGTGTTTTTGCTCAGAGATACGGCACAAAAATCCTCGCTTCCGACGGTACGCTTGCAGGCATGGATGAGCTCGGTGTATTGACCGCCAAAACTCACGCCTATGTTATGCCCGAAAACGGAATAGAGGCAGGCGGAATGTTTATCCGTTCGTTCAGAACACCTCATGACAGCCGTGAAAGCACGGGTTATTCTATCGTTACCTGTGACAATAAAAGGATATCCGTCGCAACCGATATAGGCTGCATGACCGATACCGTCATGAACGCAATTTACGGAAGTGACCTTGTTCTGCTTGAATCAAACCACGATGTAGGTATGCTCCAGAACGGTCCGTATCCCTATTTCCTCAAGCAGAGAATTCTTTCCGACAGAGGACATCTTTCCAATGAAAACTGTGCAAAAACCGCAGTAAAGCTCATGGAATCGGGCACAACACGCTTTGTTTTAGGGCATTTAAGCAAAGAAAACAACATCCCCTCTCTCGCTTACGAAACAACCCATGCCGCCATGACGATGGCAGGCGCAAAAGAAAACATCGACTATCTTCTGACCGTTGCAGGCGACCTCAATCCCGTTATTGCTTTATAGTAGTTATGTGTCTCATATCATCGGGATACATCTCATCGGAAATATCATAAACACGTTTATATTCACCGCTTTCTTCATCTTTTACAACCGTAGCTTTATTCTTATTCAGCAATTCAACAAGGGCATACATATCAATCCATATCTGATTTGTTCCCTCTTTCTGAACCTCATTGAAAATAAGCTGCATTCCGAGATGAAGGTGCGGAACAGTCATGCCGTTAACGTTTTCTTCGGAGGAATATCCCGTCATCCCCAGATAACCGATAACCTGACCCGCTTTTACTCTCGAACCGATTTCCAGACCCTCCGCATAGGGTCTGTTTCGCCTCAGATGGGCATAATAATACGAGCGTTTTCCGTCAAAACTACGCACGGCGATTCTCCACCCGCCGTAACGGTTCCAGCCAAGTGCCTCAACGGTTCCGCCCTCTACGGCAACAATCGGAGTACCTGTTGAACCCATCAGATCATTGCCGAGATGGCTGCGTTTGTATCCGTACGAACGGGAGTCTCCGAAATCGTCATAATGGCTGAACCAAAATCCCTCGGCAACGGGAGAATAAGCCTTGATTCCGTAACCTTCGATAACCTTTATTCCGCCCTCACCGTCAGGTGCCGCCTTCGTGTATTCCCCCAGAATTCCCGAAAGCACCGCACCGTAGGCTTCCTTATAAAATGCATAATATTTATTTCCGGACATAAGGTCATCGGGTGTCATATCCTCACCGAGTGCCTCAACAAGCTTGTCGAGCTGTGAAGATTTGTAATCACCCCAGTGACCGCCGTTTTTGCAGGCAAGATAAGAAAGCGTTTCAATCCATGAAAGATGATTCTTGGTGCCGTAGGTTGAAATATCAAGCTCCATCGTATCACGCAATGCACTGTATGTAACCGAAAAATCAACCCACTTTATGTAATTCTCCGGCTCTGTTATTTCCGCGGCTGCCTGTTGCGGCTTTTCTGCGATTTTTATTCCGGTTATACAACAAACAAGCGTAAACATACAGAACGCCAGCACCGACAGTCTGTCTCTCAGCAGCTTCAATCCAATCACTCCCACCATAATCTATGATGTTTTATTTTAATTAATGACGGAGGTTTGCAATGATTAACATAAACATAGTCTGCGTAGGAAAGCTCAAGGAAGATTATCTTCGCATGGCTTGTGCCGAATATGAAAAAAGGCTCGGTGCATTCTGTAAACTGAAAATAACGGAGCTTGCCCCCGCAAAGCTTCCCGATAACCCGAATCAGTCTCAGATAGATGCCGCGCTCAGCGATGAAAGCGAAAGAATTCTTTCAAAAATTTCGGCAAACGAAGCCGTTTTTGCCCTCTGTATCGAAGGCAAAGAGCTATCCTCCGAAGGTCTCTCCAAGGAGATTGAAAAGTGTGCGGTTTCGGGTTTCGGCACTCTGACTTTCATCATCGGCGGTTCTCACGGGCTTTCTCCGGCAGTAAAAAGCAGAGCTAAATTCCGCCTTTCCATGAGTCCCATGACCTTCCCCCATCAGCTTGCAAGAGTCATGCTTCTTGAACAGATTTACCGTTCATTCATGATTTCAAGCGGCGGAAAATATCACAAATAATCCGTTTATATCGATAAAAAGCTCCCGATTGCCAAAAAATCTTCGGCATTTTGCACCCTTTTTTACGAAGATTTTCATAATTTTGGTCAACTTACCAAAACTTGAAAAAAATCAAAAAATTCATCAAAAAACTGTTGCATATTTACTCAAAAATGTATAAAATAAATACGGTCAAAAAAGAAATTAATTTTTTGGAGGTAATTTACCATGGCAGTTAAAGTTGCAATTAACGGTTTCGGTCGTATCGGCCGTCTCGCTTTCCGTCAGATGTTCGGTGCAGAAGGCTACGAAATCGTTGCTATCAATGACCTTACAAACCCCGCAATGCTCGCTCACCTTCTCAAGTACGACACAGCTCAGGGCAGATACGCTCTTGCTGATACAGTAGTTGCAGGCGAAGACAGCATCACAGTTGACGGCAAAGAAATCAAAATCTATGCTAAGGCTAACGCTGCAGAACTTCCTTGGGCAGAAATCGGCGTTGACGTTGTTCTTGAATGCACAGGTTTCTACACCTCAAAGGCTAAGAGCCAGGCTCACATCGATGCAGGTGCAAAGAAAGTTGTTATTTCTGCTCCCGCAGGCAACGACCTTCCCACTATCGTTTACAGCGTAAACGAAGGCACTCTCACAGCTGATGACACAATCATCTCAGCTGCATCATGCACAACTAACTGCCTTGCTCCCATGGCTAAGGCTCTCAATGATTACGCTCCCATCCAGAGCGGTATCATGACAACTGTTCACGCTTACACAGGCGATCAGATGGTTCTTGACGGTCCTCACAGAAAGGGCGACTTCAGAAGAGCAAGAGCTGCTGCTGCTAACATCGTTCCCAACTCAACAGGTGCTGCAAAGGCTATCGGTCTTGTTATTCCCGAACTCAACGGCAAACTCATCGGTTCAGCACAGAGAGTTCCCGTTCCCACAGGTTCAACAACTATCCTTGTTGCTGTTGTTAAGGGCAGCGACATCACTAAGGAAGGCATCAATGCTGCTATGAAGGCTGCTTCATCAGCTTCATTCGGCTACACAGAAGAAGAACTCGTTTCAAGCGATATCATCGGTATCACATACGGTTCACTCTTCGATGCTACTCAGACAATGGTTACAAAGATTGCTGACGACCTCTATCAGGTTCAGGTTGTTTCATGGTATGACAATGAAAACAGCTACACAAGCCAGATGGTTAGAACAATCAAGTACTTCGCTGAACTTGCATAATTTAAGCTGAAGATAAAACTTAAGGGTCGGTTTTCGCCGACCCTTTTTGTATGGTGATATTATGGGATTAAAACGTCTTGATAAATTAATAGCGGTTAACTGCAATGTGTCCAGAAAAGATGCGAGAAAGCTCATAAAAGATGCCGCAGTATCCGTCAACGGCAGAGTTGTTCTGCGTGCAGAGGAACTGATTGATGTCGAGATTGACGATGTTTCTGTAAAGGGATATAACTTTACAATTAAGGATCACGTTTATATCATGCTCAACAAGCCTCAGGGGGTTGTCAGTGCAACCCGTGACCCTGCAAAAAAGACGGTTGTTGACATTATTCCCGATGACCTGCGCAGAAAGAGCATTTTCCCTGCCGGCAGACTGGACAGAGACACCACAGGTCTTTTAATTATAACGGATGACGGTGCTTTTGCTCACAGAATCATGAGCCCCGCACACCATGTTTATAAGACGTATCAGGCGGTTTTATCCTACCCGATTGACGAAAATGATATAAAAAAATTAGAGTCGGGAATAACGCTCGGCGACGGCACCGAATGTCTGCCTGCAAAGGTGAAAGCCTTTACAAAAGACGGACTTCCTGCTGCAGAAATCAAGATAAGAGAAGGCAAATATCATCAGGTCAAACGTATGTTTCACGCTGTCGGAAACAACGTTGAACAGCTCCGCAGAATTCAGATAGGTTCTCTGAAGCTTGACACCTCACTCGCGGAGGGCGAATGCAGAGAACTGACCGACGAAGAGCTTGAATTGGTTTTTATCGACGAATAAAATTTATTAAACACATTATTGCTTTTATTTTTGCATAGCTTTTAAATAAACTATGCCGAAGGATGCGATAATGTGTTTGTTGTTTTTAACACGGTAAAGCCCGTAAACGGTCCGATAAACCGCCGCCGGCAGAAAAAACATCTTTCTTCCTGCGGACTCCGCACCGTAAGGAACGATAAATGTCTGCCGTTCTGTATTCTTGATATCCTCGATGAAAAAAGAGGCATCGACTGGAAGAATGTTTTCAACCGATGCGGAAGATACGCTTCAAGAATAGTTGCACCGAGGAACCTCATTCTGCCCGACGAAAGCGGTCTGAAAAGGTTTGTTCCGCTGTCCATGAGTTCACTCCTGACCTTCAACACTGCCGGAAACATCATAAAAGAATCGGATTTGCCTCCCGATAAATTTTCAATCACCTTAACCGACAGAAACGGAATTTTCCCTTCAAAAATCGATGAGCTTCTGCCCTTATCCTCGCAGATACGGATTGTGACCGCACACCCCGAACGCTATTCCGCCGCCTGTGCAAACGCTTTGAACGAATACGGTGCATCTCTGATAATCCGCCCGTCTTATGAAGAAAACTCAAAACCCGATGCCGTCATCTGTGCCGACGGTGCCGTAACATCATCAATGAAAAACGCCGCCGTATTTGCCTGCAAAAGAAAAACAGGCGGAAAACTGCTTTTCACGGGAAGCGGAATCACACTCTCCCCCGAGCATCTTGAAATCATCCCCGACGGCATTGACGCCGTTGACTTTGCCGGAGCGATAACCGAGCTTTGCGGCTATGCGGGTTACAGGAACTCCGTTTTTTCTGAAGTTTCAATCGCCGGCTCCGGTTGTGACGGAACGTCGCCGCAAAAATGTCTTCAATGTTTTGTTAATGAATAAATACTTGACATATTATTATATATTATATATAATATAGCAGATACTGGATTTGTACTATATCAAATTAAAGGAGATACATCAAAATGGAAAAAAAGACAGTCTTTACCCGTGAGGATTATAACAAATTAAGCGAACAGCTCAATAAACTCAAAACAGAGGGCAGAGATGAAATAGCCGAAAAGATTAAGGAAGCCCGTTCACACGGTGACCTTTCGGAAAACGCCGAATACGATGAGGCGATGAACGAACAGGCTAAAATGGAAGCCGAAATTGCCAAGCTCGAAGCTGACCTTCGCAACGCAACAATTCTTGACGAAGAAGAGCTTACAAACGAATTCGTTCGCATCGGTTCAAAGGTTAAGCTTTACGACATGGATTTTGAAGAAGAAGTTGAATACAAAATCCTCGGCAAGAGCGACATCGAAAACAACATCATTTCCGACCTTTCACCCGTCGGTTCAGCTATCATGGGCAAAAAGGTTGGCGATATTGCGGAAGTTCACGCTCCCAACGGCAAGGTGTTCAAGATGGAAATTCTTGCAATCTCCAAATAATTTTTGATTTTCAAATATTCTGCGATAGGTTTTCGGGGTCGTGCAGACACCGCCTGTCGCATTTGATGTTTTTAAACAACCGAAAAAGAGAAAGGAATTCACAAAATGGCTGAAGAAATGAATGTAAATACCGTTCCTCAGGAGGAGCAGGTGCAGGATGTCAACGAGCTTCGTCAGATCCGTGTCGAAAAGCTCGAAGCACTTCAGGCTGCAGGCAATGATCCCTTTGAAATCACTCTTGCAGAGCAGTCAATCCACAATGCGGAAATCGTTGAGCGTTTCGAAGAACTCGAAAACACCGACGTTTCAATCTGCGGCAGAATGATGAGCCGCAGAGATATGGGTAAGGCAAACTTCATCGACGTAAGAGACCTTACAGGCAGAATGCAGGTTTACGTTAAGATTGACGAAATCGGCGAAGAAACCTTTGCAGACTTCAAGAAGTGGGATATCGGCGATATCGTTGAAGTCAAAGGCTTTGTTTTCAGAACAAGAAGAGGCGAGATTTCCGTTCACGCAAAATCACTCCGTCTTCTTTCAAAGTCACTTCTTCCCCTTCCCGAAAAGTTCCACGGTCTCACCAACACCGACACACGCTACCGCAGACGTTATCTTGACCTCATCATGAATCCCGAGGTTAAGGATACATTCGTCAAGCGTTCACTTATTCTCCGTGAAATCAGAAATTATCTTGATTCACAGGGCTTCCTTGAGGTCGAAACACCCATGCTTGTTTCAAACGCAGGCGGTGCAGCCGCAAGACCTTTCGAAACCCACCACAACGCTCTCAACGAAGATTTCAAGCTCCGTATTTCACTTGAGCTTTATCTCAAGAGACTTATCGTCGGCGGTATGGAAAAGGTTTATGAAATCGGCAGAGTTTTCAGAAATGAAGGCTGTGACACCCGCCACAATCCCGAATTCACACTTATGGAGCTCTATCAGGCATACACCGACTACAACGGCATGATGGATTTAACAGAAAATCTTTACCGTCATGTTGCTCAGGCTGTTCTCGGCACAACAAAGATTTCCTACAACGGCGTTGAAATGGATCTCGGTCAGCCCTTTGAAAGAATCACAATGGTTGATGCGGTCAAGAAGTATGCAGGTGTTGACTGGAACGAAATCGAAACTCTTGAGGATGCAAGAGCAGCTGCCGACAAGCATCATGTTGAATACGAAAAGAGACACGGCAAAGGCGATATCCTTGCACTGTTCTTTGAAGAATACGCAGAGGAGCATCTCATTCAGCCCACATTCGTTATCGACCATCCCATCGAGATTTCTCCCCTCACAAAGAAAAAGCCCGAAGACCCCAACTATGTTGAACGTTTTGAGTTCTTCATGAACGGCTGGGAAATGGCCAATGCTTACTCCGAGCTCAATGACCCCATTGACCAGAGAGAACGCTTCAAGGCTCAGGAAGCTCAGCTTGCACAGGGTGACGAAGAAGCCAACACAACCGACGAGGATTTCCTCATGGCTCTCGAATACGGTATGCCTCCCACAGGCGGCATCGGTTTCGGTATCGACAGAATGTGTATGCTTCTTACCGATTCATCAGCTATCAGAGATGTTCTCCTGTTCCCCACAATGAAATCTCTCGACTGATATGAAAATTTCGGTTGCACTCGCCGCCTATAAAGGTGAGCAGTTCATTGCCGAGCAGCTGAATTCAATTCTTCCTCAGCTCGGCGACAACGATGAAATAATCGTTTCGGATGACTATCCTCAGGGCAAAACCCGTGAGGCAGTCGCCGGAATCCGTGATAAAAGAATCAGATATATTGAGGGACAGAGCAAGGGTGTTGTCAGTAATTTTGAAAATGCCCTCAACGCCTGCACGGGTGACGTAATCTTTCTGTGTGACCAGGACGATGTGTGGATGCCCGATAAGGTTGAAAAGGTTCTTGCCGTAATCCGAAGCGGTGCAGACCTTGTGCTCCACGATGCCGCCGTAACCGACGGTGCCCTCAATATAACAGAGTCTTCATTTTTTGAAGTCAGAGGCTCAAATGCTTCGTATGCAAAAAATCTCATAAAGAATTCCTTTGTGGGATGCTGCATGGCTTTCACCCGGAATGTTATGGAGGACTCGCTCCCCTTCCCCAGGGAGCTCCCCATGCATGACTGGTGGATTGCACTTGTTGCCATCAAAAAAGGTTATAAAACCGTTCTTCTCAATGAAAGTCTGATCAAATGGAGAAGACATGGCGATAACGTAACCGGCGGCAAAACAAGTGTTGTCCGGAAAATGAAGTGGCGTCTGCAGATGCTTTTGTCATTGGCAAGGATAAAATAATTTTTTCCAATATGTGCCTTGGAAAGGAATTTATAAATGAATAAAACCGTAACCGGCTGCATAGTGACCTACAATAACATTGCCACCATCGACAATGCTCTGGGTTCACTTTTAAAATGCACCGAGGCTCCGTTCAGAATGTTTGTTGTCGACAACGGCTCAACAGACGGAACGATTGAGCATATAGAAAAGCACTATCCCGAGGTGACTCTCATCAGAAGCGGCGGAAACATCGGCTTCGGTGCAGGTCATAACCTCATCATGGATATGCTTGACTCCGATTATCACGCAATCATCAATCCCGATATCATCGTCAGAGACGATGTTATTTCAAAGCTTGCAGCTTTCCTTGATTCAAACGGTGATGTGGGCATGGTTTCACCCGAAATCAGATTCCCCGACGGCAGACTTCAGATTTTAGGCAAACGCCGCCCCACCCCATGGTATCTTGTTGCCAGCAGAATGAGAGGCAACGGCAAGCCAAGCAAGCTCCTTAAGGAATACGCGATGATGGATTGCGATTTGTCAAAACCCGTTGATATCAGCAACGCAACGGGATGCTTTATGTTCATCAGGACAAAGCTTTTCAAGGAAATCGGCGGATTTGACAAAAAATATTTCATGTATTTTGAAGACAGCGACCTCACTCTTGAAGTCAATTCAAGATGCAGAACCGTTTATTATCCCAGAGCAACGGTTTATCACGAATGGGGCCGTGAGTCCAAAAAGAATTTCAAGCTTAAACTCATTCAGATTCAGTCAATGCTCCATTATTTCTCAAAATGGGGTCTGAAATAATAAGGGAAACGGAAAATAATATGAAGTATCTCAAGAATTTTTATAAATACAGATATCTTCTGTACGAAATAGTCCGAAAGAATATAAAACTGCAATACAGAAACTCCGTTCTCGGAATTTTCTGGACTTTCCTGCAGCCTTTGCTGACAACCATTGTTCTTGTGCTCGTTTTCGGCGGAGTTTTCGGCAATAAGAGGGCGGAAATGGTCAATTTCCCCATTTACCTTCTCTGCGGACGTCTTATCTATGAATTCTTCACCCAGTCAACAAAAAGAGCAATGCGTTCAATCAGACTCAGTGCATCGGTCATCAAAAAGGTGTATGTTCCCAAATACATATACCCCCTCTCGAATGTTATCGCAAACTTCGTGACATTCCTCATTTCGCTGACCGTTCTTGCGTGTTTCATAATCTATTTCTATTTCTTTTCGGACAAGCCTCCCGTTATCAACGGCTACATTTTCCTTTCCCCCGTTCCGATTATAATTCTGCTTATCCTCAGCGTGGGTGTGGGTCTGATTCTCAGCACACTTGAAGTTTTCTTCAAGGATGTTGAGTATCTCTATGAAGTATTCTGTATGCTTCTTTTCTATCTGACCCCGATTTTCTATCACGTTGACCAGCTTAATATCGGCAACAAATTCATCAAAATGGCTCTTATGGCAAACCCGCTTTATGCGATTACAAATATGTTCCGAAGCTGCGTTCTCTACGGAGAAATGTTCAACATGAATCATTTCTGGTATGCTCTCGGCTTCAGCGTTCTCACTGTTGTTATCGGTCTGTGGGCATTCTACAAGAAACAGGATAAATTCATTCTTCATATATGATGAAAGGATAATTTTATGAGTAAACCTGCAATAGTTGTTGACCATATGAGCATGATGTTCAATCTTAACAAAGAAAAGGTTGACAACTTAAAAGAATATTTTATAAAGCTTCTTACGAGAAAGCTTCATTTCACTGAATTCTGGGCACTCAACGATATAACCTTCACCGTAAACAAGGGTGAAAGAGTCGGTGTTCTCGGCTTCAACGGTGCGGGAAAATCAACTCTGCTCAAGGTTATCGCAGGTGTTCTCAAGCCTACAAAGGGAATTGTCAAGGTCAGCGGAGTTATCGCACCCATGCTTGAACTCGGCGCAGGCTTCGATATGAACTATTCAGGCAAGGAGAATATTTTCCTCTACGGTGCAACCATGGGTTATTCCAGAAAATTCATTGAAGAAAAATACGAAGAAATCGTTGAATTTTCGGAGCTTAAGGATTTCATCGACGTACCCGTCAAAAACTATTCATCGGGTATGAGAGCAAGGCTCGGATTTGCAATCGCAACAGCGGTTGAACCTGAAATTCTTATTCTCGACGAAGTTCTTTCCGTAGGCGATGCAAAATTCAGAAAAAAGAGCGAAGAAAAAGTACGCTCGATGTTCGACAAGGGAACAACGGTTTTGTTTGTTTCCCACAGCACACAGCAGGTGCTTAATATCTGCAACAAAGCAATTATTCTTGACCACGGCAAGCTCATTGCTCAGGGCGATGCTAAGGAAATCTGCAAGCTCTATGATGATATGGTCAAGGGTGTAAAATAAAGCGAAAGGATTGATTTTATGGTTTTCGCAGCAGTATTTGCGGGCGGTATAGGCAGCCGTATGGGCAATTCCGACACTCCCAAGCAGTATCTTGAACTCGGCACAAAGCCTGTTATTATCCACACAATCGAAAAGTTCTTTGTAAATGATAAAATAGACGAAATTCTTGTTCTCTGCCCCAAGGCATGGGTTGCCCACACTCAGGCACTCGTTGAAAAGCACCTTCCCAAGGGCAAGAAAATCACCGTTATTTCAGGCGGCGCAACAAGAAACGGAACTCTTGAAAAAGCAATTGAATACATCGAAAACAACTGTGAAGTAACAGAAGATACGGTTATTGTTACACACGATGCCGTAAGACCCTTCCTTACTCACAGAATAATCGACGAAAATGTTGATGCTGCCGTTAAGTACGGAGCTTGCGACACGGTTATTCCCGCAACGGATACAATCGTTGAAAGCCGTGACGGAAAGATTATCTCCTCAATCCCCGACAGAAGCATGATGTATCAGGGTCAGACTCCGCAGTCATTCCGTCTCAAGGAGCTTGAAAGAGTTCTTGCAAGCCTCACGGAAGATGAGAAGGCAATTCTCACCGATGCCTGCAAGATTTTCTCAATAAAGAACAAAGATGTATACATGGTTGAGGGTGAAGTTTTCAATATCAAAATCACCTATCCCTATGATTTGAAGGTTGCCCACACATTACTGAAAGGCAAGGATTGCGATGATTAATGCAGTTTACAGGCTCATTGCACCGGGCATGATTGACATTGCCTGCACAGAGCCGGACATCAAAAACAGCGTTATTATGCGCCCCGTCTATCTCTCTGTCTGCAAGGCGGACCAGCGCTATTATCTCGGCAACAGAAGCCGTGAGGCATTGAAGGCAAAGCTTCCCATGGCACTCATTCACGAATGCGTTGCAAAGGTTGTTTTTGACCCCACAGGTAACTATAAGCCGGGCGAGCTTGTTGTTCCCGTTCCCAATATGCCGACGGAAAAAGACGATATTATCGCCGAAAACTATCTCCCCTCAAGTCATTTCTGCTCAAGCGGATATGACGGATTTTTAAGGGATTATATTGATATGCCGCCTGACAGACTCGTCAGAGTCCCCGACGGCGTTGACCCCAGAATCGCATCCTTTGCCGAGCTTATCAGCGTCGGTGTCCATGCGGTTGCACGTTTCGGAAAATTCGCTCATTCAAGAAAAGATTCCATCGGTATCTGGGGTGACGGCAACGTAGGCTTCATAACCGCCCTCGTTCTCAAAGCAATGTATCCCGATGCAAAGCTTTACATCTTCGGAACCGTTTATGAAAAGCTCTCTTACTTTGCTTTTGCAGACGGTGTTTACCATGTTGACCATGTACCTGCAGACCTTAAAATCGACCATGCATTTGAATGTGTAGGCGGTGAAGGCTCAAGATTTGCCGTTAATCAGATTATTGATTTGATTAATCCCGAAGGCTCAATCGGTCTCATGGGCGTAAGCGAAAGATTTGTTGATATCAACACAAGAATGGTGCTTGAAAAAGGTCTCAATCTTTTCGGTTCAAGCCGCAGCGGTGTTGCGGATTTCCAGAAAACAATGGATATACTTGCCGAAAACCCGAAGATTCCCGCTTATCTCGAAAACATCATCGGTGATGTTGTTGAGGTCAAAACAATTTCGGATATCCACAAGGCATTCGCTCTCGATATCAGCCGCCACTTCGGCAAAACAGTCATCAAGTGGGAAAAATAATATATAAGGATTATAATATATGAAAATATCCGTTATTATCCCCTGCTACAATTGCGAAAAATTCATTTCCGAAACCCTTGACTGTCTTTTGGAGCAAACTCTGAAGGATATTCAGATTATTGTTGTCAACGACGGCTCAAAGGATAATTCGGGCAAAATCATAGATGAATATGCACTCAGAAACCCCAACATTTTACCTGTTCATCAGGAAAATGCGGGGGTTTCCGCTGCCCGTAACAACGGTCTGGCTCACGCAACGGGAAAATACACTCTTTTCCTCGACGGTGACGACCTTATCGGCGGCAATGATGCACTTGAAAATATTTATAACGCACTTGAAGAAACAGATTCCGACCTTGCAATTTTCAGAGTTATGCGATTCGGATACGGCGGCGAGGAATATGCCGCAAATGTTGATAAAATCGCCGCTGACCGTGAAATTGATTGGCTTGATAAACGCCTTTTATGGAACTTCCTTGTTTCCAATAAGTGTTACCGCACGGATTTGCTTCGCGAAAGCGGAGTTAAGTTTCCGCCCATGCGTTACAGCGAAGACGGTGCGTTCTTCATGGAATTTATTCACACCGCAAAGCCGAAAATCACAGGCGTTTCCGGTGCAACAATGAAATACCGCAGAAGATCACCCGAAGAAGGTCAGTCGGTCACTCAGTGCGTCAGCGTTGATTTGTTCAGAGATTTCTGCAAATCCTATGACTCGGCTTATGAGTCCGCAAAGGATGCTCCCGAGGATTACCGTTCCGAGCTGATATATAAGAGCAGCTTTTCGCTCGTAAATGAATTCTACCGCCTTCTCTGGTTCGGGGATAACGAAGCTCTTGCGCTCATGGGCAAGAGATACAGACAGCTCGTTTCCATGATGGATGATACGGCACTAAGAAAATGCAGATTCACCGTCAAGGATATGGGTGAGCTTGTTTTTGACAAGGCTGAGATTGCCGAAAAGCCTTTTGTGAGCGTTGTTGCCAAAAACTGCACACCCGAATTCATAAACAGCCTTTACGCTCAGTCCATGCCCCTTTTTGAGCTTATCACAAACAAGAATTCTTCCTTGCCGAGGCATGAAAACATCAGACTTATGCCCGCAAAGCCCAGGGGAAAAATCACCGTTAAAGTCAGCGGCAAAAAGGCTCTTGATTCAAGATTTTTAAAGGTTGTTTCACTTCTTAAAAAATCACGCAAATTCAGTTTCCTGCCCGATTTCATTATTGTTTTCGGTGCAAAGATTCTGTTAAAAATCAAAAAATAACGAGGCGTTGTTTTTGAAAAAGATTTTTTATTCGCTCTATGCCCTGTTTTTTAATCTGTCACGCATATTGCCCGTAAAACAAAACAGAATTGCTTTCGTTGCCCCTCATAACGGCGGCGAAAACGATTCATTGGGTCTTGTGCGTGCTTATGCGGAAAGCAAAGGCATATATGATATCGTAACTATCTCCACAAGGGATTTGAAACCTGATTTTTCGGGCATCAAGGCTCTTGTTTTCTCGTGTTTCAGAGCATTGAGGTTTTTCACGCTGAAGGCGGCTGCTCTTGCAACATCGAAATATGTTTTCCTCAACGATAACTTCATGCCGATGGCATCGCTTAAATTCAGCCCAGAAGCAGTCATCACTCAGCTTTGGCACGCGGAGGGTGCGTTCAAAAAATTCGGACTTTCCGCACCTCTGACCGATGATGTCAGACTTCGCGAGAAAAAATGCTCCGAAAAGCTGAGCCATGTTATCTGCTCATCAAAGAATGTTGCTCCGATTTACGCAGAAGCATTCGGCGTTGACGAAAGCAGAATTCTCCCCCTCGGTGCACCGAGAATTGACTCTCTTTTAAAGAAAAAAAGCGTTGATGAAATCCGTCAGAGCTTTGATAAGCTTCATCCCGAATGCAAGGGCAAAAAGCTGATTTTATATGCTCCCACATTCCGTGATGACCCCGAAACCAACCGCAGACTCCTTGATAATCTTGATATGGAGTTATTCCGCCGTGAGCTTAGCAACGATTACATTCTTCTTGTGAAACTTCATCCGCAGATTAATGCAGGCGTAAAGGCGGAAGGTACGGTTGATGTCACAACGGGCCACGATATCAATGATTTAACCCTTATCAGCGACATACTTATAACCGATTATTCTTCGGTCTGCATGGATTTTGCCCTGCTTTCAAAGCCATGTATCTTCTTTGCCTTTGACCTTAAAGAATACGAAAAAGAACGCTCTTTTTATTTTGATTATGAAACATACGTGCCCGGCACGGTTGCAAAGGATTTTCCGGCTGTTGTTGAGGCAATAAAAAATCCCCGGAACGATGAAGAAAAGCTTCGCCGTTTCAGAGATTTCAATTTTGATTTTATTGATTGTAACAATACGGAAAGAATTTTTAACGCTGTTATTTCAGCCAGCTTTTGATAAGATTAACTGCTCTTTCCGTTGAGTGACCGTCACAGGCTTCCATCTGCTCGCTTCTGAATTTTTCAATTCTGTCTGCGGGCGGATTTTCTTTTGTATTCCTGATTGCTTCAAGCAGTTTTTCGCTGTGTGAAACCATTTCACCGGGCAGACCGTCGGGGAAATCAAGATAAAATCCTCTCTCATATTCCTTATAGTCGGGGCAGTAGAAAACAGTCGGAACATCGAGCAGACACGCATCGTAAATAACCGATGAATAGTCGGTTATCAGCACATCGCTGACGGTTGTCAGGTCAAGGGTTGATTCTTCGGAAAGGTCAATGATATTGGGATAATCCTCGCAGAATTTGTATTTCATAATCGGATGTCTGCGGATAATCAGAATTTCATCCTCTTTAAGCTCACCGCTGAGTTTTGCCCAGTCTATGTGCGGATTATACTTAACCTGACCTTTTTTGTTTTCACGGAATGTGGGTGCATAAAGATAAACGGTTTTGTTTCTGAATTCGGGATGCTTTTCAAAAACTCTTTCACGCATTTCGTCTTTTTCGGTGAAAAGTCTGTCAGTCCTCGGCAGACCGATAGGCAGACAAACGGATTCATCTATTCCGAATGCACCTGCATAATGTTTTCTGCAACCCTCGGAAGTCACAGCAACTGCAGTATACTGCGAATGGGTTCTTTTTTCTTCGTTAACAGTCAGCTTAGTTTTTGCATCAAGACCGAATTTTTTGAACGCACCGCAGGCATGCCATATCTGAAAAAGTTTCTGACCCTTACGAAGCTTCATAAATCGGACATAACGCAGATAGTCATCGGTGACTATAACCCTGCTTGTCAGGATATAATAATATGCAAGGGGTTTAATTTTGTTTGAATGGGGCAGCATATGTGCAAAAACAACCTTTTTTGCGTCAAGTGCATCATAAACAGCCTTTGCGTTGTCAAGAAGCTTGCCGTTTGCTCTGATTGTGAAAAACAAAACTCTGTTCCGAATCGGCAGACATCTGCAAAATACACACCAGAGTTTATTGATAAATTCAAGAATTTTCCGTCTGTTTTTGTCATTAAGAAGCTTTTTCAGCAGATTTTTCATAACTTCCTCCGCTTAATTTTCTTCTAATATTCTAATATAAAAAGTCCTGTTTTACAATAGAAAAAATTTTAAAAAAATCTTTAAAAAAGTGTTGACTTTTTCGGTTAATTGTGTATAATATATATCCGTAGCCCAGATGCAAGTTACATTGGGGAATAGTGTAACGGTAGCACGACAGACTCTGACTCTGTTTGTTGGGGTTCGAATCCCTATTCCCCAGCCAGTAATCGACGAGTTAAAACTCGTCGATTTTTTTATTTATATTTTCACTCTTCAATAATCCTTCGGGTCGATTTTTATAAAGCAAGAGGTAACAAGTAACAGTTAATTATTGTGACCCGATTGACTTTTCAAATTATATTTGATATGTTTTTAATTGACAAATAAGAATTTATGAAACGGAGGTAAAATGTATGAAGAAGTTAATAGCATTAGTTTCAGCCTTGGTTTTAGTGTTGAGTTTGGTTGGTTGCTCTAATCAAAAAAGTGAAACAGTTATGTTCAATGAGCAAACTTTTAACAAAGCTGATCTATCCCGAGAAACACTTAAATGGTTGGAATGGTATAACGAATTGACCGAAGCAGAGCAACTGGCGATTGATTACATACCGGCTGACCTTCTGAAATAAAGCAAATTCCAATTTATCGATTTGCCCGCAAAACGCAATAAGAGCCGCTTCTTTTGAAGCAGTTTTTTCTCTGATTCTTTTCTTCTGTATCCCACTGTATTTTTCGGTTGTATGTGATATGATTTTTATAAAAGAAAATTTAATCATAATAAAGGTGTAAAATGAAAAAGACTAAAATCCCCGTCATTATAGGTATAATAATTGTAATTCTTTTTATTGTCAATTGGCGATTTAATTTAATTGACAGGTTTGTAACACATTTCAGCCAAGAAAAATATGCAGAATATGTATCTGAAATCGATTATGAAAAAGAATTGCTCAAATCGCCTGTATGTATTAAAGATATGACAACAGAGAATACAGAACTTTTGAAAACAGAGCTTGATAAAATTATCAATACTTATGATTTTCACGGACAGATTAATGAAAAATATAATTTATCTGCCGTAGCAACGGCTGACAGCGATTTTGATAAAACCGTTCAAATACTTGAATGGCTTACCAAACACACATATTACAACGGTATGCAGTTAAAACGTTTGAAAGACGATACACTTGATATTCTGGACTTTTCTTTTGACAAGCCATTTACACGAGCTATCAACTGCCGTTACAGAGCAATAGCATTCGCAGACTGTCTTGTAGCCGTCGGAATAAAAGCATTCCCTGTTGCCATGATTTCTTCGAATTTCACAGCCTCTCACTTAACTTGCATGGTATACTTGTCCGACCAAGATAAATGGTGTTCCTTTGACCCTTCTTTCGGTTGTTGGTACACTGATGAAAGCGGAAATCTTCTGGATATATTTGAAATCAGAGAACTGTTTTTGCAGGATAAAGAACCGATAGTCAAAGGATACAGTTTTAACGGTACACAGGAAAATTTTGATGTTTACATAAACAGCTTTATGAAATTATGCGTCTCCAATTTAAGCACATGGGATAATAACTCTTCCGAAAGAAGAGACAAAAAATCCTTTTCGGGAAGAAAACAGTTTTCTTCGGCTATTCCTATAGAAACTCCGCAATAATCCCGAACTGAAACTTTGCACAAATATCATTATTTGTGCTCTTGTTCTTTATCGGAAAACAATATATAATTATCAAAAAGGAGGAAATAAAAATGGCAAAAATTATTTCGATACCCCTCGCAATAATTATGAGCATAATT
Source organism: Acutalibacteraceae bacterium (assembly GCA_045542715.1). Lineage (GTDB taxonomy): Bacteria > Bacillota > Clostridia > Oscillospirales > Acutalibacteraceae > CAG-177. The sequence continues at coordinate 44,030 of JAZQLN010000041.1, forward strand.
TCAATCTTCTTCCCTGCTCAGAACGGCGAATACGAAAAAGAACAGTGGAGCACCAACTATTCATATGTTTTTGTTCACGGACTTATGGGTTGGGGTGAATATGACCTTCAGTATAAACTCATGCCCTATTGGGGAATGTTCGGCGGTGAGCTTCTCGGAAAGCTCAACAAAAAAGGCTATGACTGCTATGCCGCTTCCGTTGCTCCGAGCGACAGCGCATGGGACAGAGCGTGCGAGCTTTACGCCCAGCTTACAGGCTCCGTTGTTGACTACGGCAAGGCTCACAGTGAACGCTGCGGTCATGACAGATACGGAGAAGACTTCACAGACAATGCACTCATCGAAAAATGGGATTCCGAAAACAAAATCAACCTTCTCGGTCATTCCTTCGGAGGTGCAACAATCCGTGTTTTCGCTACTCTTATGGCAAAAGGCAGTGAAGAAGAAATCAAAGCAACCTCAGCCGATGACATTTCACCCTTCTTCACGGGAGGAAAATCCGATTGGATTTATTCTCTGACCACTCTTGCCGCACCGAGCAACGGCACAACTGCATACGGCCTTGAAAAATCATCAGGTAACACCGATTCCGCAGCCTACGATATGTTCATCGATAATGCTCTTGAACTTAACAAGAATATGGTTACGGATAAAAACACATATTATTTTGCTATCCCCTGCTCAGCAACAACCAAAACCGATGACGGTACTTATGTTGCAGACCGCAAGAGAATGGAAATCCTTTTCCACAGCAGCTCCGACGAAATGGGCAAGCTCACAGGCACAACATCGGGCGGATATGTTGTTGACGAAAGCTGGCTTGAAAATGACGGACTCGTTAACACCGTTTCGTCAAAAGCTCCGTCAGACGCACCGTCAAAGGAATTCAACAAAGATGATATTCCCATGGGTACATGGAATGTTATGCCTGTTTATCAGGGCGATCATATGTCGCTTCAGGGCGGTATGATGAGGGTCAATTCAGATGTTGAAAGACTCTATACCGAGCATCTTGACATGATTAACCGTCTCAAATAAAAATCATCGGAGCTGTCTCACGAAGCGAAGAACAAAAGAAACGGAATAAAATAAGAATGGCTTGCAGAGGAAATCAAACCTTTGCGAGCCATTTTAATTGCATTATGGAATTCGGAAGAAAACGGCTTCTTCATCTCCGTGAGACAGCCCCGTTATTTTTATAGACAACAGCATTATAATATGGTATTATTTTTATAATATATTTCAAAGGAGAACAACCATGAAAGAAATTTTCTTCTCAAATCTTCCTGCAGGAATTGCGGTTATCGGTCTTTGCCTTTACTTTTTCGGCATGGCAATCGTATTCATCACCAACCCCATAAAGAATGCCGAATCATTCGCAGTTAAACCCGTTGACAACGCTGGCAAAACCGAAATCAGAGTTTACTACGGCGGTATTTCCTTTGCACTCGGTGCATTCCTTCTTTATCTCACCCTCGTCCTCAAAACCCCTGTTTATTCACTTGTCGGCGGTCTTATTTTTGCAACAACAGTGCTCGTAACCCGAACAATCTTCCTCTGCGTTGACAAAGGCTGGAAGTGTCCCTACACAAAGCTTGCAATCCCCGCAGAATCCGCTTTTGTTATCGCACTGTGGACTTGCTATATTCTTTCAAAAACATTGTATTGAGGTAAATCATGAACAATTTTGTTTGGTCAGGCAGTTGGATTGGCTGTGAAATGAGCGTCGAAGAAAGATTTTCTCCGATATTCAAAAAACAGTTCAGCATTTCCGATAATGTCAAATCCGCAAAGGCGTATGTCTGCGGTCTCGGTCTTTTTGAAATAAAAATCAACGGCAGGCTGCCCGATGATTCCGTTCTGAATCCCGCACATACCCAATACAGCAAAACCGTGCTTTACCGTGTTTTCGATATTTCAGAACTCCTTTCCTCAGGCGAAAACACCGTTACGGCAGAACTCGGTCACAGTTTTTTCAACGAAACAAACCGTGTCTGGAATTGGCATAACGCCTCATGGCGTTCATCGCCGAAACTAATCGCAAACATCGTTATTGAATATGAAAACGGAATAACCGAAACCGTTGTCACCGATGACTCGTGGCTTGTTACCTGTGACGGTCCGACTGTTGCAAACAGCATCTACTACGGAGAAACATACGATGCAAGACGTACGGAGTTCACATGGAAAAACGCTGCTTGTGTTGAAGCACCGTCGGGTATGCTCAAAGAGCAGAATATGCCCGCAATTCGCAGAATTGCACAGTTCAGACCCCAAAAAATCAACCGTCTTGATGACGGAACGATTGTTGTTACCGTGCCCGAAATGGTTACGGGATGGGCAAAAATAAAAATCAATGTTCCAAAGAACACCGAGGTTTTTATAACATATAACGAACGCTTAACCGATGACGGCCATGTTGTTAAAATCGGAAAAAACGAAGGCCGTGACGGCGGCTGGTTTCCCGACGGATATATTCAGCAGGATTGCTTTATCAGCAACGGCAATGCCTTTGAATTTGAGCCGAAATTCAGCTACAAAGGCTTCAGATATATTCAGATTGAGAACCATGCAAAAGATATCTCTGCCGACGATATAACGATTTACAGAGTCGCCAACGATGTTGATATTATCTCAGATTTCAGCTGTTCCGATGAGCTTATAAATAAGCTTCATCATCTTATGAGACGCACTCTGCTGAATAATTTTCAGGGTAAGCCTACAGACACACCCGTATGGGAGAAAAACGGCTGGCTCGGTGATGCAAACTGTGCCATGCCAACAATGATGTATAACTTCGATATGAGTGATTATTTTGCAAGTTTCATTGATATAATGGCAGACTGCATGCATGAATTCGGAAATGTTCCCGTTCTTGTACCCGTTTCAACATGGGGAACGGACAACTCTCCCGTATGGAACACGGTTTTTGTTTTCGGTGCGGAGGCTCTGATTGATTTCTGCGGCAAGAAAGATTATGCCGAAAAGCTCTATCCCGATTTAAAGACGTTCGCTCAGAAAGATATCGATGCACTCCGTGAAAACGGCTGGACATGGGGTATACGGGGTCTTTCGGACTGGGTTGCACCCATCGGCGGTGAAGACATGGAAGCCGATCCCAATTCCTCTGAAGGCTGTGAAATCTGCGGTACCGCATTTATTTACGGTATGCTGAAATCCATGATTCATATTGCAAATGAACTTGTCAAAACCGAGGACATTCCCCTCTATGAATCCGCAATGAATGAAATCTTCAAAGCGTTCAACAATAAGTTTTTTAAGGCCGGCAAAGGCATTTATGAAACAACTTCGTGGGTGCAGAAAGGTAAAAGAGAGCAATACCGTCAGACTTCTAATCTGCTTCCTCTTTATTTCGGACTTGTTCCCGACGAATGCAAAAATACCGTTTCCGAAAATCTCATAAACGATTTTATCCGCCGCGGTTATCATCTTGATACGGGATGCACAGGCACAAGATTTGTTCTCCCCGTTTTGTTTGAACTCGGCAGAAGCGACGTTGCATTTAAAGTTTTAACTCAGAAAACATATCCCTCATGGGGATTTTGGCTCGAAAACGGTGCAAACTCCGCATGGGAATGCTGGGAAAAAACAACCCGTTCTGAGGACCACTATTTCCTTGCAACCTATGACGAGGCACTCTATGCCTATATTGCAGGCATAAGAAATATACTCAACGGCTACGAAAGCTTTACCGTATCGCCTGCCCTTGACTGCGGACTTGATTTTGCAAAGGTCAGCATTAATTCACCCAAAGGCAGAATCAGATGCGAATGGCAAAAAACAGAAAACGGATTTGAGGTTGAGACAGAAATTCCGGAAAACTCAGAAGCTGAAATCATACTCAGAAACGGAGATAAAGAAATCAAAGCCGTTCAGTCAGGCGGAACAAAATTATACATTATATAATCAAAGGGAGCTTGTTGCTCCCTTTTTATGTGCCGAATATAAAGTTAAGTGCAAGCGTACCTATTACTCCCGGCAGACCGAGAATAACAGTTGAAATGATTGTATACCAATTAACCGCAACCGTAACTCCCGTTATCATTCCCGTGAGATTAACGGCACACATTGCGGCTATCCCCTGCAAAGCGGATAAAAAGAAGCTTGATGCACCCTTCTCGCTTTTTATCATCCACCATATTACGCAAACAGTGCTTACGGCAGCAGCCGCAATAAATCCTGCATTCATCAGATTACCTCCTGCCCGAAAACCGAGATTTCACCGCATTCAAGACCGTTTTCCTTGGCTCTCTTGATAAGATAACGGTAAAGTGCTTTAAGTGACTGAATTTCATAGATGATGGAATCAAGCAAATCCTCGTTACATTCATTTTCAAACCGATTGTATGCACTTTCAAGGCGTGCCGAAGTGTCACGAATCTGAGCGATAAGTCCGTCACGGGCAGGCGGAACGGGTTTTCTTATCTTTTCATAGTAAAAAAGCTTTGCAGATTTAAAATTTTTTTCCATATTTTTTGTCCTCCCGTAAATATTCTATAGAAATTGTTGGACAAATATGATAAAATAATACAGATAATTCCATTTTGGAGGCTTGAATATGAAATTATATCCCATAAAACTTCTCCCCTATGTTTCCGAAACAATCTGGGGCGGCAGAAAACTCATTGAAGATTATAACGTTAAAACAGAAAAAAACAATGCCGCTGAAGGCTGGATGCTCTCATGCCACGAGGCAGGCTCAAGCTCCGTTGAAAACGGTGTGTTCGCAGACAGATCGTTCGCTGATGTTGTTAAGGAAAATCCTGCTCTCTGCGGAAAGAATGCAGAGAATTTTGAGGATTTCCCCATCCTTATAAAATTCATTGATGCAATGGATAATCTCTCCGTGCAGGTACACCCCACCAAGGAATACTGCGAAAAAACAGGCAAGGGACAGAGCAAAACCGAATGCTGGTATATCATCGACTGCGAGGAAGATGCTTACCTTATTCTCGGATTTGACAACGAAATCACTCCGGAAGAATTCAAGTCTGCAATCGAAAACAACACTCTTACCGATTATGTAAGCAAAGTACCCGTTAAGAAGGGCGATTTCTTCTTTATTGAATCGGGCACACTCCACGCTATCTGTAAAGGTATTTTACTTGCCGAAGTGCAGGAAAGCTCAAATACAACCTACCGTATCTATGACTACAACAGGGTCGGAAACGACGGTAAACCAAGGGAACTCCATGTTGAAGACGGTGCGGCGGTTACAAAGCTCGAAAAATACTCGCAGCCCGATTTCTGTAAAGGTAAGGAACTTGACACGGATGAACGCAAGCTTCTTGCCGACTGTCCCCTTTTCAAGGTATGGAAGCTCGGCACAAATGGCATTTTCAGCGGTACTGCTGATGAAAACTCGTTCGTTTCCCTGCTGATTATGGCAGGCAAAGGCACACTTGAGTGCTGCGGAGAAACTCTTTCACTCAGAAAAGGTGACAGCATCTTCATTCCTGCAAATGCAGGAGAATACAAGCTCTGCGGTGAGCTTGAAATAATCGAAACAAGGATTTAAAATGGCTATTGTTAGTATACAGAATTTAAAAGTTGACTTTGGCGGCAAGGTGCTTTTTGAAGATGTTTCGTTTGACGTTAACCAAGGCGATTTTGTAGGTCTTATCGGTGCAAACGGAACAGGCAAAACCACTCTTTTCAAGGTCATAACAGGCGAAGTTGAGCCGACCGAGGGCGGTGCGTTTATTTCAAAAACCACCAGAATCGGCTATCTTGAACAGCACGCCTGCCACGGCTCTGTAAGAACGGTTTATGACGAAGCTCTCAGTGTTTTTAAGCCGCTGATGAAAATTGAATCACAGCTTGAATATATCGCCTCTGCAATTGATAAAAACGAAAGCAACCGCGATGCTCTTATTGAAGAACAGCTTCGCCTTAACGAGCTTTTTCAGGAGCAGGACGGTCTGACTTATCGCAGCCGTACACGCTCTGCATTAATCGGTCTCGGTTTTTCGGAAAACGATTTTACTCTGACCTGCGATAAATTAAGCGGCGGTCAGCGCTCAAAGCTGAGTATGTGCAAGCTCCTTTTAAGCGGTTCCGATGTTCTTCTTCTTGACGAGCCGACAAACCATCTTGATATTGCAGGCACAGAATGGCTTGAAAACTATCTTTCAACTTTTAAAGGAACAATCATCGTTATCTCCCATGACCGATATTTTCTTGACCGTGTCACAAACAAAACCGTTGAACTTTCCCATGGCAAGTGCTACAGCTCAAAGGGTAATTATTCGGTATATCTCAAGCTGAAAGAAGAACGTCTCGAAACCGAAAGACGCCATTATGAAAACCTCTGCGAAGAAATAAAACGCATTGAGGGTATTATTGAACAGCAGCGTTCATTTGCAAGAGAACGTAACTTCATAACTGCCGAAAGCAAGCGTAAGATGCTTGAAAAGAAAAAAGCCGAGCTTGTTATTCCCGACCCTCCCCTGTCACAGATGCGTATAAAATTCACTCCCGTATGTGAAACGGGCAACGATGTTCTTAATGTCAGCGGTCTCTCAAAATCGTTCGGTTCAAAACATCTGTTTGCAAATGCAGATATGCAGATTTTCAAGAACGAGCGTGTTTTCGTTCTCGGCACAAACGGATGCGGAAAAACTACTCTCCTGCGTATTCTCACCCGCCAGCAATCAGCGGATGACGGAAGCTTTCTCTTCGGTGCAAACGTAAAAATCGGCTATTTCGACCAGAGTCTCGAAAGTCTCCACGGCGGCAAAACCGTTATAGACGAAATCTGGGATGAACACCGCACATTCACCGAAACAACCGTTCGTAAATATCTTGCACTCTTCCTTTTCAGAGGCGACGATGTTTTCAAGAATGTTGACACCCTCAGCGGCGGCGAAAAAGCAAAGCTCTGTCTCCTCAAGCTTATGCTCTCAGGCGCAAACGTGCTTCTTCTCGACGAACCGACAAATCATCTTGATATCCCGTCAAGAGAGGTTCTTGAAGCGGCTCTTGAGGATTTTGACGGCACGATTATCGCCGTTTCTCACGACAGATATTTCATAAATAAACTCTCGACCAAAATTTACAGAATGAGTACCGACGGATTCACAAAGTTCGACGGTGACTACAACGATTACGCTCAGTATGCTCTTGCGCAGGCAAAGGAAAAGCCTCAGAAAACCGAAGTCAAGGTCAATTCCTATAAGCTCCGCAAAGAGCGTGAAAGTGAAATCAACCGTTTAAGGGGTAAAATCAAACGCACCGAAGCCGAGATTGACCGCCTTGACGGAGAGCTTTCAGAGCTTAACAGTCAGCTCTCAACGCCCGAGGTTTCGGCTGATTATGAAAAAGTTATTGAAATGACAAAGAAAATAGATGAACTGACAGAAAATCAGCTCGTTCTCATGGATGAATGGGAAACAATGAACGCAAGACTCAATGAATTGACCGAGGAGGTATGATTTATGACCAACGAACAGATTTTCAAAAATGCAAAATGGATTGAATTCACAGGCAGCGATGCACCTCTTTTCAGAAAGAGCTTCAATGCCGTCAAGGGAGAAAAAGCGGGAATCACAATCTGCGGTCTCGGCTTTTTCAAGCTTTTCATCAACGGCAAAAAAGTGAGCGACGATTTGCTCGTGCCCAACGCAACCTGCTACAGCGAGCGTGATCTCACAAAGCTCACATTTCCCCTCAAAGATAAGCTTTCCTACAGAATATACTGCATGAAATACGACGTTACCGATTATCTCCTCGACGGTGAAAACACTCTTGCGGTTATGCTCGGCAACGGCTACTATAATCAGGTAAGCCGTCACGCAGAGGGTGTTGTAACTTTCGGCACTCCCAAACTCTGCTTCCTTCTTGAAAAGGAAAGCGGTAATGTTATCAGCGATGAAACTACACTTTCACACAAGGGTTTTGTAACATATAACAATCTTTACAACGGCGAAAGACACGATTACACACTCTATCCTCAGGGATTCAAGCTCAACGGCTACAGCGGTGAAGGCTTCGCCGAAAGCACGGTTATTCCTGCTCCTGAAAGCGAATTCTATATTCAGTTTTCACCCGCCGACAAGGTTATCAGAACAATCAAGCCCGTTCTCCTCAGAGACGAAGGCGATAAAAAGCTCTATGACATCGGCGAAAATACCGTCGGCTATGCTGTTTTCAAGTGCAAAGAAAAGGGCAAGTTAATCAAAGTCAACTACGCCGAAGAAATCTATGAAACAAGACCTTATTACGGCATCCAGCTTGAAGACGGCTATCAGGAAGAGCAGTTTATCACTGACGGCACAGACCGTGAATACATCCCCCATTTCACATGGCACGGATTCCGATATTTCACAGTCAACGCAGATGTTGAGCCTGTCAGAGTTGATGTTGTTCATACCGACTGCCCCGTAACTTCTTCATTTGAATGCGATAACAAAGTGCTCAACTGGCTTTATGACGCTTATATAAGAACTCAGCTCGGTAACATCCATTGCTGTATCCCCTCCGACTGCCCCCACAGAGAGCGTCTGGGTTATACCGGCGACGGTCAACTTTGCGGCGAAACCGTTATGATGCTTTTCGACTGCAAGGAAATCTATCGCAAATGGCTCTATGACGTTGCAGATTCGCAGTGCAAGATATCGGGTCATATTCAGCACACTGCTCCCCTCATGGGCGGCGGCGGCGGACCCTCCGGCTGGGGCGGTGCAATCGTTGAAGTTCCCATGAAGTTCTATAAAACATACGGCGACAAAGATTTGCTTGACGAATTCTTCCCCAAGATGCTCCGTTTTCTCGATTATCTTGAGGACCGCAGTGATAACGGTCTTGTATGGCACGAAGAAGATTACGGCTGGTGCCTCGGCGACTGGTGTCCTCCCGATAATAAGATAGAAATCCCCGAATCCTATGTTAACACCTGCCTTTATGTAACATTTATGAATCAGGTAATCGAAGCTGCAGAAATCCTCGGCAGACAGAGTGAGGTTGCCCATCTTCCCGAAAGAATCGAAAGAGTTAAAAAGGCAATCAACATTGCATATTTCAGCTACGGAAACCACAATTTCATCGGCGATGTTCAGGGTGCAAACTGTCTTGCATTAAGAATCGGACTCGGAGACGAGCAGACCAAAAAGAATATCATCAACAAATACAATGAGCTCGGTATGTTTGACACGGGCATTATTGCAACCGAAGCTCTCATCGGATATCTTTTCGGGATCGGCGAAGCACAGCTTGCATTTGACCTTCTCTCAAACAAAAAAGAAATTTCATTTGACTATATGGCTCGCCACGGCGCAACAACAATCTGGGAAAACTGGCTCGGTCGCGATTCAAGAAATCATCCCATGTTCGGTGCAGTCACAAAATATCTGTTCATGTATCTTCTCGGCATCCGTCAGCCCGAGGGCGGCGCGGCTTACGAAAAAGTTATCGTTTCACCCTGCTTCGTTGACGGTATGGACAAAGCAAAAGGTCACATCACAACCGAAAAAGGCATTGTCTCCGTTGAATACGAAAAGAACGGCAAGAACGCAGAAATCAAGGTTTTCGCAGACCCCAAAATCGAAGCTGTTTTTGAATTCGGCGGTCAGTCAATCCCGTTCAGCGGAGAAAAAACCTTCAATGTTGAGTTAGGAGAATAAAAATGGTTACTATCAAACCGTATGAACCCAAATATTTTGAGGATGTTCGTCAGGTGTGCATTAACACAGGTCCATTGGAAGCAAGAACCAATCCCGATATGCACGATTTCATTCTCTTCACTTTCTGTGACTATTACTGTGAGCAGGAACCCGAAAATGCTTTTGTTCTTGTTGACGAAAACGACAGAGCACAGGGTTATGTTTTCGGTGCAACAAATTTCTGGACTTATCTTAAGAAAATTAAGCCTTATCTTGCCAAAGTCAAGAAACTCGGCATGGAATACTATAAAGATGCCGTTGGTGAAATCATCGGTCACGGTATTTATTCTCTCAGATATCCCGCACATCTCCACATCGATATCAACGCACCCTTCAGAGGCAACGGAAACGGTTCAAGAATGATTTCAACTCTCACCGACCACATAAAAAACGATATGGGTTGCAAATCCATTATGCTTATCGTCGGCACAAGCAACACAAGAGGCAGAAATTTCTATAAAAAGAACGGCTTCAAAGAAATCCGCGTTCTCAAAGGCGGAACTGTTATGGGCAAGGAGCTTTGATATGAAATACGGCGTTATCGGCACAGGATGGATTGCAAAATCCTTCATCGACGGTGCAAGAATGCTCAGCAATGCGGAATTCACCGCCGTTTATTCAAGAACGGAAGAAAGCGGAAATAAATTTGCATCGGAAAACAATATCCCTCTCGTTTATACCGATATAAACGAATTTGCAAATGGTGACTTTGAGGCTGTTTATATCGCAAGCCCCAACAGTCTGCACTATGAGCAGTCAAAGCTGATGCTTCAGAGCGGTAAGCATGTTATCTGCGAAAAACCCATAACGGTTGAACCCGAAGAACTTTCGGAATTGCAGACTCTTGCAAAGCAAAACGGACTTATATATGTTGAAGCAATAATGTATATGTTCAATCCTGCAAGAGATTTGCTCAAAGATGCAATCAAAAAAATCGGCAGAATAACAAGCGTACATTTTGATTTTTCACAGCTTTCATCAAAATATCCCGCTTATGTCAGAGGCGAACTGCCCAACATCTTCAACCCCGCTCTTGCAACCGGCTGTCTCATGGATTTAGGCATATACTGTGTTTATCCTGCCCTTGATTTGTTCGGTCTGCCAGAAAAAACAACCGCCTGCGCCCACTTTATGGAAAGCGGTGCAGACGGCAGCGGAAACGCAGCATTACTCTATGCTGACAAGCTGATTAACTTTACATACTCCAAGCTCGGTCAGGACAGACTCGGCTCGCAGATTTTCGGCGACGAAGGCACAATAACCATAGAGTCGATTTCAAAGCTAACCAACATGAAGCTGATAGCCAAAAACGGTGATACGCAAGAGATTATCGGCGATGTTGAAAAAGAAAAGCTCATGGGTTATGAGGCAGTAGGTTTTGAACGTTTCATCGCTCATCCCGATGACCCGTACTACACTGTGACAAGTGAAAGAGCTTTACAGGTCAGCACGCTTATGAAAGAAATCCGAGCTCTTTCGGGAATAGAATTCAGATAAAAAATAACCGTACATCTCGCTGAAAAGTGAAATGTACGGTTTTATTTTATACGTCAGCGGTTTCTTTTTCTTCTTCAGCCTTTTCCTCCGTTTCCTCGGGAGGAATGTTGACCGGCTGAAGCGAAACGATAAGATTTGTAATTGATGATGCAAGAAAAAGTGCACCGCTTACAAACACGCCCCATGAAGGTCCGCAGTTGATTGCATCGGCAAGCGTGCTTGCTTCCATCATTGAAGAGAAGCTGTTGAAGCAATATGCACTTGCAAACATCATAAGGCTTGCGATAAGGTTTGTCATGAAAAGACCCTTGCTGTTGAACTTTTTGAAGTTAAGCATCAGGAATCCAAGGCTGACAAGCAGAGAAAGTGCACTCAGAACAACAAACAGAAGCGAAAGCATGAACATAAGCGATGCATCGCCTATAATTTCGGATGACGGTGCTTTGAAGATACCGCCGATATCGAAATTGAGTATGTTCATAACGATTACGATTGCATTAAGCGTGAACTTATCCTCAACAAACGGAAGCGATACAGCCAATGTGCCCAGCGGAAGAAGGAACGAGAAAAGAGGAAGAACGCTGATGGGTATTCTTGCAATTCTCAGCTTTGTTCCGATAAACGAATATCTGAACTTTCTCATTGTTTCGTGAAGCTTTGCAAAAGCGGCTTCAGCCTGAATGGAATCCTGTTCAAGTCTGTTTTCCCAGTCATAGTTTGCGATATTCACGCCGCATTTGGGACATTCCGCTTTGATATCCCATATATGAAGTTTTACTCCGCATTTCGGACATTTAGCCATAATATCTCACCTTTTATCTTTAATGTTTCTATTTTATACTCATATCAGATTTGTGTCAAGCAATTATTTCTGACCGTAGTAAGCACCTGCACCGTGCTTTCTGAAATAATGCTTCTTTCTGATATCTTCGCTTGCAGGTTTTGCATTAAGAGTTGTGCTCAGATATGCCATTTTTGCAACTTCTTCAAGCACAGCCGAATTCTTAGCCGCTTCAAGTCCGTTTTTGCCCCATGTGAAAGGACCGTGAGAATGAACAAGCACTGCAGGCACGGCATTATAATCAATTCCGTTTGTTTCGAAGCATTCGGCGATAACCTTGCCCGTATTCAGCTCATACTCACCCTCGATTTCTTCTTTTGTCAGGTCTCTTGTGCAAGGCACTGCACCGAAGGCAAAATCAGCATGGGTTGTGCCGTAGCACGGAATCTCGCTTGCCGCCTGAGCATAGGAAACGGCAAAGGTTGAATGAGTATGTGCAACGCCGCCGATTTCGGGGAATCTTCTGTAAAGCTCAAGATGTGTGGGAGTATCCGATGACGGATTGAGCTCACCCTCAACCTTTTCGCCGTTAAGATTCATAACAACCATATCCTCAGGTTTCATCTTATCATAATCAACGCCCGAAGGCTTTATTACAACAAGACCCGTTTCCCTGTCGATTTCGGAAACATTTCCCCAGGTAAAAAGAACAAGCTTATATTCAACAAGCTTAAGATTGGCTTCGTAAACTTTCTGTTTAAGATTTTCGAGCATTGCAATTACTCCTTATACAAATAGTGAAGATACAACGGTTGAATAAACATGCGACGGGTCTTTGAGGAAATTGTGCTTGAGCTGCTCTGCCTGCTCCGAATCGGCGGCATAAACAGTAAGCTCCATCAAAGGCTCATCCTTGTGGATTACTCTGACTGTTACAAGATATCCTGTTTCGGTTTTCTTTATATCAACCGTGTTTTCGCTCTCTCGCTTTTCAAGAAGCTGAATTTTGAGAGCATCGGCAACTGCTGTTTCCTTAACCGATTTGGGAAGCTCTCTCGCAAGCTCATCAACGGAAAGCGCACCTTTCGGAGTTATGTAAACATATCCGTCTGCCATAACAAGAATGCCGTTTTCAAGAAGCTCGTCAAGAGCCTGAGTTGTTTCAAAATAGTTTGCAAGTCCGTGAGTCTGAAGCGCATCAATAAGCATCGTATCTCTTATGGGCTCTTTGATACGGCTGACCATGAATGTTATCAGAACTTTAATCTGCATTCTGTTTCTGAGTCCGCCCGGCTCAACGCCCTCCGAAAACGCATCAAACTCATTTTCAAAGAATTCATTATCCATTGACATTTGCATTCTCCCTGCGCTCTGCAAGAGCCTTCTGAATTTCGTCCTTCTTCTTGCCGCTGTAATCGTTGAAAATCATGGGAATTGCGGCAAGTGCAAGGCTGACCATAGGAATAATCGAAACCATAATGAACATTCCGTTAAAAACAGACTGAGGCTGGTCAAGAACGGGAATGTCGTTAACAGGCTGCATAAATCCAACCTTTTCAAGCACAATGCTTGTTATGAATGTTGAAATACCTGCTGTCAGCTTGCTGATAAATGTCTGCGACGCAAAGCATACACCCTCGGAACGTCTGCCTGTTTTGTATTCAAGGTAATCAACACTGTCAGCAACCATTGCGTAAGTGATAACATTGAAAATACCGAGAGGCAGACCTGCAACGGCAAGGACTGCAAGGAAAAGATAGAAGTTTGAGTAACCCACAAAATACATAATTCCGTGGATAACTGCACCGAAAACCGCAGCTGAAATATAGATAGCCTTAAGAGACATCTTCTTGCGGAGAACGGGCATGAGCACCATTGCAATCATCATACCTGCACCGATTGCAACAGTCATGACGGTCTGAACCGTGCCCTTGGGGACAACACCCGAATCCTTGATGAGATATGTTGCAAGGTAGCTTCCCGAGGTCTGTGCCATAAGCATTGCAGAACCGAGAACACTTGAAACAATAAGAAGAAGCAGAGGCTTGTTCTTTACATAAGCTGAAACGATTTCGCCGACCGTCACCTTTTCTTTCTGCTGAACAACTCTTTCTTTTGTTCCGAAGAAAGCAAGAAGCGATATCATCGAACCGAGAACCGCAAACATGAGACCGCTTACGAAATATCCCTTGGTGTTACCCATTCCGTTTCTGAGAACGGGAACAATAAGAGTGGGAACAATACCGCCGACGGTGCTGAAAATCCTTGCGGTTGAAATTGTTTTGTTTCTTTCGCTTTCAAGGGGAGAAATAACTGCGCTCAGACCCCAGAAAGGAACATCCTGAATGGTGAAGCAAACACCCCAGAGAATATATGTAACAGCCGCATAAGCAAGACGTCCGTTATAATCGAAGTCAGGAACATAGAAAAGTGCGGCGGTTGAAATCATAATAAGGAAGGGTGAAAAAAGAAGGTAGGGACGGAGCTTGCCGAACTTTGTTTTTGTTTTATCGGCAATGATACCCATAATCGGGTCATTTGCGGCATCAAAAATTCTTGCTGCAAGAATGATAAGACCTGCATGGGTGGGAGTAAGCTGCATTGCATCGGTATAGAAAATCAGCAGGAAGGTTGACATGAGGGTATAAATCATGCTTCTGCCAAATGCCGACGACGAGAAAGAAAGTATTTCAGGAGTTTTGAGATATTTCTTTTCCATTATTTATTTCTCCTTCTGCCCTTGATATCCTTACGCTTGTTGCGGTTGGGATTGATGGGTTTTCCGTAACGTCCTCTTTCGAGAAGCTCTTTTGTTTTGAAGCTTTCCTTTGTTGCGTAAAGACCGCATTCGTTTGCCCAGCCTTCGCAGTATGCACGGTAATAGGAAACATCGTTAAGCTTTCTCATTTTAACGAAATAGGGCACATTGCACCAGATAACCGACGGAATTCCGATAACAAGAAAATAAAGAGGTCCGAGGATAAGTGACTGAATCGTATGACCGTATTCGTGAATTCTCGTATCGTTGAGACGGTCACCCTCACGGCTTTTGTTTATGAAAATAAACATACCGAGGGAAACACCGCCGAAATTCTTTTTGTCTATATATGTAATAAGTGCGTTGTGATACCATTCGCTTTCCGCACCCTTTGACTTATATACTATAAGCATAACCAGTCCGACAAGATTCTGAATCAGACCGTATGTAAACTGCCAGAGATAAAATAAAACTGCTCTTAAAATTTTCACATAATCACCCACTGTAATTTATTCTGTTATATAGTAACATATAATATTGCAAAATGCAAGCAGAAAAGGAATTGTTCCTCGCAACGGAATGCACTCATAATTTATTTGTTATAATTCTAATAAAGAATATAATATATATTATTTTTTGATATTATAATATATTGGATAAATGTGATTATGAAACGGAGCGAATTCAATTGGCAAAAACTCTTGTTTTAACTGAAAAGCCCTCTGTTGCAAGGGATATTGCACGTGTTCTCGGCTGCAAAAAGAACGGTAACGGCTGTATCATCGGCGACAGATACATCATAACCTGGGCGCTCGGACATCTCGTTACCCTTGCTGACCCCGAAGCCTATGACAATAAATACAAAACCTGGCGCATGGAAGATTTGCCCATGCTGCCCAAACATATGAAGCTGGTTGTTATCGGTCAGACCTCAAAGCAATTCAAGGCTGTAAGCTCCCTTTTAAACAGCAATGAGGTTGATAAAATCGTTATCGCAACCGATGCAGGCCGTGAGGGTGAGCTTGTTGCACGCTGGATAATTCAAAAAGCAAACTGCAAAAAGCCCATGCTCCGTTTGTGGATTTCATCCCAGACAGATAAAGCAATCAAAGAGGGTTTTGCCGCCCTTAAACCCGCTTCGCAATATGATAATCTTTACCGCAGTGCACAGTGCCGTGCAGAAGCAGACTGGCTTATAGGTCTCAACGTCAGCCGTGCATTAACCTGCAAGCATAACGCACAGCTTTCCGCAGGCAGAGTTCAGACTCCGACCCTCGCAATGATTGTTAAGCGTGAAGAAGAAATTCTGAAATTCCGTGCAAAGGATTATTTCACGGTCAAGGCAGATTTCGGAAATTTCTCCGCAGTATATAAAGACTCAAAAAATCAGGCACGTTTCTTTGATGCAGCTGCCGCACAGGCTGTTGCGGATGATGTGAGAGATAAAAGAGGAACTCTTTCCGAGGTCAAAAAGACTTATAAATTCAAATCTCCCCCTGCCGCATACGACCTGACAGAGCTTCAGCGTGATGCAAACAAAAAATACGGCTACTCCGCAAAGCAGACTCTTTCGCTCATGCAGAGCCTTTATGAAACACATAAGCTCCTCACATATCCCCGCACGGATTCACGATACATCACCAAAGATGTTGCGGCAACTCTGCCCGAAAGACTGCGTGCAATCGCAGTAGGTCCGTATAAGGACTTTGCAAACGCCGTTCTCCGTGCAAAACCCATCCCCACAAAATATATCGTAAACGATGCAAAGGTAACCGACCACCACGCAATTATTCCGACGGAGCAGTATGTTGACCTGAACAAGCTCACCCGTGAAGAGCGTCACATTTATGACCTCGTTGTACGCCGTTTTCTTGCAGTATTGAGTGCACCGTTTGAGTATGACGAAGTTCAGGTAACGGTTACAATCGGCAAGCATAAATTCTATACCAAGGGTCAGTCCGTCAAATCCGCAGGCTGGAAAGCTCTTTACGATTCTTCCCTTGCAGACGATGATGACGATAATGACGATATCGGTTCACAGCAATTGCCTGCTCTTTCGCAGGGCGCACCCGTATTCACAAAGGGTGTACGCATCTGTGCAGGCAAAACCACTCCTCCTGCAAGGTACACGGAAGCAACCCTTCTTTCCGCAATGGAAAATCCGACGGGACAGGTTGATGACGGCTCGCTCAGGGATGCCCTGAAAACAGCAGGCGGTCTGGGCACTCCCGCAACAAGAGCCGATATAATCGAAAAACTCTTTGATTCATTCTGTGTTGAACGCAGAGGAAAAGAGATTTTCCCGACATCAAAGGGTAAACAGCTTATTGAAATCGTTCCCGCCGACCTCAAATCAGCCGAGCTTACGGCCCGCTGGGAACAAAGACTTTCGCTTATTGCCGGAGGCAATGCCGACAGCCGCAGATTCATCGAAGAAATGAGGGATTACGCAAGCTCTCTTGTCAATTCGGTCAAATCAAGCGATTCGAAATATAAACACGACAACATGACCCGTGAACCCTGCCCCGAATGCGGAAAATACCTGCTCGAGGTCAACGGCAAGAAAGGCAAAATGCTCGTTTGTCAGGACAGAGAATGCGGATACCGAAAAAGTGTTTCGGTTATCACCAATGCACGCTGTCCCGAATGCCACAAAAAGCTTGAAATGCGCGGCGAAGGCGATAAAAAATCCTTCTTCTGTGTATGCGGTTACCGTGAAAAACTTTCCGATTTTGAAAAACGCAAGGAAAGTGCAGGAGCAGGCAAGCGTGACGTTGCAAAATATATGCAGCAGCAATCCAGACAAAAAACTTCAAGCAATCCGCTTGCGGACCAGCTTGCAAAATGGATGGAGGAAAACAAATGAGGCGTTTTCTCTCTTTGATATTGGCGGCAGTTATGATTTTATCGCTGTCTGCCTGCTCTGAAAGAGGTGCGGATAAATCAATATCCTACGCTCTTGATAAATCGCCCTCAACCCTTGATCCTCAGTATACGGGCGAGGCAGAGGCTCAGATTGTTATAAGCAACACCTTTGAAGGTCTTGTGCGTATTTCCGCAGAGGGCGAAATCATCCCCGGAATTGCAGAAGCATGGAGCATTTCCGATGACGGATTGACTTACACATTCAACCTTAAACCGGGCACTGAATGGTACTGCCCCATATCGCTCAAAAACGAATTCGGCGATGAATTCTATGAAAAATACACAACCGAAAAAGTAACCGCAAGGGATTTTGTTTTTGCAATGCAGAGAGCGATAAACCCTGCAACAAACTCTGCCTTTGCCCACAGACTTTTCGTCATTCAGAACGCAACGGAAATTTATTCGGGCAATCTTCCTGTTGACCGGCTCGGCGTTACGGCAACTGACGATAACACGCTCATCATTCAGCTTTCCGAGGTCTGTCCCGATTTCATTGAAAGACTGACCGAAAGCGTATTCATGCCCTGCAACGAAGAATTTTTCAATTCCATGAACGGAAGATACGGAATAACTCAGCGTCATATTCTCTGCAACGGACCGTTTTATGTAAGCTCATGGAATTCCGACTCCGCAATCACGATCAGAAGAAACAACTATTATTCGGGTCAACAGAAGGTTATTCCCTCTCTCGTCAACTTCACTTTTGACCCTGATGAAACTTCGGTTGCCAAAAAGATTTCAAACGGCACTGTCAGCGCGGCACTTCTTCCGCCCGACTGCCCTGCACCCGAAAACTCGGTTACCGTCAAAGAAACTGCCAATGATACTTTCGGCTTTGTTTTCAACTGCTCAGGCGATGTGCTCTGCAATGCCGACATCCGACTTGCACTCTGCAACACGATCGACCGCAGTCTTTTTGCGGAAAATGAAAGCATGGTTCCGCAGAACGGCTTCGTGCCATTAAGCTGTAAAATCGGCAGTCTCAACTACCGTGAAGCAATCGGAGAGCAGACTCCGTCGGTAGGTTATGACGAAGCAAAAGCTGTTGAACATTGGAAAAACGGTCTTTCCGCGCTCGGCAAGCAGAAGGTGAGCCTTGCCGTAATCTGCACCGAAGAGCTTGAATCACCTATACGCCGTCAGCTCCAGATATGGCAGAAAACACTCGGCATCGACCTCGGAATAACGGTTGAAATCAAAACTCAGCCTGAAATTGAAAAAGCTGTTTCATCGGGCAATTATCAGATTGCTCTCAGCGGAATTTCAACCTCATATGAGAGTGCCGCAGATTTCTTGGCATCGATTAAAGACAAGAATATTTTCCGCTTCAGAAGCGACGAATACAACGGAATTATTTCTCGCATTCTTGAGGCTGACGGTGAGCAGGAGCTTCTCGGCGGATGCTTTACTGCCGAAAGCTTCATTCTTCAGCAGGGAATCTGCTATCCCCTCTATTCACGCTCAAGCCGATTTGTTACCGCAGAGGATGTTGACGGCATTGCGATTTTCGACTCTGAAAACACAGTTTCCTTCATCGGTGCAAGGAGATACGACTGATGAATAAAAAGGCAAAAATCATCCTTTCCCATGCATCGGTTATTGCCTGCATGGCGGTTATATTTTTCCTTTCCGCACAAACAGCAGGCGAATCCTCTGAAACAAGCGGTTGGCTGATTTTCATAATGAAGCTGAATGTCAGCCAGGATTTCATCCGCACCGTTGCTCATTTTCTTGAGTATGCGGGACTTGCCGTGCTGATATTCAACGCTGCGTATCAGACATCCGGTTATCAGAGACCCTTTATCGCTCTGATTATTTCCTCGCTCTATGCCGTAAGCGACGAAATCCACCAGCTTTTCGTTGAGGGCAGAGCATTCCAGATTTCAGATATAGCAGTTGACAGTCTGGGTGCGGCAAGCGGAATAACAGTTTTGATTTTATTGATTAAACTCGTTTCAAAAATAAAAGGAGGCGGTTATGTTGACAAACAATGAAAAAATCATGATTGCAGGCTGTGCCGCAGGTGCAGCGGCGGCAACCGTACCCGCAGTTTACGGTTATGTTAAAGCAAATGCAATCCGCCCCATAACCGACAAAGATTTTATCCGTGCAGAAAACGGAGAATTCATCACCGACGGCGGAGAAAAGTTCACCTTGAGGGGGCTCAACCTGAACGATGATTTCTTCGGCTATAAAAAAGACGATCTTCCGTTCCCTTCCCGATATGCCGATGTTTTTTCGGCTCTCGAAAGCCGTTTCGGAAGATACGGTGCACGTCTGCTTGCCGATAAATTCAATGAGTGTCTTGTTTCACCGTCTGACCTTAAGCATATCCGCAAGCTCGGTGCAAACTGCGTTAGAATCCCTCTGCGTTTCCGCAGTCTTTACAGCAAGGAAAGCTGCAAGGGTGACCCCGATTTCGGAAGACTTGATAAAATCGTTGAAAAATGCAGAAAAGCAGGTCTTTATGTTATCCTTGACCTTCATTCGGCACCCGGATTCCAGAATACGGATTCAGCCTGCGGAAAAGATGAAGAAAGCGTGCTTTTCAATTCGGGCAAAGAGGGTTTTGAGGCACGCAACGCCACAATCAGACTGTGGACTCAGATTGCATCTCACTTCAAAGATGAGCCTGCAATTGCCGCCTACGATTTGCTCAACAGACCTCTTAACCGCGTTGCGGGATGGGAAGAAAAGCTCGATACTCTCCATAAATTCTATCGCCGTCTTTATAAAGCAATACGCAGCGTTGACGAGCGTCACACAGTTATTCTTGAAGCGGTTTCATCGCCCGACACTCTGCCCGATGCAGAAAAATGGAAGGGTGAAAACACGGCATTCGGCATTTATTCTCATTTCTACACCACCTTCGAAATCGATTCCCTCATAAATTCAATCCGACCTCTTAAAGCAACCGGAATCCCCTTTATTGCCTGCAAAATCCGCTCGGAAGAGAATCTTGAATATTCGCTTCAGGCAATGAACGATAACGGAATTTCATGGCTTACGGGTGACTTCAAGGGCAGCGGTGTTATAGCAAACTATCTTTATTCCGCAAGCATTGAGGAAGCCGACCTTGTCAATGACAGCCACGATGTTATCGGTGAAAAATGGTCAAAGCCTCTTGCAACAAAGAATTTCACCGAAAACAAAGAGATGAAAGTTATTCTCAAAGCCGCTTTCAGATACGGCGAGACCTTTGCAGATTTTCAGAAAGCGCCGAAAAGCAAGATGAAAGTCAGAGTCAAATTCGGTGCACATCTCGTAAAAGGTATCAACAAGGCATAAAAAATCCGCTGAGATTTTACTCTCAGCGGTTATTTTTTGTCTTATTTAAGCTTAAGAATCATGAGAATTGCATTGAAAATAAGCTTGAAGAAATCAAGAATTCCTTCTGCGGCAACGATATTATCTGTGCTGTCGCCGTCTTCAAGATTACCCGTACCCTCACCCTTTGAACCGTCATAATCCGACGTATGTGAGATAAGCCATGAAATCATGCCTTTGGGGAACATAAGCTCAACGGGGTCTCCGTTGCCGTCAACGGTTGTCATGTAGGGATAATCACCGTTTTCTGCGGAGAACAGATCGTGATTAACCGCAAACCATGCGTGATGGCTGCTGTCGGTTTTTGTTCCGTCTTCAAAACAAACGGTTGTAAGAGTTGAAAATCTGCATGCACCGGGAATGTTTGATGCGGCAACAATCTTTTCCCATGTGGGAGTAACAGCCATATAGTAGTTAACAAGGGGGTCTTTTGTGCTTGAAGTAATCCATATAGGCATATCCTTGAGGCTTCTTTCGATAAGCTCCTGAGAGGGTGCCCATGCGGGACAGATGGGGAATGCCGCCGCAAACATTTCGGGATAAGCAACAGCCATCTTAAGAGTCATCTTACCGCCCATTGAATAACCGCCAACATAAATTCTGCTGAGGTCTATGTTCTTTCTGTTCTTTGCAATGAAATCGTCAATTGCTGCCCTGAGGGGTTCAATCATCTGGTTGCCCCAGAAAATGCCGTCTTCCTCTCTCGAACGTGCCGCAAGGATGAATGCACCGCCCGAGGGCTTGAAGCGAGCCTGAAATTCATCGCTTGACCAATAAGCGATATTGCTCTTTTCAACGGGTAAACCGGGTTCGGCACCGTCACCCATGCCGTGAAGCCACACAACAAGGGGATACTTTGCCGTATCGTTTTCTTTCACGGGTGAATAGTAGCTGTAGTCGATTGAATATTTATCAACCTTCGGACCTTCGTCTGCAACGAACTGAGCCTTAAGACCGTCAACTCCGCCCTCCATGGAAAGAGCAAAGGAGCTTACGGTGCAAGTGAAAACACTTATGATTGCAAGAATCAATGCTAATGTTTTTTTCATTCTGACACCTCTTCCTCTTTAATAAGAACAGGTTAACATATTTACAAAAAATTTGCAACTATTTAATTCCGTATCTTTCTGCATAATTCAAAACAATATCTCTGAATTTTTCATATCTGAAGCTGTTTTTTATTTCTGTCATGTCAAAATAATATCCTGATTTCATGCTCTGAATCAGAATTTCCGCCATAAAACATTCGAACACATAATCATCATGAAAGCATTCTTCGATATCGGTATTCATGCTGTTGTTAATTCCGTCGATTGCATGGCGGTAAACAAGATTATCCCTTCCGATAAGTCTGCCGAATTTATCAAGACATTCAAGCCCCTCTCTGACATCCGAAACACTCTTTTTGCCTTTGAAGCCCATCGCCTTCTCCCCGCCCGTAAGTATGTTATCAACAGAAGTTTCAAGCACCGATGCAAGGTCAATAAGAATTCCCACATCGGGCAAAGCTTCGTTTCTCTCCCATTTGCTGACAGCCTGATAGGTTATGCCAAGTCTTTCGCCCAGCTCAGCCTGAGTTAATCCTTTTGCTTTTCTTAACACGGCAATCTGTTTTCCGATTTTATTTATGTCTGCCATAATTTCACCTCGGATTAAATTATATCTCATCCGTCTCTCAAAAAACAATAATCTGACGGTTGAGAAAAATCGGTTATCGCTCAACCAAAAAGAATAAACCCCCTCGGAATCCGAGGGGGCTCTTTAAGCAATTTCAGTCAGTAGCTTATGCCTGCTCCTGCTTCTTTGCGAAGCACTCACTGCAGTAAACAGGTCTGTCTTCACGGGGCTTAAAGGGAACCTTTGCAACTCCACCGCAGGAATCACATGTTGCCTCAAACCATTCACGCTCGCCACGGGCTGCGTTCTTGCGTGCGTCACGGCAAGTCTTGCAACGCTGGGGCTCGTTTACAAAGCCTTTTTCAGCATAAAATTCCTGTTCGCCGGCTGTGAAAACGAATTCGTTGCCGCATTCCTTACAGATGAGAGTTTTGTCTTCGTACATTGTTTTTAACCTCGCTTGAAAAAAATAATATTTCGCCCTGGGCGGAATCGCACCGCCACCTTTGATGAACAACGCTCTGCTTTAAGCTACCGGGGCATATAAAACACTCACGGGAGTGTTATTTACTGATTTTTGCACGCATCTTCTTTTTTATTCTCTGAAGAGCGTTATCAACGGCTTTTTCGCTGCAGCCAAGCTCTTTTGCAACATCGGAATAGCTTTTGTTTTCAAGACGAAGCCTGATTACCTCGTATTCAAAATCCGAAAGTCCGTTGCTCAGAAGCTTTTCATAATATTCCGATTCGTCTTTCTGAGAGATTATGTTGGCAGGGTCACTGCTTATATCGCTGAAATCCTCGCCGCCATCCTCAAAAGGAACAGCATTGGAAAGTGCCGCATTCTTATTGTTGAAATTCGCTCTTACCGCAGAAACGATACGGTTGTTTATGCAGGCTGCGGCATAACCCTTGAAGGTTGCACCGTTCTGAGGATTGAAGGTTCTGACCGCATCAAGAAAGCCGAGCATCCCTTCCTGAGTTAAATCCTCATCGGGTATTCTTGCCTTGGAATGCGATGCTGCTTTTGCGGCGGCAATGGGAGCAACCTTTGAAATGAGCAACGCCATGGACTCATCATCACCGTTTGCGGCAAGCACGGCAAGTTCTTCATCGCTAAGATATTCTTTGTCTTTTTTGTGCATTAAAATACCTCGCATAATCCTCTTATCGTTTATAATAAGCCAATTTTTGAATTTTGTCAACAACTTTTTTATCTAATAAAGAAAAACTTTTAGTAAATAGTTACTAAATCCGCAAATTTCACCATATATGGTGCATTTTCGCTATTTTTTCATTGTCGAAAAATAAAACGGTAATTACAGCCGTATTCAAAACCATTATTTTATCCGCATACATTCCGCCTTTTTTCTGAAAAATATTTTTGAAAACGAGGTGACGAAAATGAATGCAAAAACAAAAAGGCTATGGAAAAAAGTTTTTATTATTATAATCAACTTTGCTTTGCTGGTTATTGTTTCCGGCGAAAACACTCAGGCGGCACAGCTCGGAAGTCACGGCGAAAGGGTTGGTGAAATCCAGAAAAAGCTCCGTGACTGCGGTTTTTATCAGGGCGAAATAAACGGCAATTACGATTTTTCCACCAAAAAAGCTCTTAAATTATTTCAGCGAAAAAACAACATTGATATAACGGGTGAATCCGATTGCAGAACACTCTTCCTGCTCGGCATAAACTCACACAATCCCGACTTCTGCATTCAGACAGAGCTGCTTGCAAGATATATCCGCAGCAATTCGGGAACAAGCTATAATTCAATGCTGACAACCGCTTATGATATTCATGCAAACAAAAACAACCTCACTCTTATTCAGTATATTATCGCAAAAGACCCTGATTTTATAAAATCATTATCCGGAACGGAGCCGCCTCCCGAATGCTTTTCAGCTGCAAAAAAGGGACTGTCTCTCCAGACAATCCCTTGAATTTTATTTGCAGAGTTCTTCGGCAAGTGCTTCAATTTCTTCGATATTCTTTTCGTTCATTGCGGATTTGATATGCACGCCTGCCTCGGTATAGGTGAGATTTTTGCTGTTTTCAAGCGCTCTTCTCATGAACTTCTCCGCCATGAGACCCCATGTTCCGTTCTCCATAAAGCCGACTGTTCTGTTTTGGAAATTTCTTTCGGTCAGAGCTTTGAGGAATTCGTGCATAAACGGGAACATTTCTCCGTTATATGTTGTGGTTGCAAAAACAATTTTACCGTAACGGAATGCGTCCTCGACAGCCTCTGCCATATCGCATCTCGCAAGGTCATTGACAACAACCTTGGGGCATCCCTTTTCGCGGAGCCTATCCGCAAGAAGTTCAACCGCCTTTCTTGTGTTGCCGTAAACCGATGTATATGCAATCACGACACCCTCGCTCTCAACGCCGTAAGACGACCAGATATCATAAAGATTGATGTAATATCCGAGATTTTCGGTGAGAACAGGTCCGTGAAGGGGGCAGATAATTCCGATATCGAGAGCCGACGCTTTTTTGAGAAGAGCCTGAGCCTGAACGCCGTATTTGCCGACAATTCCGAAGTAATAGCGTCTTGCCTCGCACGCCCAGTCCTCATCGGCATCAAGTGCACCGAATTTTCCGAACGCATCGGCACTGAAAAGAACCTTATCCTTGCTGTCATAGGTAACAATTACCTCAGGCCAGTGCACCATGGGTGCGGTTGCGAAAACAAGGTCTCTTCCGCCGAGAGAAAGAACCGAGCCTTCTCCGACTTCAATCCGTCTGTCTGCGAAATCCGAGCCGTAAAACTGCTTCATCATGGTAAACGCCTTCGACGAAGCAACTATCTTTGCATCGGGATATGCATTTGTGAAAGTAAGAATATTTGCGGAATGGTCAGGCTCCATATGCTGAACAACAAGATAATCGGGAGCTTTGCCGCCCAGAACATTCTTTATGTTTCCGAGCCATTCGCCGCCGAAGCGGGCATCAACGGTATCCATAACCGCAATTTTTTCATCAATGATAACATAGGAATTATATGCCATGCCGTTTTCGACAACATATTGTCCCTCAAAAAGGTCAACTTCATAGTCATTGACACCGACATATTTAATGCTTTTTGTTACGTCCATCTGTTTTTCCTCCGAAAAATATTTAACAGAGGTATTATATCATATTTTTTTCTTAAATGGTAGAGTTTTTTTCATCCAATTTATTTCGTCTGTTGCTTCTTTATTCATAAGGATAAGAGCAAAAATATTCGGAATTGCCATCAAGCCGTTAAAGGTGTCGGAGATACTCCACACGCTTTCAAGCTTTGTCAGTCCGCCGACTAAAATCATTATTATATATACAGCATTATACGCTTTGCCGCCCTTTTCGCCGAATAGATATTCCGCTGATACTCTGCCGTAATACGACCATGCAACAAGGGTGGCAAACGCAAAAAGACAGATGCATCCGTTGAGAAAATATACCCCTGCCCTGCCGAATACGCTTTCAAAAACCGCAGAACAAAGTTCAACTCCTTCGGGACCGCTGATTCCGCTTGTCAGAATTGCGGCAGCTGTTACGGTACACATAAAAACCGTATCGATAAACACCTCAAGAATTCCCCACATCCCCTGATTTGCGGGGCAATCGCAGTCTGCCGATGCATGAATAACCGCACTGCTTCCGAGACCCGCTTCATTTGAGAATACGCCTCTTGAAATGCCGTATCTCATTGCCTTTGCCATGCCGAATCCCGAAACGGCTTTAACGCTGAAAGCCTCTTTCACAACGGATTTCAGCGACGGAATAAATCTGTCCGAATTCACGGCTGTAACGACAAAGCAAGCCGTGACAAACGCAACCGTCAGAAAAGGAATCAGTTTTTCCGACAGTGCGGAAATTCTTTTTAGACCACCCGAAACCGAAACGGCACAAAGGATGCAGAGTGTAGCCGCCGTCACAGTTGGCGGCACACCGAATGCCTTCATTCCCTGAGAAACTGAATTTGCCTGAGTCATGTTTCCCATGCCGAATGATGCGAGGGTCATGAATACTGCATAAGCCCCTGCAAGCCCCTTCATTCCGAGCCCTTTTTCTATGTAATACATCGGTCCGCCGACCCATTTACCCTCAGAATTCCGTGTTCTGTATTTCACACCGAGAACATTTTCGCAGCAACAGGTCATCATGCCGAGCACGGCAGAAACCCACATCCAGAAAACGGCACCCGCCCCTCCCGATGTTATCGCAGTTGCAACGCCGACAATGTTCCCCGTGCCGAGACACGCCGCAAGTGCGGATGTCAACGCTCCGAATTGCGACACCGTGCCATCGGTTGGCTTTGCTTTCTTCCTGTTCCCGAACGCATCGGCAACAGTCATTCCTATCCATTTTTTCACGCCGAAAATCTGAAAAAATCCTGTTTTTGCAGAAAGAAAAAGCCCCGTACCCAGAAAAACCGCAAGCATGGGCGGTCCCCAGACAAAGGAGCTTATTGCAGAATTAACCGTAAAAAACAAAGCCGTCACCTCAGTTAATTCTATGAGGCGGCGGCTTTTATTATTTATCTTTCAATAATTTTTGTTTCAATATTGCGGCTGTTTGCATAGTTGATTACATGAAGATTTTCGGAATCGGTACGGATTGCAACCTTTTCGCAGGCATCAAATGCAAACTCATCGATATTCTGTGTGTTACCCCTGAAGTTTACCGTTTTGAGAGTTTCGCAGTAATAAAATGCATTCTTTTCAACGGCAGTAAGTGTTCTGGGAAGGTCAACCTGAATAAGGTTATGACATTCCGCAAATGCCGATTCACCGATTTCCTCAAGAACAGACTGATGAGCAAAAAGCTTTCTGATTGAGCTGCCTGCAAATGCATTTTCTTCAACAACCTTCACTGTTTCGGGAAGATATACAACATTCAGTTTATCGTTGCCTGTAAACGCTTCGCTGCCGATAACGGTAACTGTATATTCATCGAGTGCAGAAGGCAGTTTTAATGTTATTATTTCATCCACGCTGCCGTAACCGACTATTTTTGCGGTTTCGTCCTCAAGAACAACATATGTGAAATCACCGCTGGTAATGGGTTTTGATTCCTTTTTGCCGCATGAACAGAACACTGTCATAACTGCCGCAAGAACGAGAATAATTGATAAAACTTTTTTCATAATAAAATTCCTTTCGAGTTGTTTTTAGAGTGGCGGGAATAATCCGAGCTGTGTTTTTTATCGGATAATTTTCGCCTTTTTTCGATAAAACATTTACAAACACGTAAATGATTTGCTCCGTTTTTTGCCTTGATATTTAAAAATCCTATCGATAAAAAATCTTCGACCTGAAAGCGAAGGATTTTAAAATGATTTTTGGATGTTGAGGGAGCAGGAAGGCTGACGCCTTTCAATCCCGAAACGCCGAAAAGCGTTTAAAAGACTCGCTTTGAGGCATGGTTCGGATTGTTCCCGTCACTCTATAAGCCTGCCGCATCGCAGTTTGCAACGTGCTCTGCCCAGGTTTCTGCGTAATGATATTCACCTTCGCCGTCGGTAATGAAAAAATAATAGTCGGTATCTTCGGGATAAAGTGCCGCCTTGACGGCATCGATTCCGCTGTTTGTTATCGGCCCTGCCGGCAGATCCTCGCAGTTATATGTACTGTATAACTCAACAAGCTCTGCATATCTTCCCTCATCGACATAAGGCTTCACATAATCGCGGAGATAAAATGTTGCGGCATCGCACTGAAGCTTGGGGAATCTGCTGCTGTTAAGCCTGTTATGAAGAACGGAAGAAACCTTGTACATTTCTGCAGGGTCTCCCGCTTCCTCCTGAATTATCGATGCAAGAGCCAGAATTTCATCAAGAGTATACCCCAGCTCTTCACATCTTCCTCGGATTTCATCCGTGAGCTTTGCTTCCGAGTTTTTCAAAAATCTTTTTATTGCCGTCTGAGCACTTTCGTTTCTGTAAAACTCATATGTATCAGGGAAAATATATCCCTCAAGCAGAAAAGCTCTTTCATCGGGATTGGGGATTTCAAACGAAAATCCCTCGAGATTCAACGGGTCATTCGCCGCTGAAATAAAATCTGCCGCAGAACAAACTCCGTTTTCTTCAAGCTTCTGCGCAATCTGAGCTACCGTTGAGCCTTCGGGGAAGGTTACACGTACTACATTTGAAGTTGTCGACTCCGTCTGAGCCGGTTTTATTGCGTTGTTAACGGAGCAAGCCGATACCGAAATCATCATAACTGCAGCAAGCAGCCCCGAAACAATTCTTTTTATTTTCATCATATCCATGAATTTGATTTTATCATAACCGAAAATGAAAATCAAGTATAAGAGAGATATTGAATGTAAATCTTTAGTGAACAAAAAAGCTCTCACAGCCTTGAAGCAGGCTGCCTGAAGTACAGAGCTGTTTTCATCAGATTGTTTATCGTTCGGAGGGAATGAGAAAATCCCGCAATACTTTTGTGTATTACGGGATTGTTTTGTAAAGTATTAACGGAAAAGAGCCGATTAAAACTTTGATTTACTTATAATATACCGCCCAAAGAAAACTCTTTGAAATCAGTCTTCCTTCTTTGTCTTGATAACAGCAACTGTACCTGCTGCAAGAGCAAGAAGAGCGATTGCGGGAACAACTACTTCGCTGCCTGTGTTGGGGATAAAAGTATCAACCTTAGCAGGCTTTGTTGTTGTAGCTTTCTTTGTGGTTGTGGGAGCAGCTGTTGTTGTAGCCTTTGTTGTGGTTGTTGTATTTTCATCAACCTGATCCTCATATGCCGGGTTATCGGGATCATAGATGTGAGTCTTTTCTGTTGTGGGAGCTGTTGTTGTGGGAGCTGTTGACTCAGTTGTTGTAACAGTTGTGGGAGCTGTTGTGGTAGTGGTTGTGGTGGTTGTGGTAGTAGTTGTAGTGGTAGTTGTGGTGGTTGTTGTGGTTGTGGTAGTGAGTCTGGGGTCTGTGGGATCATCGTTGTCTGCTGCTTTGGTTGCCTCGGTTGTTGCTGCTGTTGTTGATTCCTCAGCAAAAGCAAACATAGCAAATGAACTCATTGCTACAGCTGCGATGATAACAGCGAGAAGCATAGAAACTGTCTTTTTCATTTTCAAATCCATCCTTTGAAATTAAATTTTACCCTCTTTCCGGGTTATACAAATACAAGAACCATTTTACACAAAGACCCATGCTTTGTCAAGTGATTATAATTACCAATTACAAATTTAATAAAGTCTTAAGAATTGTTAAAATGTTACTGTATTTTGATGTTGTTTCAAGAAAAAATAATAACAAAACTATTGAAAGGAGCTTTTTGATGTCCTTCACTTTTGATAACCGCAAAAAAGATAACAAGGCACAGTGGCATTTCGGAAAATCTTCACAGGCAAAGGGTTACGACCCCGTAGACGAAGATATCCATTCCGACATTCTCGGCAGCTATACGGGCACATCATACGATGACCTTTATCCCGTTCAGGATGCCGATGACCTTTGATTTTTGATGAAGCGGCGGAGTACACTGTGCCGGTGCACTCCGCCTTTACTCCATCTTTTGTCCCCGTCCCCGATTTCTTTCCCCAAAGAAACCGGGAGATATATAAGAGAGATTTCACAATTATTCCCATCCATCCGAAAGTTCGGGATTGTGAAATTTTCTGTCAATCAGAATTCCAATTCGGAAATCAGTTTGCAGTCGGCAGCAGAGTGAGAAACAATTTTGTTGCCGGAAACGGTGTAAATTGTATCGCCTATACAAATGCATCTTGCCGCGGCATCGCCGACAACGGCATCATCGTGAATGAGTTCACCTGCAAGAGTTATCTTGCCGCCCTCAATGCTGAAGATGAGATAAGACGAAACATCGTTTTTGGTTTTGGCATCCGTTCTGATAACGGGAATGCCGAAAATCTTTTTCTCGGAATCAACCATAACGCATCTTCCGTCATTGCCTGCCGCAAAGGTGTAGCCCTCGGGAAGCTCATATTTATCGGTGCTTGTGAAGCTTTCGGGATTGCTGAAATCAAACAGGGTAAGAACCGCTTTCTTTTCTTCTCCCGCAAAACCGATGCCGAGAAGAACCGAGCTTGTGACCTCATAAAGGTTTGTTGAGATTGCAGTGGGAACGGTTACGATATCCTCTGCATTAAGTTTGTTTGAGAAATCTATTATGCTCGTGTTTTCGCCGTAAACAAGATACACTCTGTCGCCGATATATTTAACCTGTTCAACGGTTACTTCCGAAAGAATTTTTTCAACAGCTTCAATGAATTCCATCTGTTCATTGAGAACATATACATTGTATCCGCCGTCATAACCGGTAACCACTCTGAGGTTGCCCTTCTTTTCGTCAACATAAATACCGCCGACGATTGTGCCGTATACTTTGGCAACAAGATTTGCATAACTGATTTTGTCGCCGTCAACATTGAAACGGTAAATAAATGTGCAATCCTCTGCAGCACCCGTTACTCCGTTTGTTTCCACAAAACGTCTCGGAATTACGATGGTATCCGCATGGCACAAAACATCTTTTCCGCCGCCGAAGAAGGCAAACTGAACAGGAGCCGATAATCTGGAAACATCCGTCACCGTTACGTATGTGAATATTCTGGAAGTGCTGCTCTTATTATCATCATTATCATAGAAAATGTTTTCGGCACTTACCTTGGTGCGGTTTGAGTTGCCGCCCGTAACTATGCTTGTGCCGGGAATAACGCTTTCGATATCGGTGTTTTCGTTTATTTCGGGAATGCCTGCCGATGTTACGATATAGAGTTTCTTATCGCAAAGTCTTGTTGAAATATACGCACCGTCCTGAGCGTGACTGTAAAACTTACGGGGATTTGCAGGGTCTGATATATCATAGAAAGCCGCAACGGTTTTATCGCTTTCAAGGCAAACATCACCTATGTCTTCGTAATTATATACCATTTCGTAGATTGATACCTTGCTTATTGTTACAAGTGTGTTTTCATAGAAGAAAAATTCGACACACTCCTGAATTTCGCTGTTGCTGTTATTCACGGAAACGGTGATTTCCGCAACCTCCTGCATCTTGTCACCGGGAACTATTTTCGCAACACGGATAAGCTCTGTGTTCTGTCCGTTTTTCGTCATTCCGGTTGTAAGAGTATAAACATATCCGTTGTTCTGCTTAACAATATCAGCTTCAAATTCTTCGAATCTGGCAACACCCTCGGGACTGTTTGTTATAAGCTCCTCACTTGTGCCCGCAGCGTTTTCCTGCTCTGTTTCAGGTATTTCCTGATATATATATTCCGTATATTTATCCTCGGAAGAAGTGTTCTGAACAGGTTCCGTAATAACGGGTGCTGTTGTCTGCTGATTGTTTTCGTCAGGATGAACAACGGGAGCTGTAACTTCTGATGTTACGGGCTGACGGCTGTCATTCGGATTTTCAACAACGGGATTTGTCATTGAAACAGGCTTCATGGATTTTTTAACGTCGGGTATTTCGAAAATCTGATTGTAATCTTTTAATGAATCAATATCTTTCTCACTTTCGGATGATGCAGCATTCACCAAAGCCGTCATCGGACCGTTGCCGGGCTGCGACACAAGAGCACCTGATACGGTTACAATAAGAGCTGCCGCAATGGCTATAAGCTTTTTGACGGTAACAACCTGATACTTTTTCTTTGCTTCGGCTTCTTCCTGAGCCTTTCTTTCCCGTGCATCCTTTTCAAGCATATGCACTATGCTCTGCTTCTGAAGCTTCAAGGGCACTTTTGCCGAATCAACGCTCTTTTCAAATTCGCCTCTGAGCATATCCAGAGTCTGTAAATCTTTGTTTTTCATCTTAGCATCCTCCTTTCATCATTCTTCGCCGCCGAGTGCGACTCTGAGCTTTTTGAGCGACCTCTTAAGCTTTGAGCGTACCGTTGCCGACGGGCAGTCAAGAATATCGGCTATCTCGTGGCTTTTATAATTACCGAGCACACTCAGCACAACGATTTCTCTTTCTTCCGCTGAAAGAGTTCCGAGAGCATCTTTAAGCTCAACGGAAAGCTCGATGCTGTCATAGCTTGCAGGCTCGGTATATATTCCCTCTTCGTCATCAAGATAAACAACCGATTTCTTTTTTTCGTTATCCGTATAATATCTTTTACACGCTGCACAAAGAATTTTGAACAGCCATCCTTTGAACGCTTTTGCATTTTTGAGAGATTTAATCTGCCTGAAAGCAGAAAGAACGGCATCCGAAACCGCATCCTGAGCAAGGCTTTCATTGCCCGTGACATAACAAGCATAGCAGTACATTTCTTTGTAATAAATCTCATATAAATCGCCGAAAGCTTCGGCACTGCCATCCTTGGCAAGAGCAACGAGTTCCTCAATCTGAGCGTTCAAATTCTCTCCCCCTTCTATCTCTCGTAATATAAGTGTGCTGATGTTTCGTTTTTGTTGCATCGGATTCAAAAAATTTTAAAAATTTTTCAAAAACTTTCCGCAGTGCTAAAAAGTTTATATATAAATCTGTCGGATATACTATACAATATAAATAATAACAAAGCAAGGTGTTTGTCGATGAAAAAAATTACCGTATTGATGCTGTGCATCGCTTTTATTCTGTCGGGTTGCACGGGCAGAGGCACTCTTGAAGAAACAGATGTCAATGCATCCGCAACCGTTGAGGACAAAAGAACGAATGCACCCACCTCACCGCTGACGGGCAGAAAAATTCTTCCTCCCGCAGCCTTTACCGTCAATGACCCCGAAAACAAACGAGGACTGTCAACCGAAAAGAAAGAACACAGCTACGGTGTTGCCGAAAATTCCGAACCTCATGAGATTTCAAAAGCTGCTCAGAGCTACTTTGAAAGCACAAAGTATAACGCAATCTGCTATGACAGAAACTCAGCCGGAAAGGTTATATATCTGACCTTTGACTGCGGATGGGAAAACGGTTACACGGAAAAAGTTCTTGATACGCTCAAAGAAAAGAATGTACCTGCCGCATTTTTCTGCACTCTTGAACACATCAAAAAATCACCCGAGCTTATCGCAAGGATGATTAAAGAGGGTCATATCGTCGGCAACCATTCCGCAAAACATCCCGATTTTTCGGAAATAAGCCGTCAGCGGATGGCAGATGAAATTCTTGAATGTGATAACTACCTGCGTGAAAATTTCGGCTACACCTCAAACTTTTTCCGTTTTCCCGAAGGCAGCTACAACGAAAATGCACTTGAGCTTATCCATTCAATGGGATACACAAGCGTTTTCTGGTCGAGTGCATACGCCGACTGGGATGTGAGCAAAACCAAAGGTGGTCAATATGCTTTTGAAACGGTAACTTCAAGACTTCATCCCGGTGCAATCCTTCTTCTCCACTCCGTCTCCCCCGACAACGCCGCCGCCCTCGGCGATATCATCGACTGGGCAAGAAACAACGGCTACGAATTCAAGGCTCTGACGGAAATAAAGCTGTAAACAAAAAAATCCGCCGGGTATTACCCCGGCGGAAAACAACATTGAACTTATATAAACAGAACTTAATGTCTTTCCACAATTGCGTTGTATAAACTTCCGTCAGCCAATTTTATTGAAGATTTTTCAGTGTATTCCGAAGCATTATTTCTTATATCTTCACCTGCATCACCCGGATCATATCCATAAGGATAGAACACTGTAAATGTTAATGCACCAGCCCAAACAGGGATACTCCAAAGATGCCTTTTTACAATTGATTTAATGCTACTACTTCCTGCAGCAAATGTTTCAACAGCAAAAGTTGTACAATTATAAGACTGTAAGTTATAATCATTGCTCTTATTGTTTGAAATATATTCTACAATGTTATTATACTGCTCATTTGAAATCAAAGTTGAGTAAGCTATATTATACTCATGACTACTATCATCATAGACAACACCTTTTGTAGAAGCCATACCCCTCGTATATATGTTATTCATTGTATAGTCTAAATAATCAGTATATTTCGTTCCATCATAACTCGGATAAAATCCCCTGTAAACTTTTTCACCTGTTCCATCAGAGAGAAGAATAAATGAATGTCCAACAAGATCTCCACCCGAGAAATTTACTGCTGTCTTTTCTCCGGGAATACACTGCTTAACTAACATGGTAACGCTTGGTTTATTTCTATATTTACAATCTATATATGAATCCATATCAGCAAAAGCAGATGCACGCCACGGTGTTGGATCCACAGAGTCTTTAAATCCATCTCTATCTGTATCAAACACTGTAGGATCCGCAATAGAATCATAAACAACTATAGAAGTTTTTCCGTAATATGCTTCAAAAGGCACACCCTTAATCGCTAACTGTGCTTTAATAAAAGGTGTTAAATCTATAACTTCTGTTGAACCAAGTTCTTTGTAATCATTAATTCCGTCTTCATCGGTATCAACCGTACTTCCTGCTTCAGGAAGTGCAGGAAGCTTAACATAACGGAAACCGTGCTTAAGTATTACCCATTCGCCGTCTGCTGTTTCTTCACCGATAAGATCTGCCAACTTCAGCAATTCTGCACTGAAATCGCCGTAAATATCTGCGTACATTCCGCCTGTTTGTGTGTAAAGATTACTATAAGTTGATGCAAGTCCGGATGTTGTAACTACCGATACATTAATTCCATCTTCACACAGCAAGTCTATTTCTTCATCCATAGATGCTAATCCGTAGTCATTTCTTACCTTGTAATTTGCATCAGTTATAAGAATAATAAACTTATTTGCGGAATTTCTAAAATTCAATCTACGTGCTGTTTCAAGTGCATCAACATCACATTCCGGTGTATCTCCGCCACCATTTGCTGAAAGTCTGTTAAGAGCTGTTTTATAAACATTTACATCATTAAACCAATTTGAGGAACCGTTTTTTATTACTTTCGTAGTACCGGGACCGTCTTCTTCCAAATCTCTGAAATCAATCAAAGCATAATTAACCTTAACATTATATTCGGTTGACAGTCTTTCTGTAAAATCTGCTACATTAGATTTAACATTATAGATTTCATCTGACATTGAGCCGGTTGTATCAATTGCAAAAACAATATCTGCCTGACCGCTGACTTTTTCCGTTGCAATTTCAACACTTCTGTCAACAGCTTCGGTTTTTATAGTTGAAGTTGAGTAGTCATTCACATCAACGTCAAGATTTTTAAGGAATTCGTCAATATTCATAACGAAATATGTTGCACTTTCTTCCATTGTGCAAGAAACAGTAGTACCGCTAACCTCTGATTCGACTAATTCTATATTTCCGTCTTCATCAAGAGTACAAATTGATAATACCGCTAAATCTCCGTCATAATCCGATAAATCAAACTCCAAAGTCAACCCTGTAAGATAATCATCTTCCGCATCAACAAAAACCGCTTTACCAACAACCGCTCTGTTATCTTCAAAATCACTTTCATTAGCTGTTGCAATGAAAATATTTTCCGACATTTCTCCGGTCACTTCACCCTTTACGGTGGGTTTTGCTATGTTTTCGTCGTCAAGCAACATATCACTTATTGCGATTTCTTTAAGTTCCTGTGATATTTTAACATCTCCGTCATTGTTGACTCCGTCTGTACTTGCTTTTAAGGGATTTAATCCATTTTCTATTTCAAATGAATCCGATAATCCGTCACCATCAGTATCTTTTTTTGTAGGATCTGTTTCGTAAACAAACACTTCATCATAATCGGTTAAGCTATCCCCGTCAGTATCTTCAGAATTGATATCAGTATTATGATTTTTCACTTCATCATAATCCGCCAATCCGTCACCATCAGTATCAACATATTGATCATTAACGGTTAAAGGATTAGTACCCATAAGCCAAACTTCTTCAAAATCTGTGAATCCGTCGTCATCAGTATCTTTATCGTTTTTGTCGGTTCCAAACAAAGCTTCTTCATCGTCTGACAAACCATCGCCGTCGGCATCTTTCGGATCTACGGGAGGAATGTCGGGTTCAGGATCTGAAGGCTCATCTGTACCCGGATCTGAAGGTTCTGTGATATCATCCAACACAACCGATGAATCAACTTTATACATAATCGCAGCAGGAACGCCGTCAATGTATACTCTTACACATTCATAATTTGAGCTGAACAACGAAATCGTTTCAAGTATAGATGTATAAAGATAACCTGTAATGATATCATATATTCCCTGAACTAATATAAATCCAACCTTCGTACGATTTGCTTTAGCATCTATGCTGAAATCATGTGATTCGCCCGCAGCTAAAGCATCAACCTTCAACAATTTAGTATCGAGCTTTACTGAAGGAGTTGAATACAGAGCAATTTCAATATCAGCTTCACAATCTTTAGAAGATGTGTTTGAAATTGAACCGTTGAAAGCTATGATGTCTCCGTCTGCATACTCTGTTTTGTCTGCATTAATGGTTACATCAACATAAACATTATTGTTGCTTTCTTGAGCAAAAATTGACATGGGCACCACGCCAATCAAAAGGCAAATTGCCAAAGCAATCGAAATAATTTTAATTGATAACTTTTTCAATTTTTTGACCTCCAAAATTCATATTGACTGCATAATATATTACTATCCTCATTTTGCCCTGAATGCCGGCAGAGATTTTTACAGCTTACACCTCCGTAAATTCCGCTTTTGAAATTGCACACCGTGAATATTTATGCAACTGCATCCAACCAAAATTTTTCTACAAGAGCTATTATATATGTATATTTTTGGCATGTCAACTGTTTTTACCATCATTTTAGTATAATCTTAATAATTGGAGGTGTTTTGATGAACCGAATACGAGAACTTCGTGAAGACCGTGATTTAAGACAAAGTGATGTCGCCGCCGCAACAGGAATAGACCAACGCACTTTATCAAACTACGAAACCGGAAAAACCAATCCTGACACCTATGCAATAATTAAATTATGCGATTTTTTTAATGTTTCTGCCGACTATCTTATCGGAAGAACAAGCGAGCATTCATCAAAAATCACTCAGCTGGAAAACAGCATTTTATGCATTCAAAAAGAATTAATATTAATTCTTGAGGAAATAAAAAAACTATAAAAAACGGCAGACTGTACTTCAGTCCGCCGTTTTGCTTATATAAACCTTTTTATATTATATCGTTAAATTCAACAACCTTGTTCGTTTTGCCTGATTCAAAGATTGCTTCAACAAGACGCATGAGTCTGCGCTGCTGATTATGGGTTACTATAATGTTATCTTCGCCTCTGAGGTAAGCAAAAATATTTTTATAGTATTCGCCCCAATCCGCTTTCTGAACAGGCAACGGATAAGTTTCAATTGTGTCATCAGTTCTGGGTGCCATGGTCTTTGTTATGCCCGCACCCGCAACTATGGGAACCGCATCTCTGTTTTCCCAATCGGAAACCATAACGGTCTTACCGCCGCAATTCCAGTCGGTGATAACCGATGTTCCGTTTTCGCCGAGCATATACCACAGCGGAAGCTCAATAAAGTTGCTGGTGGTAACCTCAACATAGAATGAAAGTCCGTCATCGAAAATAAGAGTTGTACGGAAACCGTCATCGCAGTTTTCGTTGGTAACATTCGTAAGCTCAGCATAAACGGTTTTCAGTTTTCTGGGCAGAGTCATCATAAGAGCCTGATCAAGAAGATGAATACCCCAGTCAAAAACCATTCCGCCGCCGTGCTGAGGCTGATTTCTCCAGTCACCGGGCACACCTCTTGAACCCTGAACACGGGATTCAATTCTGAAAACATTGCCGAGAGTGTTCTCATCAAGAAGCTTTTTCATTGTGAGATAATCTTCGTCCCAGCGTCTGTTCTGATGAACCGTGAAAAGCTTGCCTGTTTCCTCTGCACAGGCAATCATTTCTTCAAGGTCTGCAGTGCAGAGAGTGACGGGTTTTTCGCTGATAACATTTTTGCCGTGACGCATGGCATCAATTGCGATTTCCTTATGAACATCGTTGGGAGTTGCAATCGTTACAAGGTCAATGCGCTCATCGGAGAGAAGCTCTTCTCTTGATGAAAAGAAATGAATTTCTTTTTCGTCGGCAACCTTTTTTCTGTCGGGATTAATGTCGAAAACGCCTACAAGCTCGGCAAATTCGCCCATTTCATCCTTGATTTTGCGAGCATGCCATCCGCCCATACCGCCGTATCCTATAACGGCACAACCGAATTTATTGTTAATCATGGTATCGCTTCCTTTGATAAACGGTTAAAAAATCATTCAAATAAGATATAAACATTTCAGTTTGACGACGGATTTTTTGTCAAGACAAGGAAATCCGCCGAAGGAATATGCAGATATTTCGAGGAGGATTGACGCAGTATTGGCAAAAAATCCGCGTCAAACCCACCACATTTCGCCTGTGGATTCTGTAAGTATTACATTCTTGAGGAACGAAACAGCCTTTGAAAGACCCTCATTCTGGCTCATAAGCGAATCCTCATGCTCAATGCTGATTGCGTAGTCATAACCGACCATACGGAGATTTGAAATAATATCCTTCCAGTATGCGTTGTCATTACCGTAGCCGATTGTACGGAATATCCATGAACGGTTGATTTCATCGCCATATGGCTTGTTGTCAAGCACACCGTTAACCGCTGTGTTATACTTATCAATCTTTGTATCCTTTGCGTGGAAGTGAAAAATTGCATCACCCAGCTTGCGGATACAGGCAACGGGATCCATACCCTGCCAGATAAGGTGGCTGGGGTCAAAGTTTGCACCGATTTCGGGACCTACCGCCTCACGGAGCTTAAGAAGTGTTTCCGTGTTATAAACGCAGAATCCGGGGTGAAGCTCAAGAGCGATTTTGTTGACGCCGTGAGCCTTTGCGAATGCAACAAGGTCTTTCCAATAAGGAATAAGAACTTCATTCCACTGCCACTCAAGAATTTCACCGAAATCGTTGGGCCATGGGCAGGTTACCCAGTTGGGATATTTTGCGGTTTCGCAGTCACCGGGGCAGCCTGAGAATGTATTAATCCGGCTAAGACCGAGTTTTTCGGCAAGAAGAATCGTGTTTCTGATTGTTTTATCATAGTCGGCTGCAATTTCCTTGTTGGGATGCACGGGATTGCCGTGGCAGGAAAGTGCACTGATTTCAACATCGTATTTCTTCAGAAGAGCCTTGAATTCTTCAAGCTTTGTTTCGTCATTGAGAAGAATTTCGGGGTCTGCATGTGCATTTCCGGGATATCCGCCGCAGCCGATTTCGACCATCTCAATGCCGAGTGATTTGAAATATTTGAGAGCTTCTTCAAACGGAAGGTTTGAAAGAAGAGTTGTAAATACGCCGAGTTTCATTGTTTTTCTCCTCATCGATAGTGTAGGGCAGAACGCTCACATCCCGCCGTTTGTTTTCGCATTAAATTATCTTCTTCAAATAGGCAAGGCTTCTTGCCACATCCTCGAAGCCTGTAGGTACGGGATCATCGTTTTCAACGATAAGCCATTCCATGCCGATTTCCTTCGCAGCCTTGACTACTGTGGGGATATCGCAGTTACCTTCGCCGAGAGCCATGGGTTTGCCGTCGATACCGTCTTTGACATGAAGATGAACAATGTTATCCTTCTTTTCGGTAAGGAGCTTATAGTTATCCTGACCTGCGTGGAAGCTCCAGTATGTATCGATTTCAAGCGAGCAGAGTCCGCCGATAACATCAATGGGATAAAGACCGTTTTCAAGAGGTCTGAACTCCTCGCAGTGGTTGTGATAATAAACCTTTATGCCGTATTTATCCATGGCATATTTCTGAGCATCGCCGAGCACCTTGCCTGTGTTTTCAGCTTCTTCCATTGTGCTGTGAGGAGCACCGCCAACACCGACAGCCTTAAGACCGAGTGTGTTCACGAATTCGATTGTATCGGCAAGCTTATCTTCCTTGAAATCGTCAAGACCCATGTGTGCACCGACTGCAACAAGACCTGTTTCATCAAGCTTAGCCTTGATTGTTGCGGCATCAGTGCCGAAATATCCTGCGAATTCAACGCCGTCATAGCCGATTTTCTTGATTTCCTCAAGAGCCTTGAGGAGAGTTTCGGAATCATTTATATGTTCTCTTACCGAATAAACCTGAACTGCTATTTTCATTTTTCTACCTCTTAGTCGTTATTAAGATAAACAGGTTTGCCTGTGTTTGCCGATTCATAGATAGCTTCAAGAATCTGAGTTACTACCATTGCTTGCTCAGGCTTTGTGCGAAGCTCTGCACCGTTGAGAACTGCATCATAGAATGCTCTGCATTCGAGTTCTTCGGGTCTGTCGCTTGCACCGTCATAGAACGCAACGCCGCCTGCATCGAAATTGGGTGTTTCGATAACCTGTCTGCCGTTCTTTACATAGTTGATGCGGAGATCGTCGCCAAGCATATCAGCGCCGCCGTTAACGCCTGCGATAAGAGTGGATGCTTCGCAGGGGTCTGCAATATTGAGTGCCCATGCAGATTCAACGCTTACTGTTG
Organism: Acutalibacteraceae bacterium; assembly: GCA_045542715.1. GTDB lineage: Bacteria > Bacillota > Clostridia > Oscillospirales > Acutalibacteraceae > CAG-177. The sequence goes on from JAZQLN010000041.1 coordinate 85,024, forward strand.
CACCATTTTCCATAACAACAAAACCGAATGCAGAATCTTCAACCGTGTACTTTTCGGGATCCCAGTCACCCCATGCGTTGGCAGTTCTCTTCTGATCGCCGAGCTTCTTATATTTTGTGCCTACAACCATCTTGGGTTTGTAGTTATCCATCATCCAGAGTGTGAGGTCAAGTGCATGAGTACCGATATCGATAAGCGGACCGCCGCCCTGTTCTTCCTCGTTGAGGAATACACCCCATGTGGGAACTGCACGTCTGCGGAGTGCGAGTGCTCTTGCGTAGTAGATTTCACCGAAATCGCCGTTTTCGCAGCATTCCTTAAGATAGAGAGAATCGCTTCTCCAGCGTGACTGATAGCCGATTGAAAGAACCTTGCCCGTTCTGACCGATGCCTCATACATAGCCTTTGCTTCAGCATATGTCTTAGCCATGGGCTTTTCGCAGAGAACATGCTTGCCGGCTTCCATTGCATCGATTGAGATGAAGCTGTGGGACTTGTTCGGAGTACAAACATGAACGGCAACGATTTCTTCATCCTTGAGAAGCTCTTTATAGTCTGTGTATACTTTTGCATTCTCGCCGCCGTATTTCTTAGCGGTTTCTATTGCTCTTTCTTCAATGATATCGCAGAAAGCAACGGGTTCAAGGAAATCAATGCCCGAAATAGCACGGAGGTGCTTACCGTTTGCAATACCGCCGCAGCCGATTATGCCGATTTTAATTTTATCTGCCATTTTCTTTTTCTCCTTTTTGCAAAAATTGCATTCTTACTTTCATTATAATGATTTAAAGCTTTAATGCAACAAAAAACAAAAAATATTGGTGTAAATTTTAAAGGACTGATTTTGGGCAGATTTAACAAAAAATGCATCAAGTATTCCTTGACGGAAAATCCGTCAGCTATTATAATATACAATAAGGAGATGTTTCTTATGAAGATTTACAACAATGCCGCCGCCCTTGTCGGCGCTACACCCCTTGTGCGTTTTTCCGCTTATGCAAAAGCCGTTAACGCACATGGAAATATACTTGCAAAGCTTGAATATCTCAATCCCGCCGGAAGTGCCAAAGACCGTGTAGGCAAAGAGATGCTTTATGCCGCCATGGCAGACGGAAGAATAAACAAAAATTCCGTTATCATTGAGCCTACAAGCGGTAACACGGGCATCGGAATTGCATCCGTTGCGGCACAGATGGGTCTTAAAGTTATAATCACAATGCCTGAAACCATGAGCGTTGAGCGCAGAAAGCTTCTTTCGGCTTACGGTGCGGAGCTTATTCTGACAGACGGCACAAAGGGTATGGCAGGTGCAATCGCAAAGGCAAAAGAGCTTGCCGATGAAATCCCCGACAGCTTCATCCCCTCTCAGTTTGACAATCCCGATAACTGCAACGCCCACTACAAAACCACGGGTCCCGAAATATGGGATGATACCGACGGCAAGGTTGATATTTTTGTTGCGGGAGTAGGCACGGGAGGTACAATCACGGGCACGGGCAGATACCTCAGAGAGAAAAATCCCGACATAAAAATAATTGCCGTTGAGCCGAAAGATTCTCCTTACCTTTCCGAAGGCAAAGCAGGTGCACACGGTCTCCAGGGTATCGGTGCAGGCTTTGTACCGTCGATTCTCGACACGGAAATTTACGATGAAATCATAACCGTCACAACCGAAGAAGCTTATGCAGCTTCAAGACTGACCGTCAGAAACGAAGGAATTCTTATCGGAATTTCATCCGGTGCGGCACTCCACGCGGCAACCGTTATTGCATCCCGACCCGAAAACAAAGATAAGAATATCGTTGTGCTCCTCCCTGACAGCGGCGAGAGATATCTGTCAACAGAATTGTTTGAAAATAACTGAATTGAGGAATAAAAATGTCACATACCTCCAACATCAAAACCAATCCCGATGCCTGTCCGCTTGCAAAAAAATGCGGCGGATGTCAGCTCCAGAATATGAGCTACGAGCGTCAGCTGAAGTGGAAGCAGGCACGCTGTGAAATACTTCTCAGAAAATTCGGCAAGGTTGAAAAAATCATCGGAATGGAAAATCCGTATCATTACAGAAACAAGGTACAGGCTGCTTTCGGACGCACAAAAAGCGGAAAAATCATTTCGGGCGTTTATCAGTCGGGCAGCCACAGAATTGTTATGGTTGACAGCTGCATGACCGAAGATGAAACCGCGGATAAAATCATCGTTGACATCAGAAATATGCTGCCGAAGTTTAAAATATGGACTTATGATGAGGACAAGGGCACGGGATTTCTCCGCCATGTACTTGTCAAAAGAGGTTTTTCAAGCGGTGAAGTTATGGTTGTGCTTGTCGGTGCAAGCGGATACTTCCCCATGAAGAAAAAGTTCACTGCCGCACTTCTCGAAATGCATCCCGAAATCACAACCGTTGTGCTCAATATCAACCCCAAGGACACAAATCTTGTGCTTGGCGACAGGGAAGAAGTGCTTTACGGAAACGGCTATATCGAAGATACTCTCTGCGGAAGAATTTTCAGAATTTCGCCGAAATCGTTTTATCAGATTAATCCCGTACAGACCGAAAAGCTTTATAACAAAGCAATGGAGCTTGCTCAGCTTGACGAAAGCACCAAGGTGCTTGATGCATATTGCGGAATAGGAACAATAGGTCTTGTTGCGGCAAAAACCGCAGGCAATGTTATCGGTGTTGAGCTGAATCCCGATGCCGTAAAAGATGCAATTGCCAACGCAAAGCGTAACAATGAAAAAAACGCCCGCTTTTATTGTGCGGACGCAGGTGATTTCATGGAAGCTCTGGCGGCAGAGGGCGAAAAATTCGATGTAATATTCATGGACCCTCCCCGTTCGGGCAGCAGCAGAAATTTCATTGATTCTCTCGCAACCGCAGACCCGGAAAGAGTTGTCTATATTTCATGCAATCCCGAAACCCTCGCAAGAGATTTGCAGTATATGATAAAAAAAGGATACAAAGTCAAGAAAATCTGCCCCGTTGATATGTTCCCCCACACAAATCATATAGAATGTGCCGTTCTGCTTTGCAGATAAAAAAATAAACCCCGTACAGCTTGTACGGGGTTTGATTATTGATATTAGCCGTTAGCTAATTCTACACCCTTGTGGATGATATCTTCCTTAACACCGAAGATTGCACTGAATACATCGTTGTAGGGAATATCAGCAAGAAGACCGAAGAGACCACCGATGATCTTATCATAAAGATCTGTTTCCTGAAGGAACTTCATGATCTTATGTACGGGGATACCGCAGTACTTAACCTTGCATTCTTCAACGTGTGCGTTGAAAGCGTTGAGTGTTCTGACTTCTGCACCGCAGTAGTCACATTCACCAACATATTCAAGGCAGATGCCCTTGTGGATTTCAAGTTCTTCAACTGTTGAGAAGTCAGCGTCACAGCCGTAGGGGCAAACGCGGAAGAAGCCGTCGCAATCTGCAAGATGCTTATTGTACTCTGCTTCGTCTGTGTAAATTTCTTCACAGTAGGGGCACTTGTTTGTTGATGCAAATGCAATAGTTGCTGTTGAGAAAACGCAAAGAATTGCAAGCATGATTGATAAGAACTTTTTCATTATTCTTATCTCCTTTCAAATATTTTGTGGTTCAAGTATAAACTGCAACCATATATCGTCGCTATCATAACATAAATGAACAAATTTGTCAATATATATTAACAAAATGTTAACTGAAATTATTCAATAATATTTTTGATGACCTTGAGTCTTGAGAATTCTTCTCTTTCTTTCTCGTCAAGAGCAACCGTTATCTCTTTAACCTGCATTTCAAATCTCGGAATAACGATATTTTTCAATGCATTTGCTCTTTTCTGGGCTTTTTTTATGCCCGTTGCAAGGCGGTAAATGCTGTTTTCCGTTTCCGCAAGCTCAGCCATCAGAATTTTAACCTCGTTGAAAAGCTTATATGCCTCATCAAGCTGTGCACTTGTGCGTTTGAATCCGAAATGGTTATCGATTACAACCGCATCAAGCCTTACGCTCGGAATTTCAACGCCCATAACACTTCGTGACGATATCGAAAGCCCGTGTTCAACGGGAACAAACTCTGCAAATTCATCAACAACGCCGAGACCCATATTAGCTTTTTCGAGTGCTTCATAGGCACGGCTGAAACTCAGATTGATTCTTTCACGGATATCCTTTGCACTGTCAATCATGCTCATCGTTTCACGGATAAGAATGTTTCGTTTGCGGTCAAGAAGCTCATAGCCCACCTTGGCAAGCTCCAGAGACTTTTTTATTTTCATAAGATTTCCCTTTGTGGGAGACACCTTGGCAGACATGATTTCACCTCTTTATTTTTCTTTTGCGGGTCTGTAATATTTTTCTATCAGCTCACCGCTGACACGGTCAAGCTCACTTTCGGGAAGAACGGTAAGAATTTCCCAACCAAGATCAAGAGTTTCTTCAATCGTACGGTTTTCGTTTGTGCCCTGATTGATAAATCTGTTTTCGAAAGCCTTACCGAATTCCAGATATTTCTTATCAATTTCGGAAAGCTCATCCTCGCCGATAACCGACGCAAGAGAAACCGCATCCTGCACCTTTGCATAAGCGGAGAAAAGCTGGTTTGCAAGGGAAGAATGATCTTCTCTCGTATATCCCTCGCCGATGCCGTCTTTCATAAGACGGGAAAGACTGGGCAAAACGCTGACGGGCGGATAGATTCCCACGCTGTCAAGCGCACGATCAAGCACTATCTGACCCTCTGTGATATATCCCGTAAGGTCGGGCACGGGATGGGTAATATCGTCATTGGGCATGGTGAGAATGGGTATCTGAGTAACAGAGCCTTCCTTGCCCTTGATCATGCCTGCTCTTTCATAGAGCGATGCAAGGTCTGAATAAAGATAGCCCGGATAACCCTTTCTGCCGGGAATTTCACCCTTTGACGAGCTGTATTCACGCAGAGCCTCGCAGTATGACGACATATCCGTCATGACAACAAGAATGTGCATACCCTTTTCAAAAGCAAGGTATTCAGCCGCCGTCAGTGCACATCTCGGAGTGATGGTTCTTTCAATAATAGGGTCATCGGAAAGATTGAGAAACATAACAACCTTTGAAAGAACGCCCGATTCTTCAAACGAACGTCTGAAATAATCGGCAACATCGTTTTTGACACCCATTGCAGCAAACACAACCGCAAAATTCTCGCTTGTTGCACCGGTTATTTTAGCCTGACGCACAATCTGCACCGCAAGCTCGTTATGCTTCATGCCGTAGCCTGAGAAAATCGGAAGCTTCTGACCTCTGATAAGGGTTGAAAGTGCATCGATTGACGAAATACCCGTTGAAATAAAGTTTCTGGGATAAACTCTTGAAACGGGATTGATTGAAGAGCCGTTGATATCCGCCGAAACCTCTGGATATATTTCGCCGTAACCGTCTGTCGGTCTGCCTGCACCGTCAAAAACTCTGCCGAGAATTTCTTCCGAGAGTTTAAGCTCCATAGGTCTGCCCGTAGGCACGGTGCCCGTATTTTTCAGTGAAAGACCCTTTGTTCCTTCGAAAACCTGAACAATAACCCTTTCTCCCTCAATCTGAATAATTCTGCCCTTTCGCTTGCCTTCGCCCGCAACGTTGAACTCAACAACTTCCTCGTAAGCGGGATTCTTGACTCCGTCAAGCACAACAAGAGAGCCTTCTATTCGATTTAAACCAATGTATTCTTTAATCATAAGAAAATCCTCTATTTCGACATAAGCGAGCTTATAACCGAATCTATTTCTGCCATATAATCATCAAACATCCCGGGTTTATCATTGGGGATATCGTACTTCATCTTGATAAGCTTTTCAAGAATACCCGACTTTGAAATTCCTGCAACGGGTTTACCGACCGCAACAAGAGATTTGCCCTTTTCATAGAGATGGAGAATGGTTTTCATCATAAGGAACTGCTTGCTGAGGGGCACATAAGTGTCATCTTTATGATAAGCATTCTGCTGAAGGAAGCCGACTCTTATAACCCTTGCAACATCGATAACAAGTCTCTGGTCATCGGGAAGCACATCCGCACCGATGAGCTTGACGATTTCCATGAGCTTGCTTTCCTCGTGGAGAAGAGAAAGAAGCTGTCTGCGGTATTCCATGAAATACTGATTTACATTTGTGTTGTAGTAAACGGCAAGGTCGCCGTCATATTCGCTGTAGCTGTCTGTCCAGTTGATTGCGGGATAGTGTCTTGCATAAGCAAGAGCCTTGTCAAGCGCCCAGAAAACTCTGGTGAATCGCTTGGTATTCTGCGTAACGGGTTCAGAGAAATCCGAGCCCTGAGGAGAAACCGCACCGATAACGGTAACCGAACCTTCACCGCCGCAAAGAGGCTCCACTCTGCCTGCTCTTTCATAGAAAGCCGCAAGCCTTGAAGGAAGATATGCAGGGAAGCCTTCCTCGGCAGGCATTTCTTCAAGTCGGCCCGAAATCTCGCGCAACGCCTCTGCCCATCTTGATGTGGAGTCTGCCATCATCGCAACGGCATATCCCATATCACGGTAGTATTCCGCAAGAGTGATACCCGTATAAATCGAAGCTTCTCTTGCCGCAACAGGCATATTGGAAGTATTTGCGATAAGCACGGTTCTGTCGGTCAGCTTTCTGCCTGTTCTGGGGTCGATAAGCTCGCCGAATTCGTCAAGAACCTGCGTCATCTCATTGCCTCTTTCACCGCAGCCGACATAAACAATGATATCCGCATCGCACCACTTGGCAAGCTGATGCTGAGTCATGGTTTTGCCGGTGCCGAAACCGCCGGGGATAGCCGCAGTGCCGCCCTTTGCGATGGGCATAAGAGTATCGATTACCCTTTGACCCGTGATAAGAGGAACCGTACAGGGCAGACGCTTCTTTATCGGTCTCGGAGTTCTGATAGGCCATTTCTGGCAAAGAGTAAGCTCATGCACCCTGCCGTTTTTATCGGTTAATTCTATTATTTTCTGATTTACTGTATATTTTCCGTTCGGCAAAGCAAAGGTAACCTTACCGCTTAAATCGGGGGGCACCATGACTTTATGAACTATCGACGGTGTTTCGGGGCAGGTTGCATAAATCTGACCGCCCGTAAGCTCATCGCCGACGTTTACCGTAACGGTAACATCCCATAAAGCTTCGCCGTCAATGCCGTCGGCAGAGCATCCCCTTGCAATGAAAGCACCGCTTTTTTCGGCAATCTCCCTCAGAGGACGCTGAATTCCGTCATATATATTTTTGATTATACCGGGTCCGAGAGTTACAGACATCGCATCTCCCGTACCCTCAACCGTTTCACCCGGAGTAAGTCCCGTTGTTACCTCGTAAACCTGAACGGTGGTGAATTTCTCGTCAATACCTATGACCTCACCAACAAGCTTTTCGTTGCCGACATACACCATTTCCTGCATGGAAAAATCCTTTGTATCCGCAACGGTAACAACAGGTCCGTTTATTCCGAAAATTTTATTGTCAGGCATAATTTTCACCTCATGCTGATGTAAAGACCCGAATTTTCTTTAAACCATTTTTTGCATTCTTCAAGACGTCCGTCAAGAGTATCATCAACAAGCACGGTAACAATCGAGTTGATTCCCTTTATTCCGCCGATTCTTATTGACGAATCCTCAGACACGGTAACATTATAAAAATCCTTGCATATTTCCCTGCCGGTGGCGATATCCTCGGGTCTGAAAAGCAGAGTTATATTTCCTTCACCCAGAAATTCAATAACCCTGCAGACGCTTTTTCTGAGAAATTCCGTATATCCGGAAGATGCCGTGAATCCGCTGAGCTTTTCCGCAACGGCAGAGCGTACTCTGAGCGAGATTTCGTTTCTGCGTCCGAAAACCTCTTTTCTGCATTCCGCCGCACTCTCGGAAATTTTTTTGCCCGCTTCAAGCCTTATTTCAGCCGTTCTCACTCTGAAATAATCCTCAGCGGTTTTCTTTGCCTTTGCTTCGATTTCGGCTCTTTCGGCATCAAGAATATCCTGAGTTTCAGCACTGACCTTTGACCTTTTTTCAGCCGCGGCATCGGTTATTGAATTTATGAAACTGTTGATTTTGCTTTGCTGAATCATCTTATCACCGCCTTAGGGTAACGAGAATAAGCCGAACCATGTTTTTTGTCGGATTATTTTCGCTGTTTCTTCGTTAAAATACTCGCAAATCCGTCAAGGATTTGCTCCGTTTTTGCCTTGAATCATCTGAAAATTCTCTCGACAAAAAATCTTCGACCTGAAAGCGAAGGATTTTCAGATGATTTTTGGAGGTTGAGGGTGACGACAGGCTGACGCCTTTCTAACCCGAAACCCCGAAAAGCGCTGAAAAGACTCGCTTTCGGGCAGGTTCGGATTATACTCGTTACCCTAAATCTTAATGCCTATTGCCTCGCGGACATACCGCATGATATTATCATCAACCTGCGAACGCTTTGAGCGCGGAATTGTTACGATGAGAGGCCTGCTTTTGGTGAGCTTGACTTCATCTATAAGCTCTTTACAGCTTTCCGCAAGACGCTCGGTCACAAGCACTATGCCGATTTCTTCATCGTCAATGCACCTGTTGATTTCTCTTTCAGCCTCATGTGCACCGCTGACAAACACGCCTTCTATTCCTGCAAGACGCATTCCCGTGAGTGCATCGTGGCTGTCACTGACTAACATATATTTCATATTACTGAAGAGTGGGAAGAATCATAAGGAAAGCGATGATGAAGCCGTAGATGGCAACCGCTTCGCCGAGAGCAACGAAAATCATTGCTTTACCGAAGGATTTGGGGTCTTCCGCAACCGCACCGATAGCCGCAGGAGCACCCGATGCAAGAGCGATACCCGCACCGATGGCAGCAAGACCGATTGCAAGAGCCGCACCGATGAAGCTCAGTCCCTGAGCAATTCCGCCGTCTGTCTGTGTTTCTTCTTCTGCAATAACAACCGTTTCCGTTATTGTTTCGGGTGTGCCGTCGAAAGTAACGGGAACTGTTTCTTCATTTGTTTCAGCCGCATAGGCAACACCCACGCACGAGAAAGCAACAGTGAGAGCTACGCCGAGAACAAGAAGCTGACGGCCGAATGCTTTTTTGCCGCTTTTGGTTTTATCCATGCAGCGGATTGATGCCCAAACGGAAATAACAAGGGCAAGGATGGGGAGTATAACGCAAAGAGCGATTGTGATTGATGACATGATTATTTCTCCTTTATATTTAATCTCCGATTTTTATGGGGGTAAACGGAATGCCGTCACCGTCATAAAATCTGCTGAATATTTCGTAAAAATTAAGTCTTAAAACCTGAATTCCGACAAGCAGACCTTCAAGTGCAATAACGAAGATGTTGCCGAAAATCATTATGATTACCGCCGCAGCACCGCCGCCCGTGATTCCCGCAAGAGCCGCAAATGTTGACATCATGCAGGCATGAATAAGAACGAACGCACCCACTCGGAGGAAGCTGAGAGTGTTTGACATATAGCTGAGAATAACTTCAAAAAGCTCAAAGAAATTCTCAATCACAAAGTCTGAAACGCTTCCGATTGAAGGCTTTTTGCCCATAACAAGCTCACCCAGCGGATGCTTTAAGAATATGAGCACAACGGGAACAAGAATTCCGCCGATTGCAAGAGCCTTTGTGCTGATTCCGAGACCCATGAACATATTCACAAGCAGAAGAATGAGCGATACATAAAGAACTATGCCTGCAATTCCGTTATGTCCGAAAACAGCCGAGCTCATATCCCGCTTTTTGATGCTTGAAACAACGTTGAACAGCATGGAAACAACGATAATTCCGACACCGAGAACAATTGAAACAATAATGAACATCAATGCGGAATCCATTATTTCAATGGGTTTTTCTTCAAATCCGAGAGCGTGGAACATGGGGTTGAGAAGCTCTTCGTTGCCGAAAACACTTCCGAACACCGTTCCGAATACCGCCGCACTTATTCCGCAGGGAACAAGGATTTTGCCGAGCTTCATATTCATGAATTTATACATGAACCAGCCGACAGCCGAAAGAACAATTCCCTGGCCGAGATCCGCAAACATTATACCGTAAAGCAGAGTATAGACAACCGCAACAAGTCCCGTCGGGTCAACCTCGTTGTATGACGGAACACCGTAGATTTCAGTGTAAAAACGGTATGCTTTTGTCAGGAAAGAGCTCTTGATTTTGGTGGGAGGAGTCAGCTTTTTGAAATCCTCGGGGTCAGCCGCCTCAACCTCAACGCCGTCAATCTCTTTTAAAGCTTTCACGATTGCCTTTTCTTCCTTTTTGGGAATCCAGCCGCCGAGGAAGAAGCTGCCGTGATATTTCGCCGCAAATTTTCTGACTTCAAAGCTGTCATGCAGTGTTTTTATCTTTGAATAATAGAGGTCAAAAAGCTCCGTATGGTCTTTGAAATATATATCGTCGCTCTCATCGATTGCACGCTTGTTTTCTTCAAGCTGTGCAAGCTCTTCCTTGAGCCTTGCAAGGTTTGATGCCGGAGTGCCGCCGCCGAAGCCTCTTATCCACATTCTTTCAAAGAAAAGAGATGCATAAACGCGGTCTGTTTCCGCTGCTTTGTCAATCGGAGTAACATACATACCCCAGTAGCCCACATCGTCACTGGAATCGGGATAAAAAATCGAGTTGATTTCTTTGTTATATTTTTTCAGCTTTTCAAATCCCTCAAAAGGCAGTCTGCCGAATCGGACACGGATGTAGTCGCAGTTAACCGCATCCTCAAGGTTTATATCCAGGTGTTCAAAGTGAGAAAGCTGCTCGATAACACGCTTGGTTTCTTCGATTTTCGAATTAACAACCGAATCGTGAGTTCTGATGCTCTTTATCGTGTCATAAAGCTCGTCCACTCTGCGGTTTGCCTCATCAACATCAACAGACGAGCAATCCTCAATGAATTTCGGCTCACGCTCAAAGCTTTCAAAAATCTCACGGATTTTCATAAGCCTGAAGGAATACGGATTTTCTTCGCTGATATAAGAAAATCCCTCTGAGCCGCCTATCAGCGACGATGCGTTTTCAGGCTGAAAATTTCCGCTGTCAATGCAGACTTTTATCGCCTTGTCAAGGTCATCGTAGTTGCCGAATATGCTCAGAAGCCTCATTTTTTCAACAGCCATTCACTCACTCTCCTTTCTCTGTAACAATCAGGTTTTTAAGAATATCTTCCTTGGGCACTTTATAGGTTATGCCCTCGATGATTTTTATTATATTTTCGCATTCGGTTTCAAGAAAACGCAGATAAGAGGAAAGCACAACCGCAGGGTCTGCCGAAAAATGAATCTGCCTTATCTCGTTTTCAACAACCGCTTTCTTGCGGAAAAGCTCAACATCCTCGATACCGATACGCTGAATTCTTGACGCATATCTCGATTTTTTGAATATACTCATGAATTCTTCGGCACTCTCCGCCTCTATCAGCCTGTCAAAAACAGCCGGAGAAAGCAGATAACGGTAACCGACAAGGTTTGTACGGATGTAGCTCGGTGAAAGATTATAGTATTTCTTCGCTCTGTAAATCATATCAAGGTCGGAAAGCTCACTTCTCATCAGCAATCCCGACGATAAGAATTCCGCCGTTTCGGGCGAAAATGTTTTCTTGATTTCGGAAAACACCATTCCGTATTTTATTTTGCCGAGAGTTGCTTCTATAAGAGAAATATCAAAAGCATCCCCCTCATTTTTCGGCAAAACGGAAACAAGCTTTGCATATTTCGTTTTCGAAAGATATTTTGAAAGCTCGGCAACATTCGTAATCTGGAACAGCCTTGAAAAATCCACTTTTGTTCCGCTGTTTGATTTTGACGGAATTTTGAGAATCATCTTATGCGGTGTTCCGAACGAAAGATTGACTATATAATCGAGAATAAGTTCGTTTTCACGGTCAATATCCATATATTTCAGAAACGGATAGCCTACATTTTTTTCAAATCCGCAAAGACGTGCCGCCTCGGTTTCAAACGATGTCTGCAAAGCACGCTCAACCTTCAGTCTGTGCAGGTCGTTATCCGATGAAAGATTTGCAAAATGCTCTGCATACCCTTTTCTGTTTTTCATGAAGCTGACAACTTCTTTTATATTCTGTGCCCCTGCAAGGGTCTCGTAATCTTCCGCTTTAAGACGACAGCCGTACTTGGCTCTCACTCTTGTCATAACGGAATTCGATGCTTTTGAATTCATACGGCTGTCCTCCTCTCTTAATCTGAAATAACTCTTTTGAAAATTTCCTCAACCCAGAAATCGCTGTTTTCCTCTGCCTTTTTTTCAAGCTCGGCAATGTTTTTTTCAGATGCGTTGCGTAATGCATTTATTTCTTTCTCTGCCTTTTCGTTTTCCTTGATTTGCAGAGATTCCAGTGCCCTGTCGGCACGGAGCATATATTTTCGGTTGATTTCTTCTTTTTCTTTTTCAAGCTCCCTGCGTTTTGCTTCTCTTTCGTCAAGAGCTTCAGAGATAACGGCTCTTTGCTGAGCATCGAAATCTATCAGATGCTTGATAACCGAGCCTAAATTGTCGCCTTCTTCGGCAAGCACGGTCTTTTTTTCTTCCATAAACGCACCTTCTTTCCTTTTTCTTATTTTATTCCTATTTATTATCAAAAGCAAGTAAAAATATATACAATTTTAATTCTTTTATAAATTATTATGTTTCGAAAATGCACATAAAAAAACAAGGATTGACGTAACATCAATCCTTGCATTTTTATTTCTATTTTGATTTTTTATGATTGTTGAGAAATGATGACGGATGGCGTTTTTATCACCTGCAGGCGTATCAGGTATACGTCAAAGGTGAAAAAACGTCAAGTAAACATTTATGTTTACGTTCCGTCGCATTTATCACAATCAGAATTTATCTTGCGTAGTCGCCGACCTTAAGCATATAGTCGCCGATCTGCGCACCGAATTCGGGAGCACCGTCCATGATGAGCTTGCTTTCCTTTGTGAATTCAAGCATATCTGCAGTACCCATAAGAATGCCGAGTGCCGAGTCAAGACAGTCAAATCTCATGGTAAAGAAGGGAAGAGCACGCTTATAAACGCCTCTGCCTGCCTTTGACTTGCCTGCCTTGATGCGGATATAAGCCGAAAGCTCGGGATATCCGTCAACCGCCCATGCATAAACTCTGTCAGGGCTTGCAAGAGTCCACTTGTGGATTTCTTCGTGACCCTGCTTGTTGAGTGTGCTGATACCCGTTGAAAGAAGATAGAAATAGCACTTAACGAGCAATTTCTTTGATTCTTCGTCAGTTGGAGCTTCCGTTGCGGTAAGAAGAGATGACATTTTGAGAAGAGTCATCATAAATGCCGCAAAAACAGCGGGTTTCTTGGTTACACCCTTCATTGCGGGAAGGGTTGCGGGACCGATTTTTCCTTTGAAGAATGCGTTCATGGTTTCAATGCTCTTGAACTGGAGTTCGATGTGAGCATTGTCTGTTACCTTATCTGTATGGCACTCCCATTCGCCGCAGTTAACAACAAAATGAGTTGCAAACTTGCCTTCGGGAGCATCGGGGTCTTTTGCGCTGACCTGAATAACCGCATGAGCGTGCTCAAATTTCTTGGCAAGCTTGGGGTCATCGGAAGCAATTGTTTTGATAAGGGGAAGAACCGCACAAAGGAAAATTTTATTAGTTAAAATATCTTCTCTCGAAGCCATAATAATCATTCCTTTCGGTTGTATGTATAGTACGATTGATTGAAGTAACCGATTATCTGTTCAAAAGCTCGTGAACACCATCAAACCCCAAACATATTATTAAAAACTATTGTTACAAGCGATGATATTGTTTCAAAATCTCCGGCTTTTACGCATTCAAACAATTCTGCGATTGTTGCCAAAATAATCGCTGTTGTTAATCCCATAATAATACATCCTGTTTGTCGGGTTGAGAGGTGTTGAGCCGCCATCTCCTTCTTTACAAATAAATGTATGCGATACACGACCGAAGGAGAAAGTGAAAAGAACTCAAATCAAACTTCGTCGTCCCAGTCGTCGTCGAGTTCAAAGTCCTTACCCATAACCTCACGAACAGCTGCAATGATACCGTTCTGGTCGATGCCGAGGCTGGACATGATGTCTTCGTGGAGACCGATGGGTGCAAACTTATCCTGAATACCGAGCTGCTTGAATGCACAGCCCTTGCCTGCTTCAACGATAACCTCTGCTACTGCCGAACCGAGACCGCCGATAACGTTGTGGTCTTCAGCGGTGATGATGCGGCGTGTTTCCATAACAGCCTTGACAATAGCTTCCTTATCGATAGGCTTGATTGTGTGCATATTGAGAACTCTTACCTTAAGACCGTCGTTGGTTTCAAGGAACTTTGCAGCCTGATATGCCTGGAATACGCATGAACCGCAAGCAATGATTGTGATATCCGAACCTTCGTTGATTGTTACAGCCTTACCAACTTCAAAGCCGTAGTCTGTTGTATCGTAAAGAACACGGTCAAAGCCTCTGTTGATACGGATGTAGTAGGGTCCGAAATTATCGTATGCAGCATGAACCGCATTGTAAGTTTCAAGACCGTCTGCAGGGCAGATAACGGTGAGGTTGGGAATTGAGCGTGCAACTGCCATGTCACAGATAGCATGGTGAGTTGAGCCTGCCTGACCGAATGATGTGCCTGCATGGGTAGCGATGATTTTTGCGTTGACATTCTGATAGCAGATGTCTGTGTGGAGCTGGTCAGCACTTCTGAGAGAAGCAAAAACAGAGAATGTTGAAAGGAAAGGAACAAGACCTGCTCTTGCCATACCTGCTGCCATGCCGAACATATTCTGCTCAGCAATACCTACGTTGAAGTATCTGTCGGGGAATTTTTCGCCGAACATACCGATTTTTGTTGATTTGCCAAGGTCAGCTGTAAGAGCAACAACCTCGGGATGCTTTTCGCCAAGCTCACAGAGAGCCTTACCGTAAATTTCAGCGGTTGAGAACGCTGTTGATTCGGTTGCTGTATAGGTTAATCCGCCTGCCATAATCAGATGCCCTCCTTTTCTGCGCGAGCAACGCGTTTTGCATAGTATTTTTCAAGGCTTGCCTTAGCCTGCTCATATTTTTCTTCGTTAAGTGCGCCGTAATGCCACTTATAGTCGTCTTCCATGTAATCAACGCCGCAGCCCTTGATTGTGTCAGCGATAATCATAACGGGAGCACCCTTGTTTTCAAGAGCAAAATCAATGGCATCTGCAAGCTCATTGAAGTTATGACCGTCAACTTCCTTAACGATGAAGCCGAATGAACGCCACTTGTCTGCAAGGGGTTCAAGCTTCATAACGTCTTCTGTTCTGCCGTCGATCATGCACTTGTTGCGGTCAACGAAAGAAATGAGGTTATCTGCCTTGAAGTGAGCAGCAGCCATACCTGCTTCCCAGTTTGAGCCTTCGTCGCATTCGCCGTCGCCGAGGATACAGAATGTTTTGTAATCCTTACCGAGAACCTTTGCTGCAAGAGCTGTTCCGAGAGCGATTGAAAGACCGTGACCGAGTGAACCTGTTGAAGCGTCAACGCCCTTAACTTTGTTTGAGTCAAGGTGAATACCCATTGTTGAGTTGCTGAGGTTGAAGGTCTTGAGCTTTTCTTTATCATCGAAACCAACATGGCAAACAAGGCTTGCAAGTGCAACGCCTGCATGACCCTTACTGAGGATGAAGCGGTCTCTGTCTTCCCACTGGGGATTTGCAACATCGTATTTCATGTACTTGTAGTAGAGAATGGCGAGCATATCCATAACGCTCATACCGCCGCCGATATGTGCACTGCCTGCCCAATAAGTTGTGTCAAGGCAGAGCTTGCGGAGTTCGTGAGCCTGCTTTTCAAGCTCAAGCCATTCCTGTTTGGTTAATGCCATAGAGAATTCCTCCTTTGATTATGTGTAAGCGTATCATAACGCTTTGGTTCCGTATTGAAGTAAATAACAGTTCTTTGTTAGTGCAAAGTTCATAGTGTTAAGCGCAAAGTGAATGGCGGACTTCGCCCGCACCCATTTTATTAAAAAATGTGATATAAAATTCCGGAGCGAAGCGACCCTTAACTTTGCCCTTTGCTCTTTGCACTTTGAACTCATTTTCACTTAATATCAGCCAAGTTCGGGGTGATTCTTGCGGACTGCCTTGAATGCATCTTCCGCAACCTCGATTGTGTGCTTGATATCCTCATCGGAAAGAGCTGCATTGATGAAGTGGTTGTGATGATTGGTCATATAAACGCCTCTCTTAACAACCTCTGCAATCCATTCCTGATGAAGCATGAGTGAATCGTCATCCTTGAGCATGAGATAGAAAAGTGCAGGCTCGCCTGTTACGCTGAGGTTGAAGCCGTTGTTTGCGGCTGCAGCCTTAAGACCGTCGCAGAGCATTGTGCCCTTTTCAAGACAAATCTTGGGAAGATCGATTTCTTTCATCTTATTGATACAAGCGATAGCCGCTGCAAAGGGAACTGCACTCATCCAGTAGCTGCCTGTGTATGAAAGACCGCTGATTGCACTCTTGAGCCAGTCTTTACCGCAAAGAGCCGAAACGTTCCAGCCGTTTGCAAGTGCTTTACAGAAGCAGATAAGGTCAGCTTCAAAGCCGTAATGATGGTCGGAGCCTGCAAGGTCAAGTCTGAAACCGCAACGAACGTCGTCTACGATAAGAACGATACCCTTGTCTGTGCAGAGCTTGCGAACCTTCTGCCAATAACCCTCTGCGGGAAGAACGTTATCAACAAAGTTGCCGTGCATATAAGGTGTTGAAATGAAAGCAGCGATTTCGCCTTCGTTTTCGGCAACAACTCTTTCAAGCTGTTCGAAATCGTTCCAGTCAACATAAAGATTGTTTGAAACATCCTCGGGGATAACACCGGGATAGTCAACCTTCTGACACCAGGGAGCAACACCGTGGTAGTAACCCTTGACGAAGATAATCTTCTTTCTGTGGGTTGCTGCTCTTGCAGTCATGATAGCTGCGGTTGTGGTGTCGCCGCCGTTCTTTGCGAAGAATGCCCAGTCTGCACTTGCAACGGTATCAACCATAAGCTCTGCAAACTCGATAATCTTTGTTGAGGGAGCAGTGACGCAGTTTTCTATTTTCATCTGTTCCATAACAGCCTTGTCAACGTCGGGATCGTTATAACCGAGAACGTTGGGGCCGTATGCACACATATAGTCTATGTATTTATTTCCGTCAACATCCCAGAAATATGTGCCCTGAGCCTTCTGGCTGAAAAGAGGGTAAGCCGAAACGGGGATGCAGCAGCCTTCTGCAGGGCCCTGATGACCGTAAAGACCTGAGGGAATTACCTTTGCTGCTCTCTGAAAGAGCTCGGCACTTTTAGCGTGTGTATTGATTTTCATACTCATTTCAGAAACCTCCTTATGCAAGATACAGAGCAACTCTGTCAAGAATTCTGTTAAGGTTGTCGAGCATTGAAATCATGCCCTTCATAACGATATCGCCTGAGCCTACGCAAGCGATTGCGTTAACCTTACCGTCAAACAAATCTCTTGCAAGCTTGATTGAGCTGAATTCCATAACAGCTCTGGGAGCCTCGCTGGGTTTCTTGATTGCAAGAAGTCTGTGGTTTTTGACTCTTACGGTTGCTGCGGGACCGTCTTTGATGCTGAAAGCGATTTCACCGTCAACCATATTGCCGGCGGAGAACTTGCCGATTTCGTCATTATTACCAATCTGTGCAATAGCAACGGAAATTGTATACATCATAAGAGTTGTGCTGATTCTGAAGAAATCCTCGTCTTCAAGGTCAGCAGGTTCAGGACGCATATACTTATTGAGAAGGTCGGTAAGCTTTGTGAAGTCTTTAAGAAGGAAGCCGATGTGGTGGAATCCCTTTGAGGGGATGGGAGTAACTGTTCCGTCGATAAGACCGTTGAATTTTTCGCATGAGCTGAAGGGGAGCTTGACATCGCACTTTGCACATCCCTGCTCCATTCTGCACTTTCCGTTTTTGAAGGTGATTGTTGCACTGGGACCGCCTTTTACCTCAAAACCGATTGAGATGGGCTTTTTGTTTGTGAGAATGCTGCCTGCTTCGGGAGCGAGCTCACAAAGGTTTTCAAGAGTACCCAGAACGCCGTAAAGATTGATATATGCCAGAGTTTTCTGATCAATCATTTTTGGTTTCCTCCTTTGATTATAAATATAGTCATTAATATATTAGCAGATTGATTGTCAATTGTCAACAAAATCCGATAACAGAATTTTATATTTCAATGTTAATTTTTACGATAAAAAAGCGGTAACCGAAGTTACCACTTTTGACTGTCGATAAAGTCGCTGAAACATAAACGAAAATAAAAAGTAGGGCGGGATGACCGCATCCCGCCGATTAATTTGCAGGGGACTTCGACCCGATGTCCCGAAAAATCAACTTGTTTCGTTTATTTGACGTTT
>JAZQLN010000042.1:0-45766 GCA_045542715.1 Acutalibacteraceae bacterium
AGAAAAAACGTCAAATAAACGAAATAAGTTGATTTTTCGGGACATCGGGTCGAAGTCCCCTGCAAATTAATCGGCGGGATGCGGTCATCCCGCCCTACTTTTTATTTTCGTTTATGTTTCAGCGACTTTATCGACAGTCAAAGACTGCCTCGGGTGAGACAGTCTTTATTTCAATTATTTATTTAACAAAAATCTTGGAAACAATCTGAAGAAACATTGTGATGTATTTCATAATGTTATTGAATGTTGTGTGGAGTCTGTCAAGGATGTTATACGCATTACCTTCAGCACTTACAACGCCGTAACCCGTAAGCATTCCGACATTGTCATTCACTCCGTCGCTGTCAACCGCAAACGTGTAAATAAGAGGAGAAACAAGTGCCACAAGGAAATACTCCGCAACAGTAACGCCGCCGAATACCTTTGTTGCAAGCTTTGTAAGATCTGTTACAAAAGTATCTGTTCCGAAATGCTTGAAAAGTTCATTTGCGGCACCCAGGAATACCTCATCGGTAACCGCACAAAGGTCATCCTTGAGAAGAAGAGAAACAAGACGAAGGAAGATTGTTACTTCCTTGCTCTGGAAATCAAAGCCTTCTTCACCTTCGTAGTGAGCCGCAACAAGCTCTGTCACAACATCCCAACCGTTCTTATAACGGCTGTCGGGAATTTCGATATTATATTCAGCCGCAAGCTGCTGAATGCCGCCTTCTCCGTAGAGAGGCTCATTGAGAATCTTATTGAGACCGCCGACAGCAACATCCACAAGCTCATAATAGAAAGCATCCTCGGCAATGCCCATCTGCTCCATTGTGAGCGAACGGCCGAGACGGTATTTTATGCCGGCTTTGAGGAAGCCTTTTCCGTATGCGTTAAGGCCTGCATTCATGAGTGCAATCTGATTTTCATCATAGCCTGCCGTATATGCGGTAAGTGAATCCGTATCAATCTTATCAACGGTTTTAACGTTATAAATAATATTGCTGTCAGTAATTTCGAATGTTCTGTACTGAAGGGGATACATTGTGAGCGATGTTGTTGCAAAGTCATAAATAACATTGCCTGCAGAACTTGTGTAAACAGCGGCATCGCTGCAATGCTCGTGACCTGTGAATACAAGCTTGATACCCCAGTTCGCAAAAAGGTCTGCGGTTGAATAATGGAATTTTACAATGAAATCTTTGCTGAAAAGACTCTGGAGAGGCATATGGTCAAGAAGATTGTGGTGCATCATAAGGATGGGATATCTGCCGTCTGCCTTTGCCTGCTCAGCCTGAATTCTTACCCAATCCATCTTTTCTGCCGACATACCGTCTGCAGTTGACTTGTCGGGTTCTGTACTGTCGAGAGAAATGAGTCTGTATTTATCGCCGAGGTCAGCTGTATACGAAGCATCTTCGTCTCTGACGTTGAGAGCCTTGTCATAACCGAAATCGGCATAAATGCGTTTGAAATCATCAAGCTCGGTTTCACAGTTTACACCTGCATCATGGTTACCGACGGTAACATATATCTGCTTGCCTGTTTTCTCTTCAAAAGCGGCAAACTTCGCAGCCATATCATAATGTTCCTGAGCGATAACCTTGCCGTTATCGGCAATGTCACCGGAAATAAGGACAAAATCAACCTCATCATTTTCCGCGCACTGATTAAGGAATTCATCGATAATCCAGCTGCTTTCAACCTCCATTGCGGCACGGCGGTTTGCATACCAATAGATTTCATCTTCAATTTCGCCTTCAAGCTGTTCAACGGGAACATTGTAATGAAGGTCAGACGCTACCGCAAACTTCAGATCCGGCTCTGTTTCTACAGCTGAAACGCCTGTTGAAACTGCCGAGAAAACAAGGATAAGTGAAAGAAACACGCTTAAAATCTTTTTCATTTTTGCACCTCTTTGATACTTAATATAAATAATATAATACATATTGTGTAAAAAAGCAAGCATATAAACAAGAAAAAACCGCTTTCCTGAGAAAGCGGTTCATCTTTTCAATAAAAATTATTCAGCCTTGGGAGCTTCAACGGGGCATGAATCTGCACAAGCGCCGCAATCGATGCAAGTATCAGCGTCGATAACGTACTTGCCGTCGCCTTCTGAGATAGCGCCAACGGGGCAGTCTGCTGCACAAGCGCCGCAGGAGATGCAATCGTCGTTAATGAAATATGCCATTATGTTCTTCCTCCTTAACATTTTTTCAAGTACATTTTAACACATAATTTTAAAATTGCAAGAGGTTTTTATATGGAATTTAAACTAAATTATCCTTCGATATCTTTAAGGGCTTCAATTTCCTCTTTGGCAACCTTGATTCTTGAGTCACGGACAAGCTTGACTTCCCTTCTGTGGAAGAATCTGGGAGGAGCATCGGGGTTATCGTGAAGCTGTACCTTGAGCTTACCCGTAAGCAGACTGAAATCAACAACAGTACCCGCACCATCGGATGTTTCAACTATTGCACCCGGTTTGGGAGTGATTTTAAGAAGATGTTCATAAGCATTCTGCTCATACTTAAGGCAGCACATAAGTCTGCCGCAGGCACCGCTGATTTTTGTCGGATTAAGCGAAAGACCCTGCTCCTTTGCCATTTTGATTGAAACAGGCTGGAATTCTCCGAGGAAGCTGCTGCAACAGAAGGGTCTGCCGCAAATGCCGAGACCTCCGAGCATTTTTGATTCGTCACGCACGCCTATCTGACGCAGTTCGATTCTCGTTCTGAAAACGCCTGCAAGGTCTTTTACAAGCTCTCTGAAGTCCACCCTGCCGTCTGCGGTGAAATAAAAAAGAATTTTACCGCCGTCAAAAGTATATTCAACATCAACAAGCTTCATATCAAGGCCGTGATTTACAATTTTCTGCTGACAGATACCGAAAGCCTCTTTTTCTTTCTTCTTGTTTTCGGTAACGGTTGCTATATCTTCTTCGGTTGCTGTTCTGATGAGCTTCTTGAGGGGCTTCACGATTTCTTCATCGCTGATTTCACGGTTATCCATTGCAACCTCACCGCACTCGATTCCGCGTACGGTTTCAACGATAACTCTGTCACCCTTTTTCAGTATCTGTCCGTCGGGGTCGAAATAGTAAACCTTTCCGACCTCTTTAAAACGAACGCCTATTACTTCTGCCATATGGCACCTCCGATATCAGTTGACCGCCGCCCTGCGAAGTTTCGTGCAGACGGCTGTAACCATTAGATTGTGATTTGCGTTAAGTCTGACCGCCTCCATAAGAGCATCAACACTCTCGATGAGGGCAAGCAGTGAATTGCGGCTGAGCTTACGTGCAAGCTCTCTTGCCGTTTCGCCGAATTCGGCATTTTCTTCTTCGGCATAATATTTTATTCTGAGCGCGGCGGCATAAATTTCCTGAACAACAGGCAAAACCGCATAAAGAAGCTTTTTGTCTTTCTCAAAAACCCCTGCCGTTTTAACTATTTCAAAATCATTCATCGCCGCCGAAGCAAGAGCAATTTTCTTTGCCGTTTCAACAACATCTTCACCGGATACATCCGAATCCTGCATTGAAGCCTGACCGAGATTATAAACCGCCGCACGTGAAAGCACCGTCGGCAAAAATCCCGATTTCGATGAACAAAGAAGAATGAAGTTCACATACCGAGGGGGTTCTTCAAGGATTTTCAGAATTGCATTCTGTCCCTCAGCACCCATCGTATGTGCATTTTCAAGGATAAAAACCTTTCTGTCCGCTTCGTTGGGAACAATATATGCCTTCGCTCTTATTTCCCTGATTATATCAACCTTGAACGCCTTGGGCTTGTCCTCAACGGAATAGACAAGAATATCCGCATGGGAATCCGCTGACGCTTTTCTGCAGTCACGGCAGGCAAGGCAAGGCACTTCTCCTCCGCCCGAACACACAAGTGCCGATGCGGTTTTCATTGCAAGAGCCATCCTCTCTTCGGTTGTTCCGCCTTCATAGATGACGGCATGAGGGAAACGCCTTGTGTTGAGCGCGGCAGACAAAGATTTTTCAACCTGATTTTCTATGTCAAATTTTTCAATTTTCATTTAAAACACAGCCTTAAAGCTTGATAAATTTATCAACGTCGAGAACAAATACCGTTGCACCGCCTACAGTAACCTCAACAGCTCTGGAAATGAATCCCTCCGCCATGAATGAGGGTGAGGGAGAAACCATCTGAGTGCGTTTGCGTGAAAATTCGCTGATGATTTCAATAACATCATCAACTTTTTCGTCATCCGTACCGATAAGAAGAGTTGAGTTTCCTGCTCTGAGGAAACCGCCCGAAGTTGAAAGACGGGTTGCATAAAATCCTTTCTGTGTAAGTCCGTTAAGCACGCTGGGACAATCGTCATTGTTGATTATAGCAACTATAAGTTTCATTTTGTTTCTCCTTTCACGATGGAAATGTTTCGTTCAATAACTTTTCTTCCCCTCCACTCATAGGCTCTGCCTTCGAGCGAACATCCGCACGATACGGAGGCAACGGGAGAATCAAGAAATTCTTCTATTCCGGTCACGGCTGCATTCTTATTCAGCGGGCAGACATCCTGACAGATATCACAGCCCCAGACACAGCCGCATTCCTTCATAAGATGCTCTTCTTCGGAAGTAAGAACACCTTTTTTCTGAGTTATTTCGGAAAGACAGAGGTTTCTTTCAAATCCTGTTTCGGATATCGCACCCGACGGACAGGCTTTTCTGCACTTTCCGCATTTTAAGCATGGTTTTATTTCGTTTTCGGCAATTCCGAATTCAGCCGTAGTGACTATTGCTCCGATAAATACATATGAGCCGTATTTTTCGGTTATGAGCAAAGAATTATCCCCTCTCACTCCGAGGCCCGCATAACAAGCTGCTCTGACTTCCGGTATCGGCGAATTATCGGCAAAAAAAGCAAATTCTTCATCAGGTAAAATTTTTTCAAGCTCCTCTGCCGCCGATTTCAGCCTTGCCGACGCAACCTCATGATAATCCGTCACAACCGCATATTTCGAGATGTTTCCGTTTTTATAAAATGACTCATCAAGCAGATACGGAAAACACGCAACCACAACGGTTTTGGGATTTTCGGGCAGTCTTCTTTTTGCCCTGCACTCAATGAGTCCGTCTTTTATTTTATCAAATGAACAAATTCCCCACAAGGGTGAAATGTTATCCATTATTTCTTTGATTTTCAAGCCCTCACCCCACATACTGAGCAAGTGCAATCATAACAGGCAGGGTGATAATCGAAATAAAGCTTACCACTGCAACCGTCTGAGATGCCAGACCCGTGTTACGGTCATATTTTGCGGCAAACATTACGGTGTTGTTAGCGGTAGGTGCACCTGCGGAAATCGAAAGTGCAACAAGCAATGTGCCCGTTATGCCCGCAAATCTGAATGCCGCCATAAGCACAAGCGGAAGTATTATGAGTTTAACAAGAGCAACCGCAAAAATCCTCAGATTCTTAAAGATGCTTCTGAAGTTTGTGTTTGCTATATATGTGCCGAAAATCAGCATTGCAACAGGTGTGTTAAGACTTGCAATGTAATTTATCGGAGACTCAATAACCTCGGGCAGATTCACGGAAAGAAGAAAGAGGGGGAGTCCGATTATAACGGAAATTACTCCGGGATTGACGATAAGTTTTTTTAAATCGAACTTGACTTTTTCTCCGTCTTTGCCTTTTGTTATGGTGTAAATACCGTGGGTAAAGCTGAAAATCTGGAAAGAAATTATAACTGCAGAGCAGTAAAAAACACCTTCATCGCCAAGCACGGCACCTGCAAGAGGCAAAGCCATGTATCCGCAGTTTCCGTATGCACAGGAATATTTATAGATGCAGGCTTCATCCATGACTGTACGGTTGAATACAACGCTTGAAATCAAAGCCGAAACTATATGAAGAATAAATCCGCATCCCATGGCAACAAAAAGTCCCTTGGCAGTTTCGGGATTATATTCAAGAGCACAGAAGCTCTGAATTATAACCGCAGGCGTTATGATGTAAAACAGCAGGTCGGTACAGCTTTTTGCAACCTTTTCGGTGTAAATTCCGATTTTATCGCATATCGCACCGACGGCAACAAGCACATAAAGAATTGCAACCTGTTCACTTGCAATCAAAACATTCTGAAAAAACATTGATTACTCCTCGTTTTTCGCTTCGGGAATCTTATCCGTTACTCGTGTCAACACTGTTGAGATAATAAGAAGTGCGATGCCGAAATCACAGTATTCAGCCGCAGAATAGGAATAAAGCAAATCCGCGTTGCCGCTTATTGTTACGATAAATCTGGGAACAAAGCATACAAGTGCAAGCAGTGCTGCAGGGATGCCGTACGCTGCAAGCTTCCATTCGTTTCCCTTGCCGCCGACACGGGAATTAACCTGTGCAAACGCAAAGAAAAACATAATCATAAAGCAAATCATAATCATTTCAAACAGAAGGTCGGAGACATTGACAAAGCTGATTGTTCTCTTGAAACGGTAAACAAGCCTGAAAATACTCCACACAACGGGTGCAAGGGAAATCAGTCTGTATTCCGAACCGTTGGTCTTTCCGCTGAAATATGAAAATCCGAGAACAACAAGATATATTGCGGTGAACACGCCGAAAATTGCTTCGGCGGTAAGAATAATACCGTCACCCTGTGTCATGCCATCAACATAGTTTGCGGTTGAAAGACCCGATGAAATTTCTTCAATTTTCATTGCGGATGTGATGCAGAATGCCGCATCAAGCAAAATCCCCATTGCCGCTACCATTGAAATTGCTCCCTGACCGGGACGTCTGATAACTTCAAGAGAATATTCGAGTTTCTTGCGTTTTGCAATTCCGTAAATCAAAGCAGCGGCAATTGATAGAACAAGAACTCCGTAAAGAAGATATACACTCCAGTTATATTCACTGTAAAAGCCGCTTGAACCTTCAAGAACGGTGAAAAACTGCATTGTTCTCAAAGGAAGAGCAATCACTGCGGCAACCGCCATAACGATTACACCGATTCCGAAACCGCTTTTCATGGATTTATTGTTCATTTCCTTAACCTCTTATCTGTTGTTGATGGGAACATAGATATTCTTGACGTTGTTATTCTTATATGCAGGTCTCATAATCTTTCCGCCGCTGACAAGCTCTTCCATTCTGTGAGCCGACCAGCCTGCAATTCTTGCAATTGTAAAAATAGGCGTGAAAAGATCGGGCGGAATATCAAGCATTTTGTATACAAGACCCGAATAAAGGTCAACATTTGCACACATAGCCGCTTTCTTTACGGTTTTGTGGCTGTTGAAAATTTCGGGAGTAAGGTTTTCGATATGATTAAGAAGTCTGTATTCAGCTTCAAACTCCGTACCCATTGCAAATTCCTCTGCCTTTGCACGGAGAACTCTTGCTCTGGGGTCGGAAAGTGTATAAACCGCATGACCCATACCGTAGATAAGACCCGAACCGTCGCCTGCTTCCTTACGCATGATTTTGCAAAGGAAATCCGCAACCTGACCTTCATCCGTTATATCGTTGACGCCGTCTTTGATAAATTCAACCATCTGCGAAACCTTGATGTTTGCGCCGCCGTGCTTGGGTCCTTTGAGCGAACCGATGCTTGCAGCCATGGTTGCATATGTATCCGTTCCGCTTGAAGTAAGAACACGGCTCGTAAATGTTGAGTTGTTACCGCCGCCGTGCTCTGCGTGAAGCATAAGACAGATATCGAGAAGCTTTGCCTCTTTATCCGTGAATTGCTTATCTGCTCTGATGGAACGGAGAATTGTCTCCGCCGTTCTGTGTTCCGGCTTCATGGGGTGGATATACATACTCTTGCGGTAATAGTGTCTGCGTTTAACCTGATATGCATACACCATAATTGCGGGAATCTGAGCGATAAGGTGGATACACTGACGAAGAACATTTTCAATCGACGTATCATCGGGATTGCTGTCATATGAATAAAGAGCAAGCACCGAACGTGAAAGCTTGTTCATGATATCGGGCGAGGGTGCTTTCATAATCATATCTTCGATAAAATCATCGGGAAGCTCGCGGCAATGTGCAAGTGTATCGCAAAAATGGTCAAGCTGCCGCTTTGTCGGCAGTGTGCCGAAAAGGAGAAGATATACAACTTCTTCAAATCCGAATCTGTCCTCCGCAACGCAAGCACTGACTATATCTTCCATGTTGATGCCTCTGAAATAAAGATGACCCTCTCTGGGTACTTTTTCACCGTCATCGATATAGTAACCTTCAACGGTACAAACACCTGTTATGCCTGCCATAACGCCCGTACCGTCAGAATTTCTGAGGCCTCTTTTGACGTTGAATTTCTCATAATCCGCAGGATCTATATGGTTATATTTGCGAATTTCATCGCATAATTGTTTAATGTCACGCTCCGCAACGTGTGATTCGATTATGGTGGACATATTATGCGCCTCCGTTTCTTTGCTTTAAAAATAAACATATCTCCATCATATAATTAATTTATTATATACTCTGAATATCTAAAAGTCAAGTGGGGTAACAAGTATAACCCGAACCTGCCCGGAAGCAAGCCTTTTCGGGATTCGGTTCGGAATACCTGACGGATTTGCAGGTATTCAGTTCAAATCATTACGCTCCGGAAAGGATGAAGGAATTGAGAACCAATCTTGTTGTATGCATAATTATTGCGTTATCTCTTATTCTGTGTCCCGTTGCAGCTGTCGGGAACGAAAAAAACACGGATATCACCGAGGGACAAGCAACGGAAAAAGCAGAGAAAAGCTTTGACGAAGATGCCGGATATATTGCCGTTATGTCGGCATCAACGGGTGATGTTGAAAAGATAAAGCTTCGTGAATACATCATCGGCTCGGTTGCGGCGGAAACAGATGCGGTTTATCACAGCGAGGCACTCAAAGCTCAGGCGGTTGCAAGCTATACATATGCAAAAAAGACCCGTGAACAGAACGAAAAACACAAAGATTCTTCTCTGAAAAATGCCGATATAACCGACAGCCCCGATGTTCATCAGGGATACATAAACCAAGAGCAGAGGAAAGAAAAATGGGGCGAAAAATTTGAGGAATACGAAAACAAAATCAGCTCTGCAGTTGATGAGGTTTTCGGCTGTTATCTGACCTATAACGGTGAAACCGCACTGACCGTTTATCACTCCGTCAGTGCAGGAAGAACACATGATGCAAAATCCATGTGGGGAAGCGAAATTCCTTATTTATCAAGCGTTGCAAGCCCCGGCGACAAGCTCTCCCCCAACTATTCGGAAAAGAAATATTTTGAAAAATCAGAGTTCAAAAAGCTTGCAGAGGAATGCGGAATAACGCTCAGCGGAGATGCATCGGAATGGGTCGGCGAGCTGACCAAATCCGACAGCGGATACGTTATGTCCGTACGTCTCGGTTCAACGGAAATAAGTGCCTCCATATTCCGTGAGGTATTCGGTCTGAAAAGCCTTTTCTTTGATATAAATTATTCCGATGAAATGTTTGCAATCAAAACCTGCGGCCACGGTCACGGAGTCGGAATGAGCCAGTACGGTGCGGATTACATGGCCCGTCAGGGAAGCTCATGGCAGGAAATTCTTGAGCATTATTATGTCGGCACGGAGATAGAAAAAGGATAATTTCTTCGTTTTTGGTTAAAATTTCAAAAAAGGAGGAATTGCATGAAACAGGTTGTCATCACCGCAGACAGTGCCGCTGATATTCCTAAGGATACAGCAGAAAAATACGGAATAAAAATCATGCCAATGTGCGTGATTTTCAACGGAAAAGCCATGCACGACGGCGTCAATATAACCGCAAATCAGATTTTCGATTATGTTAAAGAAACGGGAGAAATTCCGAAAACATCCGCTGTTTCCCCCGGTGAATACATGGATTTTTTTGCTCCGTTTGTTCAAGACGGCAAAGCGGTTGTTCATCTTTCTTTCTGCTCCGATTTATCCTCAACTCACCGAAACGCAAGAATAGCCGCATCAAGGCTGCCCGATGTTTATCCTCTTGACTCAAGGAGTCTCGGAGGAGGAATTTCTCTGCTTGCTCTCAAAGCCTGCGAAATGCGTGACAAAGGCATGAACGCAGAGGAAATTTATACAAATCTTTCTGCACTCATTCCGAAAGTCAGAGTCAGCTATCTGCTTGACAGCATTGACTTTCTCCGTCGCTCGGGCAGATGCTCCGCCGCTGCGGCATGGAGTGCAAGCCTGCTTTCGATAAAGCCTTGTGCAGCAATGATTGACGGCAGAATCGAGGTTATCAAAAAGTATCGCGGCAAAGGAAAAGCCGTTCGTCTGCAATACGCAAACGAACAGCTCAACAGTTACAAAAATATTGATTTTGAAACAGCATTTTTATACCATTCGGGAATCGGTAAATCCGAACTCTCCGAGATTGAGAAAATGCTCAAAAACGCAGGCTTCAGGCAGGTTATAACCGCATTCACGGGCTGCATGATAAGCCTTCACAGTGCACCGAATGCACTCGGAATTCATTTTATAACATCATGATATTTCAGGAAAAAGAGAGTTGTTTCACAGATTTCTTCTGCTCTGTTTTCAATGCACTGATGTCCGCCGCCGTCAACAATATAAATCGGTGCATCGGGAAATGCTTCGTTCATCTGTGATTTCATTGTATCGTTGATAATGATGTCCTCGCTTGCCTGAACAAGAAGAACGGGGCAGTCAATTTTGTCTGCATTTTCAAGGTCTGTTGCTCTGACATTGAACATCATTTCGCACATTCCGCCGCCGAAGCCGTCATACTGCACTGCATCGGTAACACCCGAAACATCGTAATTCATCGCAAAATCCCAGTCCATTGTTGCGGCATAGATGATGAGTTTTACAAGGAATTCAACCTTTGTGCCGTACTTGAAGAAAGCATTCATAACGGCTTTCATAACCTTGTTTGTCATAAGACCTTCCATGGCTTCGGGGAATTCGCTCTGGGGTGCGGGGCAATAGAGAAGAAGTGCTTCAACATCATTTTCGATTGCGATATTTACCGAAACACCGCCGCCCATTGAATGGCCTGCAATAATCCATTCATTCATGGGAGCAATGCTCTTCATAAGCTCGGTGACGAGAATTTCACGGTCAACAATTTCCGTATCCTCGGTTTCTCTTGTGCTGAAGCCGAAGTTGGGAAGGTCGGCAAGCACACATTCATAGCCTGCATCGGCAAGAATGGGAGCCATATTTCTCCATGCATAAGTCGAGCAAAGGAAGCCGTGGAGCATCATGATTCTGCCCTTCATTTCACCCTTTGCGGGCACAACTCTGTAGTGAATATCGTAATCGCCGTATTCAAAAAAACTGCTGTCCTCGTAGGGTTTTGTTTCGGCACTGTCCGCATAAACGGCAACACCCATTATTGAAAAAATCATTGCAAAAACGCAAAGAATGCTTATAAACTTTTTCATTATGTATCTCCTGTCATGCTTTAGGTATTTTTGACTCAAACTTCTTTTTTTCATTCCATTTCTTACCCGTTCGTCCTTCTGCGGAGTTATCTTTCCATGTGCTCAGATTTGAAAGACTCAGTTTCAAAAAAGAATTCATGTAAACATCCTTGCACTCCGTTGTTCCGTTGAAATTATACCCGTTTATTTCCGGCTCAACACCATCCATGAATATATCCCTGATTTCAAAAAGATCAAGAAATCTTCCGTTTTCATCCGTAAACCAACATCCGAAAGACGGATCAAACGCACACCATTTATCAAGCTCTTTCAGATAGACATGGCATGTAAAATGACAGCCTTCCCGGAAACCGGATGAAATCATGCAAACCGGATATGCCTTTATTCCTACAGAAACAAGACAATCCGCAAACGCTATTGCCTTATTTCTGCAATTGATTGCTTTTAAAAAAGATTTTCCGAAAGAATAATCAAGTATATCAATGCCGTTATCTTTCAACATGGTTATTTGTGCGCCGTTGTAAAAAGTGTTTGCCGTAAGCCATTCCATAACATTTACAGCCCGTTCAAAATCGGTTTTGCCAACCGCAATTTGATGCAAACCGTATCGGTCCGCAAGCCTTTCGTGCATTTCGGTGTAACCGAAAACTGCTTCGGCACTTGTTTCAGATAGTTCCTTGTTTCCGAACCCTTTGTCCATAACACAAAGAGGTTCTTCCGCAAGTGACTTTACAACATCATAGTTTTTAACATAGCGGTGATAGCTCTTACGGTTCTGAAGCTTTAGACACTTTAAAAAAACACTGATTTTCATAACAATACCTCTCTTAATGAAATTTTTTGCCTTTCATTAATTAAGATGCTTTGTTTTTGATTTTGGTCTATTATTTTTTTCCTGTTGACCCGAATCCGCCTGCTCCTCTTTCGGTTTCGTCAAGGCTTTCAGCCTCAACGGGAGTTATGAGCGATACAGGCATGATAACGAGCTGTGCTATTCTTTCATCGGGATTGATAGTGTATGATTCCTTAAGCTGATTGATAACTCCCACACAGATTTCGCCTCTGTAGTCGCTGTCAATTACCCCCACGCTGTTGAGAAGTCCTATGCCGTGCTTGATTGCAAGTCCGCTTCTTGCAAAAACGAACGCACCAAGCTCTGCCGTGGGAAGCTCGATTGCTATTCCCGTAGGGATAACAGCTTTCTCTCCTCCCTCGAGGGTTACGGGTTCATCGATACAGGCATACAAATCCATGCCGGCGCTTCCCGGAGTTGCCCTGAACGGAATTTTTGCATTGTCTCTTAATTTTTTTACTTTGAATTCCATTATTTTACAAG
This sequence comes from Acutalibacteraceae bacterium, assembly GCA_045542715.1. Taxonomy (GTDB): domain Bacteria; phylum Bacillota; class Clostridia; order Oscillospirales; family Acutalibacteraceae; genus CAG-177. Next base: position 12,730 of record JAZQLN010000042.1, read on the forward strand.
ACGCTCCTTATATCTCTCTTCGGGTGACACCTTCTTTTGAGGACACTGAACAGGTTCTTTTACGGTAAATCCGGGATTTGCCCAGCGAACCGCATTTATGATAATACGCTGAACATATTCGTTATGGAATGTGGGATTGCTCTCGTGACCCGGCTGGAAATAGAAAATCTTTCCGAGTCCCCTCTTCCAGCAGCAGCCCGAACGGAAAACTTCTCCGCCCGCAAACCATCCGAGGAAAACAAGTTCATCGGGGTCGGGAATATCAAACTGCTCTCCGTACATTTCTTCAACATCAATGCTGAAATGAGCAGGAATACCCTGAGCAATGGGATGTGTGGGGTTGATGTTCCAGATTCTCTCTCTGTCAGCGTCTCTCCAGCGGAGATTGCAGGTTGTGCCCATAAGAGCCTTGAAAATCTTTGAATGATGTCCCGAATGAAGCACCACAAGACCCATGCCCGCAAGCACACGCTTATGTATTTTTTCAACAAGCTTATCGGGCACTTTGTCATGTGCCATGTGTCCCCACCAGATAAGAACATCGGTATCTTCAAGAACTTCATCGGAAAGTCCGCACTTACGCTGTGCAAGAGTTGCGGTGCGTACGGTTATATCCTCCTGAGAAGAAAGAAAGTTCTTTATGCAGCCATGAATACCCGCAGGATAAACACCTGCAACTTCATTGCTGAGCTTTTCATGAACGCCTTCGTTCCAGACTGTTACTTTTATCATATCGGTTCTCCTTATCTTAATTTTTTGAGTATTTCTTGTGATGCCGCAACGATTTTCGCCGCTGCAGGCTTGATTATGAGATCCATCTCGCCCATGAACTCAACATAATCGCCGTCAAAACGGTGCTTGAATCTGTAAAGACCGAAAAGAGGATTATTCTCATCGATAACGCCTGCAACACCTCTGAAATCGTAGATGCGGCAGTTGTTTTCGATTGCCCATTTAATCATCTCCCACTGAAGAAGATAGTTGGGCATAACCTTTCTGTTGGAGTTGGATGATGCGCCGTAGAAATACCACACCTTATCTCCCCACAGAACGGAAATTGCTCCTGCAATCGGTTCGCCTTCATAGTATGCCATATAAAGTCTGGCTTTATCTCCGAAGCAATCAAGAATTTTTGCGAAATATGCAGCCGAACGAAGTTCAAAGCCGTCTCTTTCGCAGGTTTCTTTCATGATTGAATAGAAAACATCCGCTTTTTCGCTGCCGTGGATTTTTATTTCAACATTGTTTTTGAGTGCGATTCTGATTTTTCTGCGGTGGTCGGAATGGAATGCCGCAAAAACCTCATCCTCGGTTCTGCCGTTGAGATGAATTCTTATAACGTATCTGCACTGAAAATCCTCAAAATTGATTGTACGCTCTTTAAATTTAAAGCCTTCGGACAAAGCAATCGCTCTGTATTCCTCATTATCAACGGGAACATCCTTATCAATTTTAAGCTCGTATGCGTTGTGTTTTTTGCCCTCTTCCTTTGCGGCGGAAATAAGAGCATCAAAGGTTTCCTTGTCGTTGAAATCGCAGACGGGGCCTCTGGGCGCATACATCATATGATACGGAAGCTTTGAAATTTTACGCAGCAAAACGGCAAGAGTGCCCGTTATTTCACCGCTGTCATTCCTGCAGATTACGCCGAACCACTTCCAGTCGTCCTTGACTCTGCCCCATAAAGATGTCTGCAGAAAGTGACCGTTTTCGTGTTTTTCCGTAAACAAATCAAGCTCTGCGGCATTGTTTATATCAACAATCTGTGTTTTCACTTCATATCCTCGCAATACATAAATATAGACACTGTTATTATACTCTAAAACCCATGAAAATGCAATAGTACATTAATATAATGGCAAATGAAGATTTTTTTGAATAAACACTTGCTTTTTTTTGAAAAAAAAGTAATAATATAGAAAACATATTATGAAAGGATGACTGTTTTGGAAGCTATACTTAATTTTGACCTTTCCATTTTTGAGTTTTTCCAGACCACTCTCAGAAACGGCGTTCTTGACGTTATTCTGAAAATCATCACAACCCTCGGCGATGACGGTATTTTCTTCATCATCCTCGGTCTTGTGATGCTCTGCTTCAAGAAGACACGCAAAGCAGGACTTGTCTGCCTCGGTTCACTTCTTGTTATGACAATCCTCAACAACGAAATCATCAAGCCCATCATGGAGCGTCCCCGTCCCTATAATCTCACAAGACTTGTTGATGCATCCGCAGACGTGCTTGCATACACAAACGGCGAAAAGAACCTTGACTGGGTTGGCTTCTTCGGCAAAATCGACTGGTCAATCGACAGATTCCCCGGACTTGCCGAAAAGTGGAACGCAGGCTATGCATTCCCTGAAATCGTTGAAAGAATGAAACCCACTTCGCTTTCATTCCCCTCAGGCCACACTTCATCGGCATTCACATTTGCTATGGCAATCACTATGGTGCTCAGGAAGAAGGGCGTTGCAATTGCATCGTTCATTTTTGCCTTCCTTATGGGTATTTCAAGAATCTATGTCGGCGTTCACTACCCCACAGACGTTATCGTCGGTGCTGTTGTAGGTATTCTTTACGCAATCATCGGATACTTTGTTTTTGCAAAGCTTTATGATGTTGTTTATCCCAAAATCGAAAAAGCAATCGCTGATAAAAAAGCAAAGAAAAAAGCATAATTAAAATCGCAGACGGCTGAAATTCCAAATGAGTTTCAGCCGTTTTTTATTGACACATAATAAAATAATGATATACTTTAGTCATAATGTTTTTCGGAGGATATGATGACACAGCAGGAAATCACACTTCTGAATTTAGGCAGCAGCCTCGACGATATTGCAAACATAGACCCAAGAGGCTACGGAGTATGCAAGCTTCTTTACAAAGCTTCAAGAGAATACACGGGTACTCCCCTCTGCCTTAATTCCGCAAAAAAGCTCATTGATTCCGTCAATAAAAATGACAGGGTTTTTATCATGACGGGATTCGTTCTCATGCCGTTTAACAAAGCGGAAACCGACGGTGCCGTAGGCTCTTTTCTCCTTGCAGCGGCACTGAAAAAAGCATTCGGTGCCGTACCCGTTATCATCTGCCCCGAAGACTGCCTGAACGGATTTTCGTCACTTTCGGAAGCATTTGATTTCGATGTTGACATCGAGGTTTTCACTAAAAGCAAGTCAGACGCAGAAGAATGTGCAGACGGATTGATTAAAAAATATACTCCGTCAGCGGTTATCAGCATCGAATGTCCGGGCGAAAACGAAAACGGAATTTACCATTCCGCAAGAGGAATCGACGTTACCGATGTTGAAGCAAAGCAGGATATCCTCTTTGAAAAGTTGCAAAACAACGGTATTCTCAATATCGCAATCGGTGACCTCGGCAACGAAATCGGCATGGGTACAATCGGAAATCAGATAAAATCCCGTATTCCTCTCGGAGATAAAATATGTGTACGCACAGCTGCAGATAACATCATCACCGCAACAGTTTCCGATTGGGGATGCTATTCTCTCATCGCCATGCTTGCATATATCCTTGAAAATCCCGATATCATGCACTCTGCAGACATCGAAAAAACAGCTCTGGAATCAGCTGCAAGAGGCGGTCTCGTTGATATGTACGGAGAATCAATCCCCGCTATAGACGGCTTTGGTGAGGAGCTTATTTGCTCAATCGTAACCGTTATGAAGCAGCTCGTTGTCAATGCACTTTCCCTGAAAGACACCTGCAAGCCCCATTTCGACGAAATAATCAAGCTCAGGTCATTTGATTAATATAATAAATACTGTTTACGGGCGGTGGCAAAAATGCCGCCGCTTTCTTTATTGTTTCGGCAATTTTTTCTATAACCGGAGCAATGTTAACCGTGTTATCGTAAAGTTTTTCGTCGGTGCTGTTAATCACCACGACAGCACTTTCTTCGCCGAAGCTGACCTTCTTTGCGGTTTCATCGGCAATAAAAATACATCCCGTCATGGTTGCAATGCTCATGCACGCAACAACCGCAATAATATACGCTCTGAAAAGTTTCATTTCTATTCTTCCTTCACATATTCATCCATAAGCGACACAAGAGCAGATGCAAGCATTCTTCCCGAATAACAGGCTTCTTCAAGAGTATTCGCTTCGCTTCCCATCTCAATAAGCAGGCTGAAATGCGTCATATCCATGTTATATTTTCTTTGGGAGAAAAGCATGGGACGCATAAGTCCCGGGTACATGGTTTCGCACTTGTTCTGAAGATGCACGGCAAACCTCAGATTTTCTTCCCAATCGGGAAAATCCTTGACTTCTCCCTCTTGTGCACCCGTTATTATCATCAGCTGAGCAGCTTTTTTATCGGCAATCGTATTGATCGGTTTAATCTTATCCCCGTTATTCTGCGTCATCGAGTCACGGTGAATATCAAGAACAATCTGTATTTCAGGATGCTCCTCAAGATGCTTCGCAACGGTTTGGCGTGACTTTGAATACGAATCACTGTAGCTCTTGTCATGGATTGTTTTATCATGGATAACAGTATACCCCGATTTTTCAAGATAATCCGCAATCTCTGTACCGACACGCACAATATTACGGTTTTCATCGTTTGTACGTGCCGTGTAGCCCTTTGCAAACCAATCACGCTCTATCATCTCGTACCCTTCAGATGTGTGGCTGTGAAAAATCAACACCGCAGGCTTGGATTTATCAACAGAAAGTGTCAGCGGCTCCGAAAGAATTTTTTTAATGTTGACGGATTTGGTTTCTGTTGTATTTTTTATCCTGACATTTTTATATTCATCGGTAACACCTACTTTTTTATATGTAATCGACTGTATTCCGCCTCCTTTTTCATCCTCCTCAAACAGCTTTGTGTATTTTTCAATAAGTTCTTTTATGTCAGACGGTGTTTCGGTTATATCCCCGGTTTCACCTTTATGCGGCTTCATGGATTCGGTTACGGGCAATTCGGTTGTTGTCTGAGTTTCGGTAAGAGTAACGGTTGGCTGAGTTTCTTCTGTCAATCCGTCTGAACGAAACATGAACGATGCCATCGCAACAGAAATATTTTCTGCATATCCGCCCAGACAAATCGCAATAATCAATGCCACAGATATAAGATAACTGAATAAATCAAGATGCTTGTCTTTTTGTGTTCCGTTTTTCATTTCCATGCTCCTTTTGCGGTACATTTTTTCATATATACCATATATATGTATGAGCATCGGATTTAATGGTTACAATTTGTAACAATTTTAACGGATTTTGTAACCGTTTTGTATCAATGTTGTAATTTAAAAAGGTAGTTTTACATTCGGGTATGTAATATAATGAAAACAGAGCAAGAGAGAAACACTATTTGCCGTAAACAGAAGTGCGACTGTAAGCGGCATTCCATCCATCCTTTCAATTAAAATTAAAGTCGTTTCAGGGCGTTTTCCGTTTGGAAAGCGCCCTCGGCTTTTGTATTTTAAAAGAATTTGCAAAAAAATTTAATTTTTTCTCAAATAAGTGTTGATTTTTTTGAACAGATGTGTTAATATACTTTGGCAGTCGGAACTGAAGCCGACTTTGAATTGAATATGCGCTGTTAGCTCAGCCGGATAGAGTGTTTGGCTACGAACCAAAAGGTCAGGGGTTCGAATCCCTTACAGCGCGCCAATTAAGAACCATAACATTTGTTATGGTTCTTAATTTTTTAATCTGCAAGGGATTCGAAAGCCTGTTAAGAAAACCTGCACCTTATAAAAGTGCAGGTTCATTTTTTGTCCGTTAATCCGAGAATATAGTCAACAGATGTATTATAATATTTTGCAAGAGCTATGAGAACTTCGGGAGGAATCGTTCTTTCACCGCTTTCATAATATGCATAGGTTCTTTGGGGCAGGTTTATGGCTTTTCCCATTTCAGTCTGGGTTAAATCAGCATCTTCACGCAAATCTCTTATTCTCTGAAACTTCATATCATCACCGATTATATTATACGAAGAACAAATTGTTCTATTGACATTAAGAACAATTTGTTCTATAATGTCCTTAAAATATATTTATTGGGAGATGCGAAACCATGAAAAAGCTTATTTGTATTGTTATGGTAATTATTTTTGCTTTTAGCTTTTCGGCTTGCGGCGGAAATGATGCAGAAAACAAAGACTCGAAAAAAAGTAATTACACAATCAGCAAAGAACTCACCATACTTGCTGAATATCTTAAAGTCAGCAATACCGGATTCGGCAAACATTTCTTTGCATTTGTAAAAAACAACAGCACTGATACAATAGTTGATTATTCTATCGCCTACATCGGATTTGACATCAACGGTAATTTTACAGACGCCAATACGGGTGGCAATAAATACGGTGAAGAAAAAATAACTATGGCAAATATTTTGCCCAATGCCGTATACGGTCTGTCAGACGGTTCTACAGAAGGTATTTATGTCGGGGATGACAATGCTGTAAGATATGTTAAATCTGCTGTTTCATATATCAAATTCAAAAGCGGCGAAGAATGGAAAATGGATGATTTAGATGCTTGGGCAGAAGATACAATCAAGAATTTTTCTGTAGAAGAAGAGAAAAACTATTCGCAATCACTCAAATCAGATGCTGAAAAAGCAATGGTTAATCCGTATTTGTCAATTTTAAATTCCAGAACCACAGCAAACGGTAATTCTTTTTATGATGCACTCAATTTAGAATTCACCATTAAAAATATCGGCGACAAGAAAATTAAATCTTGTTCAATAATTATCCTGGAATATGAAGACGGAAACAAAGGTATAAAGCTTCCCAATCAGATGTGGAACTTTAATTATCAATATATAACCAATAATTCATATAAAATTGATATAGAATTACCGTCGAATCAACAGGAAGAACTTCCATTTGTTGCAGAAGCAGCACTTGTCGGTAATTGTAAAGACTGTTTGTTAATTGTTGAACGTATCGAATTTGAGGATGATACTGTTTGGAACAATGATTATGCACTTCAATTTATGATATATAATGAAAATTCCAAACTTCTTTGATTATGATAAAATGTAATCTATATAATTATGATTCATTTGACCTCACCCTGTGTGAGGTCATTTTTCTTTCATGCTTATTTTACCTATTGCCTTTTTTTCAAATATAATATAAAATATTCACGGTAAGAACATAACAAACCTTACTTTTATATCAACAGGGAGATGAAAAAATGACTACCGTAAATAATTCCAAGAATAACATCCGTCCCTTTGGCTGGCAGGATAAGCTCGGCTATGCCATGGGTGATATGGGCTGCGGATTTTCTTTCCAGCTTGTTTCAACCTTTATGCAGCTTTTCTATATGCAGTATATCGGCGTCGGAGAAGAAGCATATGCAATCATCATTATGCTTTCGAAGATATTCGACGCAATCAACGATATCATAATCGGCAACCTCGTTGACACAAAAAGAATAGGCAAAAAGAGCAAATATATGCCCTGGATTCTTCTTGGCGGCGTTACTCTGGTTATTTTCAATGTTATGCTGTTTGCACCCGTTAAGGATTTCTCGCAATGGGGCAAATACGCATGGTGCCTCGGCTCCTATTGTCTCTGGTCAATCGCTTACACAATGGTAAACGTTCCTTACGGCTCACTCCATTCGGTTATTACAGATAACCCTCAGGAAAAAGTTTCTCTTTCAACCTTCAGAAGCATCGGTGCTGCTCTCCCTGCAATCGTTATCATGATTGTTCTCCCCTCAATAGTTTATGACACAAACGTCAATGCTGCAGGGGAAAAAATCCAGACCCTCAAAGGTGAAACTCTTTTACCCGTTGCAATAGTTCTTTCGATAGTTGCACTTGTTGTTCTCTGGGGCACAACAAAGCTCGTCAAAGAAAGAGTCAATCACGAATCAAGCGAAAACACAGTCGGTTTCAAGGCTATTATTTCATCGGCAAAATCATTCTTCACAAACCGTGCCATGGTCGGTGCAACAATCGCAACAGTTGCTTCGGTTGCACTCTTCAACTCTACAATGGCACTCAACAACATGGTTTTCCAGTATTTCTTCAGAGATACAAGCAAAATCAGCATTGCTATGATCGGCAGCTATGCACCAATGATCATTTTCATGGTGCTTATCGGAAAGCTTACCAAGAAATACGGAAAAAAGAATGTTATTGTTACAACAATGCTGATCGGTGCAATTGCAGGTATTGTTTCTCTTTTCGTACCCATCACTCCCGATTCAAAAGGCATGATTATCTATGTTGTCTGCCTTATGGGGCTTAACCTCGGCAACGCAGGCTTCCAGATTTCTGTTTGGGCAATTGTTGCAGACTGTATTGAAATGAGCTACAGAAAAACCGGCAAGAGCGAAGAAGGTTCACTTTATGCACTCTATTCATTCTTCCGCAAGCTTGCTCAGGGTATCGGTCAGGCGGTTGTTGCTCTCGGACTTTCGGCAATAGGATTTGTTGAGGGTGATAACGCCGTGCAGCCTGCCGATTTCGGTGACAACGTCAAATCTCTTTATTTCGTTGTTCTCGCAATCGGTTCACTCATCGCTTTCCTTTCAATGAAGTTTATTTACAACATCGGCAAAAAGGAAGAAGAAGAGTTCGCAAAGCAAATCGAAGCATAAAAAACAACGGAGCGATTCACTTCACAGTGAGTCACTCCGTTTTCTTTGTGAAAATAAAAATGGGGTTTTCTTAAACCCCAACAGTTTTATTATAACTCAAAGCTGATTCAATGTCAATAAAAAATCAAAAACAATTTCGTCATAATAACCAAAATCTACGTTTTGTATAATAAGATTAAGTTAACTTTGTACAAAATCCCATCTTGAAAACAGCCAAAATGTATGCTATATTATAGTCAAGGAAAGGGTGATACCGATGAGAAGGTAAAGACCTTAAGACTATAAAGAATTTCAGAAAAAATAAAACAAAAATCAAAGCTGAAATTCAGAAGTCTTAATCCGCAATCTTAAAGGAAACGAAAATCAGATATCGGATAATTTAAGATTGGACTATACCGCAGAAAGAGAGGTTAATCAAAGATGTTAGATAACAAGAGTTCACAGAAGTGACCCTTGGCTGTTGTGTAAAGAAACACGGTCAAGGGTCACTTCTCATTTATGGATAAATTTGTTCGTTGAAGCCGTTTCGGTTTCGGCGTTTTTTTATTTGATGATTTCGATTCAGACACAAGGTTTTTATTGACTAAATTTTCCGCTTGTGTTAATCTTAATATATATCTATTATGGAGGTCAGAGAAATGTTAAAAATCAAAAAAATTCTTTCCGTTGTTCTCTGCATATGCATGGTTTTCTCCGTTTGTGCAATCGGTGCATCCGCAGAAAACAAAGCTGTCAGCGTTTCAGGCAATGAAACTCTTGAAAATCTTGAATTCGACGTTCCCGTTGTTCTTGTTGCAGGTATCGGCGGAGCATACTTCAACGGTGCCCAGACTCCCGATCCGGACGACGACAAACAGATATGGGGTCCGAGCGGCGATGTTATTGCTGAGGTTATTTTCAAAAATATAGGTAAGCTTCTCTGGTATCTTATCATCAACGACTATGATGCAGTTTCAGCTCTTATGGGTGATGTTACCGATACCCTTTTCGGCGAATTCTCCTGCAATGAAAACGGTATCCCCGACCCCGATACATACAGAGATGATAAAAGCACTTTGTTTTTCCGTGAAAACGGCTACGGCTACGAAGAAAACTACTATTTCATTTACGACTGGCGTTATGATATGAAAACAATCGCTGCTCAGCTTGATGAATATATTGAATTTGTTATGGAGCTTACAGGCTCAGACAAGGTTGCTCTTGTTGCTATGAGCATGGGCAACTGCGTTATGACAACATATCTCTATGAATATTATTACACCAACGAAAACTATGAAAAACGCAGCCACATTGATTCGGTTGTTTATCTTGCGGGTGCCATGAACGGCGTTGCTGCCTGCGAAGATCCGTTCTCAGGCAATATCGGCGTTGATTCTGTTTCTCTTATGAGATTCCTTAAAGAAATTCTCAATGATAACGGTCTTTATAAGTTCCTTGAGGTGCTTTATGCTATCGGAATGGTTGACCCTGTTGTTGACTATGTCAATAATCTTACTCAGAATCTTATTGACCACGGCTTCAACGATGCAGTCGGCTCAAATCTTGCAACAATCCCCGGCTTCTATGCTCTTATGAGCACCGAAAGATATGAAGAAGCAAAGGCTTATTTCTTTGACACTCCCGAAAAGCAGCAGAAATATGCAGAGCTTATCAAAAAGAACGACTATTATCACTATAGCGTTCAGGCAAACGGTGTTAACATGATTCAGTCACTCCTCGATAACGGCATCAACACCATGATTATCGCTCAGTACGGCTACACAATGGCTCCTCTTACCTCGGATAACGACAGAATGAGTGACGGAGTTATTATGACAGCAAGCGAAAGCTACGGTGCAACCTGTGCTGAGGTTGACGGCACACTCGGAGATAACTATAAGCAGGCAAAAGAATGCGGTTGCGGTAAAAACCATGTTTCTCCCGACAATCAGATTGACGCATCAACCTGTGCATTCCCCGATATCACATGGTTTATCAAAAATGCACGTCACACCGAAGATGAAGACCTTCTTTCCGACCTTATCGACCTCGGTATTTACGGCAATGAGCAGATGACGGTTCACACATATGAGGATTATCCCCAGTTCCTGCTTGCATCAGATGATGACACGCTCGTTCCTCTCACAGCTGAAAACGCAGGCGAAGTTGTTTCTTTTGAAGATACAACATTTGTTGCCGATATCAAAGCAAAATTTGAAAATCTGTTTTAAGGAAAATATATATGATAACTAAAATCACAGCATTTCTCACTGTTGCGGCAGTTTTCATCTGCAGTCTTTTAGGAGTTGATTATCCCTTGAGCAAGAATACGGAAAGCCTTTATTTTCAGGACATTTCATACGGCAGTCATGAAAGACAAAAGCTTGACCTTTATATCCCCGAAAACGCTGACGGCGAAGCGGGGCTTGTTCTGATGATTCACGGCGGTGCCTGGGTCGGAGGAGATAAAAGCAGTTATGCCGAAGCAATTAAAATGTGGTGCGAAAAGCGAGGCTATGCCGCCGCATCGATAAACTACCGCTATCTTTCATATGATATTTCTTTTGATGATATTCTTGACGACATCGAAAATGCCGTTAAATGCATCAAGGAAAAGGGCACAGAAAACGGAGTTAACATCAATAAGATGATTCTTTCGGGACATTCGGCGGGCGGACATCTTTCAATGCTTTTTGCTTACGCAAAAAAAGATGTTTCGGCGATCGAGCCTGTTGCAGTTGCAAATTACTGCGGACCGACAGACCTGCTTGACCCGAATTTTTACAACGAGAATGCCACTCCCGCACTCAAAGAGCTTTACAGAGCAATTGCGTCTCTGGTTTACGGCGAAGAGCTGACGCTTGAGCAGGCACATCTTGCAAACGATTTGCTGAGGAAAGCTTCACCGCTTTATTATGTTGATGAAAGCACCGTGCCTACAATCATAAACCACGGCAAGAAGGATGACACCGTGCCATATTCCAACGCACTCTCTCTTGAAGCAAAATTCAAGGAGCTTGGAGTTACACATATAATGAATCCCCATCCCAACTCAGGTCACGGACTCAGCAGCGACCCAATCCCCGAAGCAAAAGCAGATTTGTATTTTTATGAATACGCAGAAGAATATCTGAAATAACAGGCAAAACGGCGACCGATTGGTCGCCGTTTTTTAGTCAAACATTATAATGTCGTCCCCAAACAAATCATTAACTTTGATTGATATTAATGGTGTAAAAAATGCAAATATGTTAACCTTTGTATCGATTTCAACATTTGTTATTGTGTATCCGTATTCATCATCTTGCATTGTTGCTTCTGTCTTCACAATATCGCCATTAAACATTGTGTATCTGTATGTGTTGCCGTCTTCATCGGAAAACTCTTCAATAGTGTATGTTTTTCCGTGAATTGTTTCTTCATAGCTTTTGGTTAAATCAAGGCTTGATATATCCAATGCTTCAATCATATTAATTTCGTACATTACTTCATCAGGATCCAACTCGAAACAAAACAAAGGAAAATTCGGAAAATAAACTTTTATTGTACCCTTATTTATTACAAATCTTACAGGAAGATCAATTCCTTCATATATCGGTAATATTGCTTCCATTGAAATCTTATCACCTTTTACATAGATTTCCATCTCCGATTCATAATTGTTTACATTTGCTTCCACAATCATATGATACTCGTCAGAATTTTTAAGTTTTTCAAGTGCAACTTCTGTCAACGTATCCGCCGCAAAGGCATTGCACGAGAAGATGCCGAAAATCATAGTCACTGCAAGTACGATTGAAATAATTTTTTTCATAAGATTCCCCCCTTATTATTGTTAATTTTATAATATTACCAAATTATTCTTTTGTCAATTCCTCTGCCGCTTTTACGGCTATGTTATACAAATCTTCACGGCAGGTTTTGGTTATTTCATCAAAGGGTTTATCGGTTTCGCAGGAGAAATAAAGCTCGGAAACACCGAGTTCTTTTATTTTTTCAGCACCCTCTCCCCTGCTTCCGCAGATTGCAATAACCTTTTTATTTTGCCTTGCTGCACGTTTTGAAATTCCCGAAATGACCTTGCCGTTGACACTCTGAAAATCGAGTCTGCCTTCGCCCGTTATTATCAAATCGGCTTCTGCCGCTTTTTTATCGAACTCAGCCGCATCAAGGATAATATCAATTCCGCTTTTAAGCTCCGCACCGAGAAATGCAACCGCAGCCGCACCCATTCCGCCTGCCGCACCTGCACCTTTTATTTCCGAAACATCAATATTCAGCTCGTTATTGATGATTTCCGCTGTGTGCCGCAGTCCCGAATCAAGCCGTTTCACCATTTCTTCATCCGCACCCTTCTGAGGTGCAAAAACATAAGCGGCTCCGTTTCTGCCGTAAAGCGGATTATCGACATCACACGCTGCAGTTACGGGAACAGAAATTTTGTTTTCGGGTTTGATTATTTTGCGGAGTTTGTGCATTGTTTCACCGGTTGGAATGAACTCTTTTCCGCTTTCACCGATGAATTTCCAGCCGAGTGCCGCTGCCATACCGAGACCGCAATCATTCGTTGCACTTCCGCCGAGACCGAGCAAAATCCGTTTCGCATTGTTTTTTACAGCATGATTTATAAGCTCACCGACCCCGAAGGTTGTTGCCTTTTCGGGGTTTTTGTTTTCTCCTGCAAGGGGAAGTCCCGCACAGGATGCCATTTCTATTACTGCCGTCTTATCTTCAAGCATAAGATATCCGGCTGTTATTTTCTCCCCGAATACTCCGCAAACCTCCGCTTTTACGGTTTCTCCGCCCATGATTTCCCAAAAACAGGCACAAAGCCCCTCGCCGCCATCGGCAGCGGGGAGCTTCATTATTTCTGAATTCTTTATTGTGTTCCTGAATGCCTGACCGATGATGTCACAGACTTCGCTTGCAGTAAGCGTGCCTTTGAACGAATCGGGTGCAATAAGAATTTTCATATTATTCAGCAGATGCCTTTCTTATGTATCTCTTGAAAAATGCAACGGCAGGAGCTACGGCATCAACGGGAATTCTTTCGTCTGTGCCGTGGGTGCAGCGAAGAAGACCCACGCTTACTCTATAGGGTGCATAACGGTAGATGTTTTCGCAGATAGGCTCATAGTAGCAGGCATCCGTGCCGCCCATTACGAGGTAAGGAGCAACGATGCTGTTTTTGTTATCCTGCATAACAAGCTCCTTGATAATCTTAAAGCATCTTGAATCTGTTGGCGAAAACTTTGAGGCTTCCTTAGCCTTGAGCACCTTGACTTCGATATCCTTGTTTCTGCATACCTTACGGATATGATTTTCAACATCCTGAACAGTTACGCCGGGCATCTGTCTGAAGTTTACGGTGACACTTGCCTTCTGAGGAAGAACATTCGCTGCAGGGCTGCCCTGAGCCATGGTTACTGCAGTTGTTGTTCTTACAAGACAAGCTGTAAACGGAAGCTTTGTCATGCCGAATTTAAGTGCGGGATAAAGAAGATTGAGGTTACACATAAGAAGTCTTGCAGGATATGTGCAGTTTCTGCCAACATTCGAGAAAAGCTCTTTAACAAAGGGAAGAAGCTCTGCCTTGAACTGATGGTCTTCAAGGTCTTTGATAACATTTGCAAGCTCGCCGAGACCCGAATGAACGGGAGGCTGCGATGAATGACCGCCCTTTGCGGTTACGGTTATTTCAAAATCGGTGTAACCCTTTTCTGCAATACCGATACCCACAAGCTCTTTGTTATTGAGTATACCCTTAACGTTAACGGGGATGATAGCACCGCCCTCGTCAAGAACGCTGTCAAGATGAATTCCTCTGTCTCTGAGGGTCATCATAATTGTTTTTGCACCGCCCTGCTCGGATGCAACAACCTCTTCATCCTGTCCGAAAAGAAGATAAACATCTCTCTCAGGCTGAAAACCTTCTTCAAGAAGAGTTTCTACTGCATCCATAACACCGATGAGGTGGTTTTTCATATCAAGAGCACCTCTGCCCCAGATGAATTCACCGTCATTATGACCGCTGAAGGGGTCGTGAGTCCAATCCTGCTCTGTGCCTGCTGAAATGGGAACAACGTCCTGATGAGCAAGCAAAGCGATGGGTTCAAGGTCATCTCTTGTTCCCTTCCAACGGTAAATAAGGCTTGCTTCGTTAACAATCTCTTTTGTGAGATTCTTGTGAATAAGAGGGAATGCTTCTTCAAGGAAAGCATGAAATTTTTCAAACTGTGTGAAATCCACATCAGCCTTATCGGGATAGCTTACGGTAGGAATTGAGATTGCCTTTGAAAGATGCTCCTGTGCTCTTTTTGCATCAACCTTTTCTTCCGTTGCAGTGCCGTAATCGGTTTTTTCGGGAACATATAAAGCCGCCTTAACCGCAGTAGCCGCAGCCGCAACACCGATTGCACCGGGAACAATATACTTTTTCCACATATCAATAATCCTCTCTTTACATAAAGAATTTTCTGCTTACCCATGCTCTGAGCTTTCTGCTTTTTGCAAGGACAACAAAGAATATTATAATCGGTACACAGCAAGCTGTTACCGCAAATGAAACACCAAGCTGAAGTCTGCCGAAAACAAACATATCAATACATATTTCGATTATATAGCTCAGCGCTATAACCGCAACCGTTGCCGCAATTCCCGTATAGCTTTTACTTTTGGGTTTTCTGCTCCAGAATATAAACACTGCCGCAACCGCCCAGAACGCTATAACAAGAGGTATCGCCAACCCTTCAAACCATCGGCTTTCGTTGCTCAGGCGTTTGAATAAATACAGATATCCGAGCAACGCCACCGCATCTATCTGCAAAAGTATAAACGGAATGGTTTTTTTCCACAGCATCGGGAATAAAAACCAGAACCAGATAAGGACCGTACCGCCGAAGATGAATGCCGATATTCCGCTTCCCCACATAAACATATCAAGAAAAGCAAGGACTATATTGGGAATCAGCAAAACCATGGAAATAACAAAAACAAGAAATCTTTTATGCGTTGATTTCGGGATTTTTATTATTTCCGGATACGCGGGTTTTTGGGGTTTATCCTGAAACTCACGGGGATTTATAACGGGCGTATCGCAAAGCGGACATTCGTTACATCCCTGCTCGAGTTCAACTCCACAGTTAACACAATATGACATCAGCGGTCACCTCCCATAATCTGACTTTTATTGCTTTCGATTTTAACGGGTATTCCGAGTTTAACAAGAGTTGAAAAAAACTCACGCTGGATTTTTGTGCTTACATAAATATTGGAAACGGTAAACGCAAGAGTGCCGTTATAGGAAAGGACTCCGCATCTTGCACCGTTTATCATTGCAGGTCCTGTTATGAGAACAAGCTTTTCAATATACTGCTCCATCTCCTTGGGCGCTTTCACAACGCCGACATTGGTAACAAGACAGCTTGTTGCTTTTTCACCCGTAAATTTATAAACCATGCTTATGCCGAAATCCTTGACAAACATAGGAAGTATTCTCATCAGCGGATTCTTTTCCAAGCCTATGTTGCCCTTCATCATGGCTCTGAGTTCTTTTTCGTTGTTTATGAAACGCAGATAAAGCGAAAGCTGTTTTATTATTTCGGGAAGGGTGTATTCACCCATTTTGGGGTCAATCTGAAATGAATAGCAAAGCATAAAATTCCGGAGAGTTTCGCTTCCGAAAAACGGTCTTGCGTTAACGGGAATCTGAACACCCACATATTTTTCTTTATTGTTCGGCTCGGATTTCTGCATATTATACATAACCCAGAGCAAAACCGCCGCAAGATATTCCGTCACCGTTGCACCGTGCTCCGCCGCCTTTTTCTTGACATCTTCAACGGACATATATCCTGTTGTTACATTAAGAAAATGCTTCGGAAGCCTTTCACCCTTGAATCGGTAGGTGAACTTCTGAATTCTTTTTGCCTTGGATTTCGAATGGCAGTTTTTTGAATAAGAATCCTCAAGCTCTGCGGCTTTGGGTGCTTCATTGATATCAAATACCGCACCGCCGCTTGGAATATCCTTACCCGTAAGGCGAAGATATTCCGCAGTCAGAGTCATAAAAAACACCGATGCACCGTATCCGTCGGTCATGGCATGATAAAACTCAACGGAAAAACTGTTTTCGTAATAATACACCTTGAAAAGATAACCGTTGTTTTCTTTGAATCTGAAACGCTGACATAAATTTGCTATATCGGGCATAATCGGAGGAGCACCGTAAGGGTTTTTTTCAAGATAATGCCAGAAAAAGCCTGTACGCATACGCACATCAAAGCTCGGAAAACGGGGCATTATCTTTTCGACCGCCTGCCTGAGAAGTTCAGGGTCAATCGGTTCTTTCAGCTTTACGGTCAGTCTGAAGCAATTGGACCACGACGAGGTATCCTGCCCCGGAAAGACCGTTGCCGCATTATCGAGCCTATACCATTCACGCTGACGCAACGGAATTTTTTTCTTCATGCTTTGCCTCCTTTTAAAAGAAGCTTAATTGTGTTGACTTGGGAAGAGATGCGAATGCACCGCTTTCCTCAAGAGTTGCAATAATTGTTTTTGATGCACCTGAACGAATCTGGAAATCCTCAATTGAGATGAAATCTCCGCCTCCGTCATTGCGGGCATCCTCAAGATTCTGTGCCGCCGCACCGCCGCAGCCGCTGATTGCCGAGAACGGCAGACGGATTTTTCCGTCTTCAACAACATATCTGTTTGCGGTTGATTTATAAATATCAATAGGCAGGATTTCAACGCCTCTTGCCATCATTTCATTGATAACCTGAAGCGAGGTGAATGTGCCTTCTTCCTTGGCAGTTGCCTCTTTGACCTTCATTTTGGCACTGATTTCGTCCATCTTTTTACGCACCGCATCTCTTCCCTTAAGAACGGTTGCGGTATCAACATCTTCACCTCGCACCGTCATATACGTTGCGTAATACTCAACGGGGCGGTAAAGCTTATACCATGCAAGACGCATAGCCGCACTTACATATGCCGCAGCATGAGCCTTGGGGAACATATATTTAATCTTCATACAGGAATCAAGATACCATTGGGGAACACCGTTATCAATCATAGCCTGCTTGTGTTCATCGGTAAGGAGCTTTGTTGCCTTGCCCTTTCTGACGATTTCCATGATTTTGAACGCCATACCCTTTTCAACGCCCTTGTTGATAAGATAGACCATGATGTTGTCTCGCGTTCCGATAACCTCTGAAATCGTACAGATTCCGTCTTTGATAAGGTCCTGTGCGTTACCTATCCAAACGTCGGTACCGTGTGAAAGTCCCGATATCTGGAGCATGTCCGAAAAGTTCTTCGGCTGAGCTTCGATAAGCATCTGACGTACAAACGGTGTGCCGAGTTCGGGAAGGGAAAGAGTTCCCGTTTCGCAGTCGATATCCTCTGCCGTTACTCCCAAGGGTTCGGGAGTGGTCAGGAGTTCGTAAAGCTTGGGGTCACAGATATCGATTTTCATAACATTTGTGCCCGTCATATCCTCAAGATGTTTATAAAGAGTGGGAACATCATGGCCGAGGTTATCAAGCTTAAGAATTGTATCGTGAAGCGAGTGGAAATCGAAATGAGTTGTTCTGTGAACAGAGTCCGCATCGTCTGCAGGGTGCTGAATGGGGGTGAAGTCTTCTGCATCCATATCCGCAGGCACAACAACCATGCCGCCGGGATGCTGACCCGTTGTTCTCTTGACACCTACGCAGCCCTGAACAAGACGCTCTTCCTCTGCTCTTGAAAGATGAACACCCTTTTCCTCTGCCCATTTTTTAACAAAACCGAATGCGGTTTTATCGGCAAGCGTACCGATTGTGCCGGCTTTGAAAACATGGCTTTTTCCGAAAAGCTCTTCGGTGTATCGATGGGCATAGAACTGATATTCACCCGAAAAGTTAAGGTCGATATCGGGCTGTTTGTCGCCGTAGAAGCCAAGGAAAGTTTCGAACGGAATGTCATGGCCGTCACGGTGCATGGGATTTCCGCAAACCGGGCAGTCCTTAGGCGGCATATCGTAACCCGAACCGTATTCGCCCTTATAGAAAAACTCGCTGTGTTTGCACTCCTCACATATATAATGAGGAACAAGTGGGTTAACCTCTGAAATACCTGCCGCAAAAGCTACAAATGATGAACCGACCGAACCTCTCGAACCGACATAGTATCCGTGGTCCATTGAGTTCCACACAAGCTTCTGGGCGATGATATAAAGAACCGCGAATCCGTTTTTAATAATGGATTCAAGCTCTTTTTCAAGTCTTTCGCGGATGTATTCGGGCAAAGGATTGCCGTAGTATTCCTGCATTCTGTCATAGCAGATTTTACGAAGCTCTTCATCCGAGCCTTCGATTTTGGGAGGATAAGTGCCATCGGGAATAGGCTTGATTTCCTCACACATATCCGCAATAAGATTGGGATTTTTAACAACAACCTCGTATGCCGTTTCTTCGCCGAGATATGCGAATTCTTCGAGCATATTCTGAGTTGTTCTCAGGTAAAGAGGTGCCTGCTCGGCAGCATCCTTGAAGCCCTGACCCGCCATAAGAATTTCTCTGAAAATCTTATCGCTTTCATCCATAAAGTGAACGTCACCCGTTGCAACAACGGGAATTCCGATTTCATCCGCAAGATGAATGATTTTACGGTTGATTTCGTTAAGCTCCTCTTCGTTTGCAACCATACCTTCTCGAATCATGAAAGCATTGTTGCCGTTTGGCTGAATTTCGAGATAGTCGTATACACTCGCCATATCAAGAAGCATTTCGTGCTGTCTGCCCATAAATATACCCTGATAGAGCTGACCCGCCTCGCACGCACTGCCCACAATAAGACCCTCTCTGTGAGCAAGAAGCTCACTCTTCGGGATTCTGGGGTGGCGGTAATAATATTCAAGATTTGATTTTGAAATAAGCTGATAAAGATGCTTGAGACCTATCTTATTCTTTGCAAGAATAATCATGTGATAAGTCGGCAGACGCTTGATGTTTACGGGAATCTTCTCATTGATTTCCGAAATGTTTTCAACGCCTTTTTCTTTGCAGAGTTCAATAAGCTTTTCAAAAATTCCTGCAAGTGCACCCGCATCCTCGTCTGCTCTATGATGGTCAAAGGAAGGAAGCTTGAAATACTTCTGAAGCGCATCAAGCTTATAATTCTTTATGCCTTCGATGAGACTCTGTGCAAGCACAAGAGTATCAATATGAGTAAAATTATATTCAATGCCGTTTCTGCGGCAAGTGTGTTTGATAACATCTGTATCAAAGGTTGCATTATGAGCAACAAGTACGCCGTCTCCGCAGAATTCAAAGAATTTTCTGACTGCCTCTGCTTCCTTGGGCGCACCCTCTACCATACGGTTATTGATACCCGTAAGTTCAACAATGTTTGCAGGGATAGGACATTCGGGGTCAACAAAAGTCTGAAATCTTGCTCTTTCAGCACCGTCAACATACTTTACGGCACCGATTTCCGTAAGACGGACTTTATCTGTACGCAGACCTGTTGTTTCAACGTCAAAAACAATGAACGTGCCGTTAAGAGGCATATCCTTCTGACCCGTTACTATCTTCACCGAGTCATCAACATAATATGCTTCCATGCCGTAGATAACCTTTATTCCGTTTTCCTTGGCGGCGGCTGCGGCTTCGGGGAATGCCTGCACAATTCCGTGGTCAGTGATTGCAACAGCCTTGTGTCCCCACTTTGCGGCTCTTGCAACAAGCTTTGATGCACTTGTCAGACCGTCCATGGATGACATATTCGTATGCATATGAAGCTCAACACGCTTTTCTTCGGCAGTATCTTTGACGGTTATTTCATCAATAAGCATGACCGCCGTTGCCTTAATAACGGGAGTTTTCATATATTCGTCATACATCACAAGACCTCTTACCATAACAACCTTTCCGTCTTTGATATTGGCAAGAAGCTGTTCGCAGAGCTGATTTTCTTCAAAAATCTTGACTGCATGAGAATTGGTTTTATCTGTAATATTGAATGTTATGATTTTACGTTTGCCGTCGCGTGTTTCACGGACATCAAAACCGAAAACCTTACCCCATACCGTAACCGTACCGTCATCGATATTAATTTCGTTGATGGGTACGGGCTTCGTTTTGATTTTGTTGCCGTAAATCGGCTTGGCATTGGTGAGTGAAATCGGCAGGTCTTCATATTCCTGCACGGGTGCTTTGGGTTTCTTCACCTCTTCGATTACAGGCATTTCTATTTTGACACCCTCTGCCTGCATCTGCATATATTCGGGCGAATCAAGCTTTGCTTCTGCACCCTCGCTCCTGATTTCAACAATTCTGCGTATTCCGAAGCAATCATTTATATACTTTGTAAGGAAATCAGATGCACCCGATTCGATAAGAATATCCGCACCGTAGAACACTGTCATTTCGAATTTATCGTCATCAAACCTGAATTTTGCGTTATCCAGAAATCCGTTTGCGGCGGCAATGTTTTCCTTGAGTGCTCTCTTGAGCTGAGGAATACAGTTTTCTCCGAATTGGGAGGCATTGAACTTCGGAGCTATGATTACCTTGTTTATTCCCAAGGTGTTTTTTATTTCGTTCTGAGCAGAAATGATGAGGTTATCTTCAATGTACCGGTCAAATTTTGCAATGATTTCAAGCTTCATTGTTTCTTCGTCAAGAAATATATGCTCAACCTGACCGCCTGAAAATGTATCACGCAGTCCTGCATTTATATATTCACCTATAAAATTAAGAATGTTGTTTTCTTGCATTTTTCTCCTCGTCAGAATTCATTTCAAATAAAGGGCAGAAATGTCTGCCCTTGGTTTACAGTTTTTCAATTTCTTCGAGCAATCTGTCAAGAGCCTCATTTTCAGGCACCTTGCAGATTATTTCGCCCTTCTTGAAAATCAAAGCACATCCGTCTCCGCCGGCTATGCCGATATCCGCTTCACGGGCTTCACCGGGACCGTTCACCGCACATCCCATAACCGCAACCTTGATATTCTTTTTGCATCCCGAAAGACGGGACTCAACCTCGTTTGCAAGGGCGATGAGGTTGATTTTTGTTCTGCCGCAGGTAGGGCATGAAACTATATCGGGGCAATCAGTTTTGAGTCCGATTGCCTTGAGGATTCCGTTTGCGGCGGAAACCTCGTTAACAGGGTCATCGGTCATGGACACTCTGATAGTGTCGCCGATGCCGTCAAGCAAAAGTGAGCCTATTCCGATTGAAGATTTGATGAGAGCCATGTTGTGTGTGCCTGCTTCTGTTACGCCGAGATGCAAGGGATAATCGCACTTTGCGGCAACGAGTCTGTAGGCATCAATCATGGTGGAAACCGATGATGATTTGATGGAAATAATTATATCGTTAAAATCGCACTGTTCAAGCATGGAGATATGTTTCATGGCACTTTCAGCAAGTGCCTCGGCGCATGGTGAGCCGTATTTCTGCAGAAGCTCTTTTTCAAGAGAACCCGAATTTACGCCTATACGGATGGGAACCTGCTTTGCTTTGCAGGCATTCGCAACCGCCATAACTCTTTCCATTGAGCCGATGTTGCCGGGATTGATTCTGATTTTATCAACACCCGCATCAAGGCTTGCAAGGGCAAGACGGTAGTCAAAATGAATATCCGCTACAACGGGTACGGTAAGATTTTCTTTAAGCTTTTCTATGAGTTTTACCGCCGCCATATCCGGCACAGCAGCTCTGATTATTTCACAGCCTGCTTTTTCAAGCTCAACAGCTTGTTTTACGCTGCCTTCAATATCCGATGCAGGAGTATTCAGCATCGACTGGACGGTTATCTTTTCACCGCCGCCGATATAAATATTGCCTACCTTTACGCGTCTGCTTCTACGTTTTTCCATATCAAGAACCTCTTATTAACCTCATAATATCGCTGAATGAAATTACAAGCATCAAAAGTAACAAAAGAACAAGTCCGACTGCATGAACCCATCCCTCATATTTTCTGGGTACGGGTTTTCTTGCAACCATTTCGATGACCATAAAGAAAAGTCGTCCGCCGTCGAGAGCAGGAAGGGGAAGAAGATTGAAGAGACCGATATTTATGGTTATCATCGCCATCATGTTAAGAAGATAGCTGTAATCTTTTGATTGAGTTGATGACTGAGCCGCATCTGCAATATATTCCACAGTACCGATGGGACCCGAAAGCTCGCTGAGACCGTATCTGCCCGTCACGAGGTCAAGCAGACTTATCCATACTATGCGTCCGATTGAAACTGACTGAAGCACGGAATTCTTTGCAACATTCAGGAAGCCGGGTTCAACTCCTCTGATGATGAAATCGTAAACAATCATCACGGTGCCGTCTTTTTCGTAAGTCTGAAACTCAACTCCGTTAA
The DNA here is from genome assembly GCA_045542715.1 of Acutalibacteraceae bacterium. GTDB lineage: Bacteria > Bacillota > Clostridia > Oscillospirales > Acutalibacteraceae > CAG-177. The sequence continues at coordinate 35,684 of JAZQLN010000042.1, forward strand.
GTTCAACATCTTCGCCGTTTCTTTCAACGACAAAGTCCATTGTGCCGTCGCCGTCTCTTGCCATAAGGAATCCGAGGTCATATTCGGAATAGACTTTTTTATCGTTGATTTCCTTGATTTTATCCCCTGCCATCAGCTGAACACTGCTGACGGAATTTTTTTCAAAAGAATGGATTTCGGGAAGTCCGATAAGATCGCTCTGGCAGAGCATTACGGCAACAATGATAACACCCATAATAAGGTTGATTATTCCGCCTGCGGCAACAATTATAAAACGCTGCCATGTGGGTTTATTGCAGAATGCACGCTCGTTTTCGCTTTCCTCGTCTTCACCTTCCATGCTGACGAATCCGCCGATAGGCAAAAGACGAAGGGCATATTTGGTTTCCCCTTTTTTGAATTTAAAAAGAGTAGGACCCATGCCCATTGCAAATTCATTTACCTGAACTCCGAAAAGTTTTGCAAAAAGGAAATGACCGAGTTCATGGAAAAAGATTATCAGACCGAAGAAAAGAATGGCAATGAGTATAGGCCATACCTTACCCCAGACTGCTGCAATTGATATAAGCGGAATTATTTTCATAAATACAACCTTTCCGTGGCAAGACGTACAGCCTTATCGGTTTCAAAAACCTCTTCAAGAGTGTAGTCATAAACAGGTGCCACCAAATCAAAAGCCGCCTCAACGGCTTTGGGAATATCGAGAAAGCCGATTCTGCCTTCTCTGAAAAGCTCATTTGCTTTTTCGTTTGCGGCGTTCACCGCAGCAGGATAAAGACCTCCTTTTTCAAACGCCTTTCTGCATAAGTTTATGCAGGAAAAGGTTTCATAGTCGGGTCTTTCGAATGTCAGCGTAGCCGCCTGAGCAAGGTCAAGCTGCTTTACGGGACTCGGATATCTGTCGGGATAAGTCAGCGCATACTGAATGGGTATTCTCATATCGGGAACCCCAAGCTGAGCTATGACTGAATTATCAACATATTCAACCAAAGAATGAACTATGCTCTGACGGTGAACAAGAATATCGATATTTTCGGCTTTGATTCCGAAAAGCCACGCAGCTTCTATAAGCTCCAGACCCTTGTTCATCATTGTAGCAGAGTCGATGGTTATTTTTGCACCCATACTCCAGTTGGGATGCTTCAGAGCTTGTGCGAGAGTAACATTTTCAAGCTCCTGACGGGTTTTGCCGAAAAATGGACCTCCCGATGCGGTTAAAATCAGTCTTTTAATCTGATTTTTACCTCTGTAACCCTGAAGCGACTGGAAAATTGCCGAATGCTCACTGTCAACAGGCAGAATCGAAACACCCTTTGCCGCAGCGGAATCCATAACGATTTTTCCGCCTGCAACAAGAGTTTCTTTGTTAGCAAGGGCAATGTTACTGCCCTTTTCGATTGCCGCAAGAGTGGGAGCGAGACCCGCAATGCCGACTATGCTGTTGAGTATGCTGTCTGCACCGCAACGTGCGCATTCTTCAACACCCTCTGCGCCCGAAAGCACGGTTGTTGAAGTATCCGCAACTCTGACTTTCAAATCCGCCGCAGCCTTTTCATCTGCAACCGCCGCAAGACGGGGACGGAATTTTCTTATCTGCTCCTCTAAAATATCGGTTCTTGAATTTGCTGTAAGAGCTTCGATTTTAAACTCCATAAGCTCCGCAACTTCAAGCGCCTGAACCCCTATTGAACCAGTTGAGCCGAGTACGGCAAGGGTTTTAATCATTGATTATCAATCCTTAAATGATTATTTGCCTGCAACTGCAAGTACAATTTCGATTAACGCATACATGGCAGGCATTGTGAAAAGGTAGCTGTCGATTCTGTCAAGCACTCCGCCGTGACCGGGGAAAAGAGTGCCGAAATCCTTTTCACCGTAGTTTCTTTTGATAACGGATGCGGAAAGGTCACCGCACATACCGATAACCGAAAGAAGAATTGAGCCGAAAATCACCATCCATATATTAACGGTTTTGATGGTGAAGAAAAACTTATCGCAAACGAGGTATGTACCGACACAGAAAATTATATTGCCGACTATACCGCCGATTGCACCTTCAACACTCTTCTTAGGACTGATTTTCGGTGAAAGCTTATGCTTTCCGAAACGGCTTCCCACGAAATATGCCCATGTATCTGTCATCCATGCGCAGAACATCGCACAGAGAATAAGCATAATACCGTGTGAACGCTGGAAAAGGTCAGGAAAATCAACAAAAAGATCTCTCACCTTAAAGAATGTACCCAACGAGCCGGGAATTATCAAAGAGCCGATAATCGCCAGAGCAACATGCTCAAAGCGTGTTTTCTCATACCACTTAAGCATAATTATCAGAAGTGCCATGATGTAGATAATTGTAAGCACGCCCGAGGACACAGGAAGGTACTTTTGCAGTTCAAAATCAACATATGCAGGTCCGACTGCAGCAACCGCCATCGAAAGATATGTCAGAACTTTATTTTCACATTTTGAAACTCTCATAAGCTCATATGCGGCAATTGCGGCGATTCCGCCCATGGGAATGCTCATTACGCCAAGGTAACCGAGACCCGTAAACACGAGTATGGTTATTACCATTGCGGCACATATCAAGCCTGTTATTATTCTTACTTTCATTATTATTCACTCGCTATCTGAAAATTTGGTTTTAAGTTTATAGTTTTTGACATTCTCCCCTTTCTTCCGACATAATTGCAAAATCACACTCCGCCGAAGCGTCTGTTTCTTTTGCTGAAATCTATAATTGCCTTATCAAGATCGTCGGTTGTGAAATCAGGCCAGAGGATATCCGAAAACCAGAATTCCGAATATGCTGCCTGCCAGATAAGGAAATTGGAAAGACGGTATTCACCGCTGGGTCTGATAATCAGATCCGGGTCAGGCTGACCTGCGGTATAAAGGTTTCCGTCTATATCGTTCAAACTTATATCATCGGCTTTGAGTTCCCCCGATTCAACTTTTTTTGCAATGTTTTTTACTGCATGGAGGATTTCATCCCTGCCGCCGTAATTCACGGCAAGGTTAACTGTTATTCTGCTCTTTTCGCTTGAACGGGTTTCAAGCGTATCAACAAGTGCAATTATATCCTCAGGAAGAGCTGTTCTGTCGCCGATATAACGCAGCCTCATTCCCTTGGCTTCATTTTCTTCTTCTCTTTCCTGTGCTTCAAACAAATAATCTCTGAACAAATTCATTATCGCCGCAACTTCATCTGCGGGTCTTTTCCAGTTTTCGGTTGAGAATGCATAGAAAGTCAGACACTCTATTCCAAGCTCTGCTGCATAATCACAGATTGCTCTGAAAGTGTTTGCACCTGCCTTGTGTCCCTCGCTTCTGCCGAGACCCCTCTGCTTTGCCCATCTGCCGTTACCGTCCATAATGATACCGATATGACGGGGCATTACTGTATTTTTACGGATTTCTTCAGTCATATTATTTCTCCCGAAAGCTGTTTAAATTGAACTATAAGGCGGCGATGAAGCCGCCTTATATAACAAATATCATAATCAGATTTCCATGATATCCTTTTCTTTTGCTTCGCAAGCCTTATCAATTTCCTTGATATACTTATCGGTGATATCCTGAACTTTCTTTTCGCCGTTCTTAAGGTCATCTTCTGTGATTTCAGATGCTTTTTCCATCTTCTTGAGCTTATCCATGCAGTCACGTCTTACCGAACGGACAGAAACTCTTGATTCCTCTGCCATCTTCTTTGCATCCTTGCAGAGATCCTTACGTCTTTCCTCTGTAATCTGAGGGAATACAAGGCGGATAATTCTGCCGTCGTTCTGAGGATTGATGCCGATTTCCGATGCCTGAATTGCCTTTTCGATTGCATGAAGAGTTGATGTATCCCATGGCTGGATTGTAAGAATTCTTGCCTCTGCAACGGAAACTGCTGCCATCTGATTGATGGGAGTAGGAGTTCCGTAATAGTCAACTCTTATCTTATCGAGAACGGAAGCGTTTGCTCTGCCTGCTCTCATTGATGAATATTCGTTGTTGAGTGCGTTGAGTGTTTTACCCATTTTTTCTTCTGCCATTGAAAAAACTGTCTGCATAAATTAGCCCTCCTTGACTATTGTTCCTATGTTTTCGCCGAGCACTGCCCTAACGATATTTTCGGGGTCCTCAAGATTGAAAACAAGAATGGGAATATTATTGTCACGGCAAAGTGAAGCTGCCGTTGAATCCATAACCTTAAGGTCTTTTTCAAGAACCTCGCTGTGAGTCACAACATCATATTTAACAGCATCTTCAAACTTGTTGGGATCCTTATCGTAAACGCCGTCAACATTTGTTGCCTTGAAGATGATGTCTGCCTTGATTTCAGCTGCTCTTAAAGCTGCACACGTATCGGTTGAGAAGAAGGGATTACCCGTTCCGCTTCCGAAAATAACAACCCTGCCCTTTTCAAGATGACGGACAGCTTTGTTTCTGATGTATGTTTCGGCAATCTGATGCATTTCAATTGCACTCTGAACTCTTACGGGAACATCCATCTGCTCAAGAGAATCAGCAAGAGCAAGCGAATTCATAACAGTTGCAAGCATGCCGATATGGTCAGCTCTTGTTCTGTCCATAGTACCGCCTGAACGGCCTCTCCAGAAGTTTCCGCCGCCCACAACAAGACCTACTTCAACGCCGAGATTAGCAATGTCTCTTACCGCTGAACAGATTGAGTTTATTGTTTCAAAATCAAAACCGTGTCCCTTCCCGCCAGAAAGCACTTCGCCGCTGAGCTTGAGAAGAATACGCTTATAAACCGGTTTCATAAAAACACCGCCTTTATATAAAATAAATAATCGCTATTAGTTATATTTTACTTTATTTGTGGCAAAGTGTAAAGCATTATTTTATATTTTATGGAATTTTTTAGCACTTAAATACCGTTGTTTTTATTATTTTATCATAGTTCTCTGCCAAATGGTTAAACAAAGTGTTAAATTGATAAAAAAACTTGCTTATATTGAGTTTTTAATGTATAATAATTTAAATATCGACTTTTCATAGGAGAAAAACATGAAAAATCTTATTTTAAGAAATACACCCGAAATAGCGGATATTTTTGAGCTTCGTGACATTGAAAGTGTTGACGGGCTGAATACTTATGAGCTTTTTTGCGAAAACGGAAAAATCGTGCTTTGCGGTGACTGCAAAATCAGTCAGGCAATGGCTTACTATGCTTACCTCAAAAAATACTGCGGAGTTAACATTTCACACTGCGGAAACAGAGATTTCCATGTTGAATCCGCCCCTCTTTTTGATGGCAAAATAACAAAGACCGTCAGGCAGAAATACCGTGCATATATGAATTACTGCACCCTCGGTTATTCCTTTGCATATTGGAAATGGGAAGACTGGGAAAAAGAAATAGATTTCATGGCAATGAACGGCATCAATATGCCTCTTTCGGTTGTAGGCAGTGAAGCCGTATGGTATTACACCATGCGTGATTTCAAATACAGCGAAACGGGTGCACTCTCTTATCTTTCAGGCCCCGGTTTTTGGCCCTGGCAGCTTATGACCAACATCTGCGGCTACTTCAGCCTTACGGATGTTAAATATATTGAAAGCAGACTCGAACTCGGCAAAAAAATCATTGACCGTGAGGTTGAGCTTGGCATGACACCCATTCAGCAGGGTTTTGCAGGCTCAGTGCCTTCAACTGTTACAAAGATTTTCAACAAGGTCAGGCTGCGCATGATTCCCTCATGGTGCAATTTCCCTGTTACATATCAGTTAGACCCTACCGACCCCGCATTCAGAAAATTCGGTATGGCTTTGCTTGAGAAACAGCGTCAGCTTTTCGGTGCACATCATTATTATGCCTGTGACCCATTCCACGAAAACGAGCCTTCAGTCAAAACAAGCAATTATCTCTGGAAGGTCGGCAGAGCCATCGATAATATGTACAAGGATTTTGACAAGGATTCTGTCTGGGTTATGCAGAGCTGGTCACTCCGTGAGCAGATTGTTAAATCCGTACCCCGGGAAAGGCTTCTTATTCTCGACATTGACGGCAGTAAACACAGTCAGACCGATGAATTCTGGGGTTATAATTTTGTTCTCGGAAATCTCCACAATTTCGGTGACAGAAACACTCTTCACGGCAGCATCAAGGCACTTGCCGACAATCCGTATTCGGCTCTTGAATGCGGCAACTGCGTTGGCACGGGACTTTTCATGGAAGGTATTTTCCAGAATCCTCTTTACTATGACCTTGCTTTCCAGATGCTTACCGAAGAAAAATCCGTTGACCTTGAGGAATGGCTTAAGGACTACGCTTACCGCCGATACGGCAGTAAAGAAAAATGTCTTGTTGATGCAGTCAGGCTGCTTGGCGAAAGCTGTTACAGCGAAAACTGCACGGGAAGAGAAACCGGCTCGGTTCTCTGTGCAAGACCTGCTACAGACCTCAGACACACTGCACCCAATGATGTACGTGAGCTTCGTTACGATAACAAAACACTTTACCGTGCGGCAGAAATGCTCCTCAATTCCGAAAATTCAAATAAAGACGGCTTTTCTTATGATGCCTGCGACCTTGTCCGCCAGGTTCTGAGCAACTATATTGCAAATCTTTATGACAAAGCGATGTACGGCTTCAACTACAAAGATGTCAACATCTTCGAACGTGCATCAAACGCCTTCCTCAGAATTGCGGAAGAGATTGATGAGCTTTTGCAGACACGTCCCGAACTAACACTCCATGAGCATCTCAAGGAAGCCCGTGAGCTTGCGTTCACAGAAAAAGACCAGCAGAATTTTGAGCTTAATCTTCTTATGCAGGTAACTATCTGGGGACCCGTTGCCAACAGCGTCAATTATGATTACGCGTGGAGGGAATGGGGCGGACTTATCGGCACTTATTACGCTAAACGCTGGCAAAGCTTCTTTGAAAGACTCGCTTATGAATTCCCGAAAAGAGGCAAGCGTTTTTCAACCACAACAAGAAAGCAGCACTGCGAAAGAAATATTTACAGAGGCAATCAGTTCTATAAGAACTATGCGGAATTTGAAAGAAAATGGCTTTCAACCGCAAATCCCGAACCTCCCACAGACGGCAACACCGTTGAAATTGCAAGAAAGCTTCTTGAAAAATACCGCAGAGCTATTCTTGAAGATTAACTGAAATTTAAATACCGATTGAAGGTTTGCAATGCAGATTTTCAATCGGTATTTTTTTGCTCATTTTGACAGAAAAAGCCCCCCGGCTTTCGCCGAGGGGCACAAATTATTTTTGTTTAGTCCGCCAGAAGTCTCTGGTCGATTATTGAGATAAGAAGTGAGTGGTCAGAGATGATAGCAACGTCTGTTGCTCTGATCTGGCCGTCCTCGTTAACATCGGCTGCTAAAACGCGATATTCGAGGTACTCTTTTGAACCTTCATAGCTCCATGATGTTACGTAAATTGACTCGTCAGTTGCCATAGCAACGTCAACTGCGTTGATGTAAGCGTCACCGTTAAGGTCGCCGAAGATGATGATTCTGAAGGATTCAACCATCTCGCCTGTTACGTTATCGTAAACCTTAATGATTGTGCCTGTACCGGGATAGCCTGCGTTCTGAGTTTCTTCGAATTCAAGAACGATCTTACCGTCACCGGAAACATCGATATACTCGTCAAGAAGTTCTTCGGTAGTGATCATCTGAACAAGACCGTATACATACCACTTGCTCTCGCCGTCAACATAATCATCAACAGTGAGACCGTCTCTGTCGATAACTGTTGTGCATGTGTCGTTCTTGGGAATAAGCATTACCTGAACTCTTTCATAACATGCATAAAGAGTGAGGTCGTTAGCAGGCATTTCCATACCGTCTTCTACGATGTAGTTCTTATCGAATTCAACTGTAGTCCAGCCAAGGAATACATGATGCGGGAATTCGGGAACTTCAAGAAGATTGATTTCTTCGCCGTACTTCATTTCCTTTTCGGAAACAACTACTCTGCCTTCGATTGAGGGAACCTTGGGATTGCTTGCGGGTACTTCGTAATCTACGAATGTAAGTGTATATTCAACCTTATTCCAGATTGCAACGTACTCTGCACCGTTCTCATCCATATCACCGAAGTCTGTTACGGGAGTTTCGGGATCATCCTTGGTTGCCCAACCGCCGAACTCATAGCCTTCAAGCGTGGGTTTTTCTGCAGGAGCTGTGATGGGTGAATCGTATTCAACGGGAACCGTAACCTCATTCTTACCGTCTGAGAACTTACCTTCGCCTGCATTGAATACTGCATCATAGCTTACAACTTTCCATGTTGCTGTAACCTTAACATCGTTATCGGGCATTACAACGGGAATTTCTGTTTCGTTTCCGTTTTCGTCAATCCAGCCTTCGAAGGTATAACCTGTCTTAACGGGATCTGCAACGGGAGCGATTTCTTCGCCGTATGCATAAGGTGTTTCGGTAACTGTACCGTCAACGTCAACGATAAGCTTATGGCCGTTTCTGATGTAGTAAGCCTTAAGAACGAGAGTGCCTGTTTCAGGAATTACGCCTGTAAGTACGCTCTTTTCTGTGTCAAGAACAAATCCTTCGCGAACTTCGGGAGTAACTGTTCTTGATTCGCCTACAACACCGTCATCAAGTGTGTACTTATCGGTTGCTGTTTCGGGATAGTTGCCTTCGGTATCCATTTCGTAAACTTCGATTACATAACCGATGTTGGTGTTTGCAGTCCACTCAGCTGTGAATTCAAGGTTCTTATCGGGCATTACGCCGTAATCAGCAGGCTTCTTGCCGTCTGCATCGAACCAACCTGCGAAGGTATGACCGAGCTTTGTGGGAACTGTGGGTTCACCGATGGGTGTTCCGAAATCAACAGACTTGGGTCCGTAGTAAACATTACCGTCTACAATGTAAGTTACTTCGTATGCGATTGCATCCCATGTTGCATTGAGTGAAACATCTTCACCGGGCATTGTTGCGGGATAATCAACCTTGTTGTTTTCATCGTCAACCCAACCTGCGAATTCATAGCCTTTCTTGGTGGGTTCTTCGATAGCGTCAACGGGAGCATCGAAGGGATATTCCTTATCGGTTACCTTGCCGTCGATGTTTACTCTGAGAGTATTAACCTCGCGGATGTAGTAAACCTTAAGAACTGTTGAACCGTTGCCTGCAACTGTTTCTTCGAGAACCGACTCAGCAGTATCAACTGTGAAGTTTTCGGTTGTTTCGGGAACTGCAGTTACGGTTGTGCCTGTTTCAGCTGCAAGAGTTTCTGTCTTATCAGCATCAGCGGCGTATGTGAGTTCTGTTGTCATGTAGTAATGCTCAACAGTGTAAGCAGTGTTGTCATTTGCTTCCCAGACTGCATAGAACTTCTTGCCTTCTGTATCCATCTTACCGTAGTCATAGATTACGTTTTCACCGTCTGTTGACCAGCCGAGGAATTCGTATCCGTCCTTGGTGGGATTATCCATGGGAGCATTAATGTAATCATTGAATGCTACTGAAGGATTATCGTAAGGAACAGTGTCATCAAGCTCTGCGTAGAATTCTGCAACATAGTTGTTTGCCTTCCACTTAGCATTGATTGTCTGGTTCTTAGCAGGCATTGTTTCAGGAATTGCAGCTGTCCAACCGTCGAATGTATAACCGAATCTTGTGGGATCAGCGGGAGCTTCAACAGCTGTGCCGTAGTCCTGAGTGATGGGATCGATTGTTGAATCACCTGTGTTACCGAAGGTGATTGTGTACTGGTTAACAGTCCACTGACCTGTGATAACAGTATCTTCTGCAGGCATATTATCGGGAATTGCAACATCCCAACCTGCGAATTCATAGCCTTCTCTTGTGGGATCAGCAGGCTTTGTTACAACTGCGCCGTAATCAAGAGTGATATCAGCGATTGTTGAGTCGCCTGTTTCCTTGAAGCTGATTGTGTACTGGTTAATCTTCCATGTAGCATTAACGATTACGTCATCAGCAGGCATCTTTGCGGGGATTTCATTATCCCAACCTGCGAAGGTGTAGCCTTCCTTCTCGGGATCTGCAGGCTTAACGATATCTGTACCGTAGTCCTGAGTGATGGGATCGATTACCGTGTCACCTGTATCGCCGAAGGTG
>JAZQLN010000043.1:0-1619 GCA_045542715.1 Acutalibacteraceae bacterium
GTTGTTCCATGGAGTTGTCTTCCTAAGACCGCTTGGCCTCCGACTTAATACAAATGACAAAAAAATCCCATGGTTTTCTATCATCTCAGTATTGTTTTCTGGAATCGGAATAACAATTCTAAAATGGATTCTTGACTTAATTAAAAAGTCTTTTCCAAAAATTTTTGCCAACGCAAACCAAACATACATTCTTTTAGTTCTTAGTTTTATAATTGTTTTAACAACAGTAATTTTAAACTTCCATCATCACACGAAAAACCTTGAATGAATTTCAAAATTCTAGCTGCGCAAATATAAATTCTATTTTACTGGAACTTAGTCCTGCACTAGTGTATCCTTAAGACAGATTACCTGTCTGTGTAGATTGGAGGTACATCATGTGCAAAAATTCCCATGGTAATCAAAAACATCTTACCCTTTCCGACCGGATCTTCATTGAGAAATCATTGAACGAACACAAACGTTTCAATGAAATCGCACATTCTCTTTGTAAAGATCCGTCCACTATTTCAAAGGAAATCATCCGGTACATGGACGATAAGCCAATCCTGCATTATAAGGGTAATGACTGCATTCACTTTAACTCGTGTACAGAATCACGGCTATGTTCCTCTTGCTGTCCCGAGTTCTGCCGGTACTGTAATGACCACGACTGCCGCTGGCTTTGCAACAAATACGAGCCAAACCGCTGTCCGGGAATCAACACTCCGCCATATGTCTGTAACGGTTGTGTTAATGCTTCCGACTGCACCTTTTCCAAGCAGTTTTACATTGCCGAAAAGGCTCATGCGCAATACATGGAACGCCTACACACTTCCAGACAAGGAGTAAATGTTTCCCCACAGCAACTTCAAGGACTTAACGACCTGATTTCGCCGCTTATCCGGCAAGGGCAACCTCTCAGTCACATTTACACTTCACACCGTAGCGAGATTCCTGTCAGCAGACGCACTCTCTACAATTATCTTGACCTAGGACTGTTTGATGTGCGAAACATCGACCTCCCTCGCCGTGTCCGTTACAAGCTCCGAAAGAAGCAACGGCAGGCGAATCCGGTCAACTACGACTACCGCAACCGGCGTACTTACAGGGATTTCGAAAAATACTGTAATGCTTTTCCCGAGTATGAAATCGTAGAGCTCGACACCGTAAAAGGAACCCGTGAAACCGGCAAATGCATCATGACTCTTCTGTTTCGGAAATCCTCATTTATGCTTATCTTTTTACTGGATTCCTGTACACAGGCTGAAGTCACTGCTGTATTTAATCGTCTCTATACCGCTCTCGGCAGACGCACCTTCGTAAATACTTTCCGAATTATTCTGACCGATAACGGTCCCGAATTCAAAGACCCTTGGTCTATCGAAAAGGATTCCGAAGGCAGGCAACGGACCAAAGTGTTTTTCTGTGACCCTTATACTTCAAGCCAGAAAGGACGGTTGGAGAAAAACCACGAATTCATCCGGTATGTCATTCCGAAAGGACGAAGTATGCAATACTATTCCCAGGAAGATATGACTCTTTTGGCCCAGCATATCAATTCCACTGTCAGGGACAGCTTGAACGGAAAGACACCTTTTGACCTAGCAGCACTATTATTAGACAAAAAAGTACTGGCT
>JAZQLN010000044.1:0-21520 GCA_045542715.1 Acutalibacteraceae bacterium
GCCCGCACGAAGATATTTATAAATCCTCGGCGTATGTTTATATCGTTCAAGTCACCTGTGCGAAGTGAAATCAGATAATGTCTGATCTGAGGCTCTGTATAAACAACCTGCTTGTTCATTTCAATTGCAAGCTGTGCTTCAAGCTCGGCTTTTTCGGTTTTGCGTTTTTCTATTCGCTCGGTTATCATATCAACCGACTGTCCTTTTTCAAGGGCAATCCACAGATTTTCTATTGCCGCTTCCGTTTCACGGATGGCGGCTTTTATTCTTTTAACTCCCGAGCCGTCATAGTCCGCCTGACACGCAGCCGCTACCGATTTCGAAATCTTTTCGATATTTTCATCCGTCAGTAATTTGCGACATACCGAAACAACTCTGTCCTCAATCTTTTCTTTTTGAACTATCTTTTTATCACAAAGCTTTTTTCTTGAATTTTTGCAGGAATAGTAGTGATAAGCATTTTTGTTTCGGCTTGTTCCGCCGTAACCCGTCATCATCTCTCTGCAATATCCGCAGAAAAGTTTTGTTGTCAACAGATATTCTTCTTTGCCTCTTGTTCTGCCCGGAGCCTGCTTATTCTTGTTGAGAATGTGCTGAACTCTTTCAAACAATTCATCTTCAATTATTCTCGGCATACCACCGGGAATTTCCATATCCTTGTAAAGATAAACTCCGATATACCGTTTGTTTCGCAGAATACGGTGCAGACTGTTTTTGTTAAATTCTTTTCCGTGTGCAGTTTTGATTTGCCTTGCATTCAGGTCTCTGTTGATTTCCGCAACGGTTTCGCCGCTTGCATACCGCTCATAAATCTCTCTGACAACTGCCGCCGCTTCGGGGTCAACATAGAATTTTCTGTCCGCATCAACCTTGAATCCCAAACCGGGCAGACTGCCGTTTGAAAGACATTTCTGTGCATTGATATCCATTCCCCTGCGAATCTTTTGCGAAAGCTCTGCCGAATAATATTCCGCCATACTTTCGAGAACACCTTCAACAAGAATTCCCGATGCATCATCCGTTATGTTTTCCTTTGCGGAGATAACTCGCACGCCGTTCTTTTTCAGTTTCGCTTTGTTGATTGCACTGTCATATCTGTTTCTTGCAAATCTGTCAAGCTGATAAACAAGCACCGCTTCAAAAGTTTGTTTGTCGCTGTCAGCTATCATCTGCTGAAATGCCGTTCGGTTATCAGACGTTCCGCTTTGCGCTCTGTCAATATACTCATCAATAACATAATGACCGTTGGCGGCGGCATACTCATAGCATACTTTCAGCTGACCTTCGATTGATTGCTCCGTCTGACTGTGACTTGAAAATCTTGCGTAGATTACTACGTTTATTTTTTATCGCCTCCTAAAAATTTGATTATATATTCTTCTTCGGATTCACTTAATTATTCACAGCCGTGGAAATATGGAAAATAAATTTCCCGCATTACCACAGCACTGCTGCTACTGTAAAAAAGCCTTGATATTACGTTGATTTTATTTCTTGCACTAACTTGGCAAGCAGGGCAAGTGTATACACACTTTGCAAATTCTGCTCGCAAAATCGTTCTGGTTTTCAACCATTCACTAACTTTGCAAGCAGGGCAAGTGGGTACCCAAATTTGAAAAAATCAAATTTTTGCACCACTCTTTTTGCCGCTTGTTGGGGATAACCCCAATCCCCAGAATTGAAATATTTTTTGCAAAATTATTTCAAGCGGCGCTTCTGCGAAGTTTATGTTTTTATAAAAATAAAATTGTCTGTTCTGTCAAAAGAACAATTGTTCGGTTAGTAAAATTATAATTCTGACCAACTTTTTTGTCAAGCATAGTGTTGGGCAGAAGTTGATTGTTAACAGAAAGTTTACAATTAAATTTATTGTTTTTTCAGTATAACTACGCACAAATATTTATGAAAGATATAGATATTACCCACTTAATCTTACGAAATCGTAAGATTCTTTTGGTTGAAAAAATAACTGCTTACCTTTATAATGAAAATATAATTTCAAGTAACCGCCGAAGGATGATAAAAATGAAACAGAGAATATTGCTCGTTGAGGACGATTCGTTTTTGCGTGACGGACTTACTGAAGTTTTGCAGGGCGAAGGTTATGAGGTTATCAGTTCCGATAACTGCATGAAAGCCCGTGAGCTGATAAAATTCTTCTCTTTCAATCTTATTATATTTGATGTTATGCTCCCTGATGGCAACGGTCTTGAACTCTGCACAGAGCTTCGTGCGGCAGGCAACAATGTTCCCGTTCTGTTTCTGACAGCCTGCGACGATGAGATTCAGATTGTTCGTGGTCTCGACGCCGGTGCGGATGATTATGTAACTAAACCTTTCAAGCTCCGTGAACTTCTTTCAAGAATCCGTGCATTGCTCCGAAGAACATCGGCTGTCACAGTTTACAATAGTGATGATATAACAATCGACACTCTCAATATGTCTGTGCGGAAAAACGGCGAAAATATTTTCGTGACTCCCACGGAATTTCAGATTCTTTCCGTGCTTATCCGTAACAGCGGAATTATCGTTACCCGTTCACAGCTTCTGCAGAACATCTGGGACAGCGACGGAAATTACATCGATGACAACACTCTTTCTGTTCATATGAGTCGCCTGCGTGATAAAATCGGAAGCGGACATATCGCTACTGTTAGAGGTATCGGATACAGATGGGAGGATTCAAAATGATTCCTTTCTTGATTTGCATAACCGTTATTTTATTTTTAGCAACAATCATTTTTATCATATTGAACGCAAGAAAAAACAAACAGATAAATAATCTCAAAGAGAATATCGAAAGCTTCATTGAAGGCGGAGAAAAGGCTGAATACAGCACAGCCGACAGCAATTTTGCACGCCTTCAGAATGCTATTGCCGAGCTTGAAAATTTGTTGCTTCTTGAAAAAAGCAACTCGGCATCTCAGGCAAAAAGCAATGCGGATTTTGTTGCAGATATTTCACATCAACTTAAAACTCCGCTTGCAGGACTTCGCCTTTACTGTGAAATGGAGCAGAGTTCAACACCGACCGCTTACACGGAAAAAGAGCTCCAACTGGTTGCAAAAATGGAGAGTCTTGTTTTCAATCTTTTAAGGCTTGAGAAAATTAAAAGCGATGCATACGAAATGAAATTTGTTGAGCAAAGTCTTGATGAAATCATTGGTGAAATTATCGGAAATTTCAAACCGTTATTCCCCGAAAAAGAATTCATTATAAGCGGCACGGCAGTTTTTCGATTCGATAAGGAATGGATGATTGAAGCAATCGGAAATATCATTAAAAACGCTTGTGAACATACCGATAACAACGGTAAAATTACCGTTTCTGTTTCACAAAACGAAAGCTCTGTCACACTCGTTATTGAAGATAACGGCGGCGGAGTGCCGAAAGAACAGCTTCCGCTTTTGTTCAACCGTTTTTACCGTGCAGATAATGCTGCCCCCGAAAGTGCAGGTATAGGTCTTGCAATTTCAAAGGCAATTTTTGAAAAGCATCACGCAACTGTTACTGCCGAAAACGGCAAAGACGGCTTGAAAATTACTGTATGTTTTCCGATTATAAATGCCAATATTAAACTATAAAATCCGATGTTACCACTTCGGGTTTTATAGTTTTTTCTTATCTTACGAAATTGTAAGGTTATTGTCACGATTTTGAAAGAATCGGGGTTTATAATGAACTCATCAAAGATGCAAAGGAGCAATTTTATGAATATCATCGAATGTGTAGATTTAAGAAAAGAATATTTAAGCGGAGAAAATATTGTTAATGCAGTTGACGGAATAACCGTTGCTTTTGAGCAGGGAGAATTCTGTGCAATAACGGGACCGAGCGGCTCGGGTAAATCAACACTTCTCCACGTTCTGAGCAGTCTTGAAAACCCCACAAGCGGCGATGTTATCTATAACGGCAAAAAGCTTTCGGGTTATAACGATAATCAGCTTTCCGTTCTTCGTCGCAGACGTTTCGGTTTTGTTTTTCAGGCATATAATCTTGTTCAGGAATTGACGGGATATGAAAACATAGTTCTGCCCGTTATGCTCGATAAGAAAAAGGTTGACGAAGCTTATATCAATAAGGTAATTGATGTTCTCGGCATTGAGGACAGACTTGAACATTTGCCGTCAGCACTTTCGGGCGGTCAACAGCAGAGAATCGCCATTGCCCGTGCACTTGCGAACAAGCCGTCAATCCTTTTTGCCGATGAGCCTACGGGTAATCTTGACGGCAAAAGCGGACGTGAGGTTCTTTCGCTTCTCAAATATGTCAGTAAAGAATTCGGAATCACTCTTATTCTTGTTACCCACGATCTCAATGTTGCAGAGCAAGCGGAGAGAATCATCTCAATCGAAGACGGAAAAATCGTTCGTGACACAAAGGCGGGAGTTTAAGCAATGAACAAGAAAAAACTTACCGTCAACCGTCTTGCATTGGGCAACCTCAAAGCAAGAAAAAAGCAGTATACATTAATGATAATCGGCATTGTTCTTGCGATGATTTTTTCATCGGGTGTTATGTTTTTCGGATTTACAACGCTTTCATCATTGCAGGAGATAACAAATATATCTTACGGCACACAAAACATATTTCTTCACAATGCAGAAGAATTTGATTTCGATGCCGCAAAGAATAATAAAGTGATATCCGAATACGGTATTGCATCTTCAATCGGATTCATTTATACAAATGATGACGAGGGCGGCGGCACACCGCTTGCAAAACTTGATGACAAGGCAAAAGAAATTTCATATCTCACCATAAAAGAAGGAAAGTATCCCGAAAACATCGGTGAAATTGCACTTGAAAAGGATGCACTCTTAAGATTGAAAATGCTTGGTGCAAAAGTCGGCGACGAAATAACCGTCACAATGAAAATTGCCGACGGTGAAGGTTATCTCCCCGAAACCGTTGAAAAAACATATAAGCTCGTCGGAATTCTTGCCGATAAAAGATGCAATCTTGAAGATGCGTATTCAGGAAATAACTATCCCGCTGCATTTGTCTGCGACAGCGAAAAAGTTGAACTTGGCGGAAAAGAAAATCTTTCTGCGTATCTCAAATTCTATTCGAAAACAAACGGTTTGGAAAAATTCAGAGAAGAATTTAAAAATCAAGGATTCAAAGATAAATACGGAAATGCCGATAACGATCTGTATTATTTTACATTTGCAAATCAGCACATTTTTTACTCTGGTACAGATGAAAAAAGCGATATTACTTTAACAATGATTTTTGCGCTTATTCTTGCAGGTGTACTGATGATCGCTTCCTGCACGGGAATTGTCAATGCGTTCAATTCAAATCTTCAGGAACGCAGAAAACAAATCGGTCTTATGCGTGCTGTCGGAGCAACAAGAAGACAGATAATAACCGTTTTCGGCAGAGAAGCTCTCATAATCAGTCTTATGACCGTGCCTTTGAGTCTTGTGGTTTCCTATTTTGCTTCAAAAGGCATTATCTCGCTTATGGGCGAAAACTTCATTTTTATTCCTAACTTTTTCGTTCTGATTGCGTGTGGAATGTTCAGCGTTATCTGCGTTATGGCTTCGGCAATGATTCCTCTGTTAAGGGCATCAAGAACACCGCCGATGCAGGCTATCCGTAACACAGACCTTTCAAGAAAAATGAAGAACAAACAAATCCGTTCAAAGAAAAACTTCAATGCACCGAAGATTCTCGCAGGCAGAAATCTTATGTTCTACCGTTTTAAGCATATCGGAGTAAGTGTTGTTCTTGCGGCAACAATCGTTGTGTCGTGCTTCGGTTTTCCATGGATTACAAGTGAGCTTGAATGGTCGGAAAATTATATCAATGAGTCCGAGGATTATGAAATTGTTTGTTCCGGCGGCTCGATGAATTCCAATCTTATTAACCTGAATTTCAATTATTTTACAAGCGGATTCAGTGAAAATGACAGACAGGAAATTCTTTCCCATCCTTACGTCGGCAATGTTGAGGGTGTAAAAAGATGCAATGCCAACCTGCTTGTTGACGAATATTCCGAATATATGACCGTGCTCGATTACGGCGGTTCCTCACGGTATGATGATTCAGTTGACCGTTTATCAATTCCCTTTGAAGAATATAAAGAAAAATACGATGATAATATCAGACCCGAATATTCTGCCGTTAAAGAAAGACTCAGATACACTCAGGAGCTTTTCCCCGTTTCGATTCACGCATTGGATTGTAATGAAATCATATCCGAAATTGACAAAGACAAAATTGAAGGTGAAATAAATATTGATAAGCTCAATTCGGGTGAAGAAATAATTCTTTATGTCTGCGATGAAATCGGTTTCTTTATTGATACCGAACAAGGTAGCAGGGGCAGCGGCAGCATTGACGGCGATGAAACTGAAGAAAGGCTTGCTGCTTTGAAAGCAAGAGCCAAAAATGAATATAAAGTCGGCGATACCGTAACCTTGAGTGTTCTCAGAAGCGGAATATCCGAAGAGAATTATGTGCCGAATTCAGTTCCCGCTGATACAACAAGAAAGGATAAGGAATTCCGAATCGGCGCGATAATCAAAGAATCGCCTTCTTCGATACATCATAATGATTATCTGGATTTTTACACAACCGTTGAAGGCTTTTCTTCTTTTGTTGATAATTATCCTTATCTTGATCTGGACATCACCTTGAAAGAAGAATGCACATCTGAAATTGACGGTGAAATGATGCAGTTTCTCAATCAGTATGTTTCAGGCTCAAATCATTATCTGCGTTCGCAATTTGAGCGCAATGAGGAAAACAAAAACACCTACAGAGGCTTGCTTATCGCCCTGCTTTCGGTTGTTATCCTTTTCTTCTCAATCTGTGCAAGCGTTATAAACAATTCATTGACTGCACAGATTCGTGACGGCAAGAGAGAAATCGGAACTCTGCGTGCAGTCGGCGCAAGCGCAAGAGAGCTGACGCAGTCATATTTCAGGCAGCTTCTTTCGATGTTTGGCTGGGGCTGCGGTGCAGGTTTTGGCTTATATACTTTCATCTGGATTCTTATGTATTTTGCCGCAAAATCATCTGACAGAACTCTTGATTACAATTATGAAATCTGGCAGGCGGCACTCATCTGCATCGCTCTGCTTGCGGTTTGTTTTGTGAACCTTTATTCCAAAGTCAAAAAGCAGATGAAATACAGCATTGTTGAGAATATCAGAGAATTATAATTTTTACTCCGATGAAAGGAGGATAAAATGAAACACAAAAATTTAACTGTAAATAAATTAGCTTTCGGTAATTTAAAGGCAAGAAGAAAGCAATATACATTAATGATTATCGGTATTATTCTTGCGATGATTTTTACAAGTGCATCAATGTTTTTTGCTGTATGCAATGAAGATTCGGCAGAACAGCTGAAACAGCGTTCTGTCGGTAAGCAGGACTATATTCTAAGAAAATGCAACGATTTTGACATTGAGCCCTTTGTGAAAGATGGTTCGGTCAGAAATTATGCAACCTTTGAGGTTATTGCCTACGGCTATTCACCCGATGATGATTTTGATGACGGTATGGGTATAGCCGTTCACAACGATAAATCAAGAGAACTGTCCTGTTTTCATTTTCTTGAGGGCAGATATCCCGAAACCGAAAATGAAATTGCAATTGAGAGTGATGCGCTTTACAGAATGAATATTACCGATGCAAAGGTCGGCGATGAAATAACGCTTAATCTGCGCACGACAAACATCGGTGAAATTCTTGAAAAAGAAACCCGTAAAACTTATATCCTTTCAGGCATACTCAAAGACAGACGTTATACTTATGAAGAATGGGCAGGTCTCGGTCTGGGAAATGAATGTCCCGAATATCCTGCCGCCGTTGTATGTGACGGAACAAAGGCTGATGTTGGCGGAAATCCCGAAATAATTGCATTGGTTGACTTTAATCATGAAGAAATAATATGGAACGGTATACGCAAATCCCACAGAAGCAATGTAGAATTCAGCGATGCATATAAAACATATCTTTATCAAAGCGGAATTATGCCGCTTTCTCCCGATATTACGGTTGATGCCGATGGCAAGCCTCTTATAATGGAGAGCATAGATACCGGATATTGGATATACACAAGGAGTTACGCTTCTGATAACGATAATATGACATATTATGATATGAAGTCCGTCACAACCCTCGGAACGGTCCTTGCTGTTGTGCTGGCAATCGCATCGTGCTTCGGAGTTATAAATTCATTCAACACCAATCTGCAGGAAAGAAGGAAGCAAATCGGTATGCTCCGTGCAGTCGGTGCAACAAAGAGGCAGATAATCAAGGTTTTCGGCAGAGAGGCTCTTTTAATCAGTCTGATTTGTGCTCCGATAAGCGTTACAGTAGCTTATTTCGGATTGAAGCTTTTCTCGTATTTAATGGGGGATCTGTTTATTTTCAATCCTGAGTGGTATCTGATAATCATTATAGGAGTTATCGGAATTCTGTTTGTTATGGCGGCAGCGCTTATCCCGCTTTTCCATGCTGCAAGAGTAACCCCGATGCAGGCTATCAGAAATACCGAACTCGGAAGAAAAATGAAGAATAAAAAAATAAAGTCCGTTAAGGACTTCAACGCACAAAAACTTATTTCCAAAAGAAGCCTTACTTTCCACAGATTCAGGCAGGTAAGCGTGAGCCTTATCCTTATTGCAACAATAATTTTAAGCTGTTTCTGCGTTTCGCTTCTTGAGTTTTATTTAGATGACTATAATAAATATTATGAGTCAGATTATGTTGTTTTCAGGGATGACACATTAGGGCTTAATACAGCTTTTGCAAATTTTTATAAAGATTATGATGCCATGGTCGATAACAGCGATATTGATACGATTACATCAAACCGTTATATCGGAAACGCTGTCGGCAAAATGAGACTCACCGCAAATTGGCTGATTGACGGTGAATATCCCGGGTATCTCAGACTTGCAGAATTCAACAGAGCGGAAAACTACGATAAATACGGTTATCTGCTCGAAACTCACAAGGAAACTCCCGAAGAAATAATTGAAATTTACAACACTATGGAGTTTTCGAATGAATACAAAGAGCTGATGGAGGTTGTCGGATATGAAGCTGAGCCCTTCGGCACTTCAATCGAAACCGAGAGAGAAGAACATCTGGAATTGCTTGAAGAATATGTTCTTGACGGTGAAATCAACATTGAAAAGATAAATTCGGGAGAAGAGATAATTCTCGTTGCACCCGAAGAGATAGCCTATGAAGTTGCATATCACAAAGACGGTTATCATTCGAGCGTAAGAAAGCAATTAATCACTAACGGTCTGAAAAAGTATAACGATATCAAAGACTATGTTGAAATTCTGAGAGAATCAATGCCGTTCAAGGCAGGCGAAACGGTAAAACTCAGTATTCTTATATGCACCGAAAAAGCAAACGAAATGTATGACAAAAATGCTAAGGCGTATGATTACAAGTATAACAGATATGAGCGTGAGGTTAAAATCGGTGCAATAGTCAGTCAGGCTTATACCGGAACATTTTATAACAGAATACCCGCTTTTTTAACAACCAATGAAGGTTTGTCAAAATTCGGCTGTCCGCTTCGGTATGATTATATTGATGCGTTTGCAAACACCAAAATAACACCTGAAATTGAAGAATCGCTTGAAGCCTTTTTCCGTGCGGCAGATTATGATACAGATTCGCAATACCGTCTTAATGAGTCAAATAAAACAGAATTAATTGCAACAGTTGCAGGTATTGCTTCAATCATTCTGCTTCTTTTCTGCATTGCGGCAAGCCTTGTCAATAATGCTCTGACGGCAAAAATCCGTGAAGGCAAGCGTGAAATCGGAACTCTACGCGCCGTCGGTGCAAGTGCAAAAGAACTGACGATGATCTATATTCATCAGTTGCTTTCGACATTCGGAATGGGCTGTGGACTCGGATTCGGAATCTACACAGCAGTTTTCTTCTCCGCAAAGCTGGTTTGTTTTTACGGTCTTCATATGGAGTTCCCGTTTGAATTCCGTATTCTTACAGCGGTAGTGATATGTCTTGTTCTGTTTGCAGTTTGCTCACTCAACCTTTATTCAAAAATCAAAAAGCAGATGAAATACAGCATTGTTGAAAATATCAGGGAGTTATAATTTCTATGAAAAAAATATTCAGTACAATAATGTGTTTGCTGTTTTGCTTTGTACCGCTGACCACAGCTTTCGCAGAGGAATTACCCTCACAACCGAAAGTTATGGTTACGGATTACAAAACCGATGCTGAACTCAAAGCGGGCAATACGGCGAAAATTTCAATCACACTCACAAATAAAAGCAAAACCGATTATGTAAATAATATGAAGCTGACCTTCTCCGATTCAAGCGGAGATATTGTTCCTGTCGGTGTAGCATCGGGTTATGTTGACAGACTTAACGCAAAAAGATCCGTAACGTGGGATATTGATGTCAAGATTTCAGAAACTGCCGCAGACGGCAATCACGCTGTAAACATAATGTGTGAATTTGAAAGTGAAGCAGGCAGTGGTTCATCCTCTGACGTGATTAATCTCAATATAATCGGTAAAAAAGAGATTGAAACAACTACCGCACCGCAGGACACCTCTCAGCCCCGTCTTATGGTTACGAGTTATACCGTTGAAAATGATAGCATCATTCCAGGCGAAAGTCGAAATGTGAGCATCACAATAAAAAACACAAGTCCATCAAAATCAGTAAGCAACATAAAGCTTTCACTTGCTGATGAAAGCGGTGAACTCAAAACGGATGGAATGGGCACCGCTTATGTCAAGAGCATTTCTGCAAACGGCACTTACGTATGGACTGTCGGATTAACTGCTGTTCACACAGCGAAAACAGGCGAACATCCTCTGACCCTTTCAATGGAATATGAGGACTCAAATCATTCGGGATATTCTGCAAGCGATACAATCAGAGTCAATATTAAACAGAGCGTGATGCTGAAATACGATTCCGCAAGACTGCCTTCGAAATCAATTCAGAGCGAAACCATAACCGTCAGTATAAATCTTATGAACACGGGCAAAAGCACAATTCATAATGCAATGATTGATATTGATGTCAAAGGTCTTGACAGCGGCGGCACGGTTCTTGTCGGTGAAATTCCGCAAAGCGAAAGCAAAACAGGAAGCGTTAATCTTCGTGTCAGCAATGAAATTCTCGGCAAGGTCGAAGGTACAATCACAATAAACTATGAAGATGATTTCGGTGAAACCTATACCGAAACAGTCGATGTTTCAACTGTTATCGAAGAAAAGGTTATCAAAGCCGATACCGAAGAAGATGAAGAAAAGAAAAATCCTCTCTGGTGGCTGTTTATGCTCATCGGCGCAATCATCGGCGGTGCTCTCGGCTTCGGAATTCCTTATGCAGTCCGTTCAAACAAACAGCGCAAAGAGGATGAAAAAAGATTGTGATAATTTCTTATATTTTTGATTTCATTTTCATTTCAAAACAATAAGAATATATTTAAAAACATAAAAATCCCGTTGCTTCAAACGAAACAACGGGATAATTTATTGGTAAGCTGCCACGCAGCGCAAGGTTTACCTTGTCTGATGTAATCAGCGGAACGGTGTTCCGAGAATTTTGAAAAAATCACAATTGCACCGCAACGGTGTATAATTGTGCACTTTTACAAAGTGATTTTTTAATCAAAAACTTATTTATTGTTTTGTTTTAAATGATGCAAATTAAGTTTCTTTGACTTTATCCAACAAACTTATTATTGCTGATTTTTCTTCTGCTAATGCCTTGTTGGTAATATCAATAGCTGGCTGAAAAATACTGAGATTACCTTCAAAATGGTTAAATTCATTAAGCAAAGTTTTCTTGGATGTCAAACGTATTCTGTTTCTCATGTTTTCAACATCAGTTCTCGGAAATGCCTTGTCAATGATTGCACCTAACTTTTTGGTTTCTTCGGTATCAATATTAAATTTTTCAACAAGTGTTTTTTCTACCAAAAGTCTTAACACGAGATAAGTGAGCGAGTGTTGAAGAGTCTTATTTAACGTCGGGTACTCTTGCTTATCAACAATTGCAATTATATCTGAAGACCTTCTTATGATATAATCCACATTAACAATGAGTTCATCTGGGAAAATAGATTTACCTTTATCACCAAACAAATCAAAATATATCTTAACAAGGTCAATGCTTTTGGTTTTATAACCATGCATAAGTTCAGTAAGGTCGTCTACGCAATTGTTATTGCCTTTTATTGCTGCATATCCTCTCATAAAAGGAATCATAGAAAGCAAAAACATTTCAACATCTTTTATGTGATCATAAATTTCCTCTCTGAATGTGTTGATTAAATCCGGTATACTTATCAACATTTTCTGTTCTTTTGCTGAAATGCGTATAAAGCCGTTAGTTTCATCAGGTGTATTATTCAGTATATACAGACTATATGAGTGGTTATACTGACTTTCTAACAATCTTATCATATCAGTATTGTGGGTAAGGATTATTCGCGATTTGCCTTCTAAAGATTTAACAATAGAATAAATGATTTTATTTTTATAAATAGAATCAAAGCTTGAAATCGGGTCATCCAACACTACAATGGGTTTATCGGAATTCTTTGCTTTTAAAAGTTCAAAGGAAAGCGAAAGAAAATTTTGTTCCCCTGCACTAAGCGGGAGTTCAAAGCGATCTTTTTGAATAAATTCATCGTTGCCCAAAAGTATCTGTATATGTCGGTTGTTTGCGCGAACGATATTGATTTCTTTGTGCATACTGTTAGAAACTATATCCTGTAAATAAACGATATCATCATCATCTATTTTAAGGTCTTTTGATATCAGCACCTTGTATTCTTCATAATCTCTAAAGAATGTAGAATACTTTGCGTTATCCAAAAATGCAAAAGCAATTTTTAATTCAAAATATTGAAAATATTTTTTTATTTCAGATTGCAAATTTTTAATAAGGTTAAAATCACCCTTATCAATAGCATTAAGTATAATATTTTTGATACCAAAAGGATCGTGTTCAATAGGCAAATCAATTATTTTATTAATGACATCTTTCAACTGTTCCGTCAATGAATCAATAATTCTTTGCCTGTTTTCTTCTTTCTTTTTTGAAAGAACCTCAACATTAATACCGTCATAATCACACACAACGCAAGTGTTAATGTGCGGAAACTTTTTCAAAACATCAAGAGCAACCGTATCTTGTTCTATTTTATCCGCATCATCTACTTGTATCAAGTTCGGTTCTGTTAATTTTAAAACTTTGTGCAATAAAGAGTTTTTATCAGAAAATTCAGCAATAAAAAACTTCCATTTATCTTCATCAAAGTCAGAGTCCAAATCATTTGACGGCAATGATTCGATCATAGAGATGAACGAATCAATTGATATATTTTTTCCTTTAGACTGATTGTTTATGAAATCTTGTACAGTTGTTTTAAGGGAAGAGACACTTATCAAATCTAACAAAGGATTGGTTTTTGTTGAAATGTTAAACGCTGTCTTTAAAGTTTTTCTCAAGTCCTCAATTATCTCTGTATAAAGTGAAGAAACACTTTCCTCAAGTTCATACTCTCGCCTTATATCATCGCCTAAAAGAAAATCTTTTGCTTCTCCTTTGATAATATTCCTGTTGTTTTGGTCGTTGATTACATAGAATAGCTGAGTTGCATCGGAGTAAACTTTACCCTCGTATTCGCATGATATACTTGTTTCTTTTTCACCACTCAACACTTTCGCTAAACTGGATTTGCCAGTTCCGTTAGGGCCATATAACACCGCAATACCAGTGTGAGAAAAACAAATTTCATTATTTGAAACGAATGGAGAAAAATCGTTAGTGAAAATGCTCCTATTTTCAATTTTTGAAAAAGTTATTTTAGGAAATGCCATAACTTCACCTTACCTTCTTTTAGAACATTTGTTCTTACTGATTATAGCACTATTTTTCAGAAAAATCAATACCTTTGTATAAGTTGTTGCTAACCAATTTACATATATCCAATATTAATTTATAAAAGCTTTGGTTATATCATATCCGATAACGGAGTGTAATCTGTACTGTTTCGCAGGTATTCTTCCATCTTTCCACTTAACAGTAATCTGACATAACTCATGGGTTCGTTGTAAATAAGAAAGTCAAGTTCTGATGTTTCGTACATATTGTTTGCATATTCGTTTTCGACGGCGATGCAGTCGATTGATACCATTGAGCCATCGGTGAGTTTGACTTCAACGCAAGCGGTGTCGATATTAAATTCACAAGAAATAATGTTGTTAATCATAAATAAAAAACTCCTTTTGTTAGCTTAAAAAAGTGGAAAAAGTAGAGCCTGAAATCGTTGATACATAAGGGATTGAAAGTGCGGTAATCGAGGGGTACGTATAGTTTGACCTGTAACCCCAATTTTGCGGTTACTTTTCCTACACAACAAATTTTTTAGTTGCAAAAACTAAGAAATAAGAACTCTTTCATTACAGTTAAAAATTTACCAAATAGAGGTTCTGAAACCGTTGCATATCAACGGTCTCAGAGTGCGGTAATTGAAGGGTGCGTATAGTTTGACCTGTAACCCGGATTTTGTGGTTCTATTGTTCCAATGCCAATTTTTAAATTGTAAGAATCGGGATAATTGCAAATTTGCAAAAAATTGACAAGACTTCAAAATTTGATTATAATATAAATTAGATAAGAAATTATCTCAGCGAGAACAAAGACATTCTCTCGGTCGAATGGTCGAGGGGGTCAATACGGCGGGAAAGGAGATTTTAGCAACAGCCAACGAAGCTTCGCCGTTGAATTCCAAATGCAACGTCGAGCTGCCTCAGTCGGTAATCGACTCATTCGCAAGGTTTCTTGTGCCGGAGATACGAAAGTATTATGAATCCGAAGAAGGCAAAAAAGCGTTTGAAAAATGGCAGCAAGAAAATGGGTAAGACAGTAAGACTATGACAACATAGCAACATATAAATAAAAGAGAGCCAAGGCATTAAACCTTGACTCTCTTTTCTGTTTTGCATCAGATCGGAACCCTTACGGCGAAACCGCCTTTGAAATAATAAGTGTTCATCCAATGCCCGTTTGGTGGAGCGCTATGGTTTAAATCCGAACCGAAAGCCGCTTCAATCTCTTTCAGAGTTATTGTTTCGGTACCGTCTTTGAAGTTGTATGTAAACACCAGTTTATCGTCATAAACATACACCGAGTTGACGAAAGTGTCTATTATCTGTCTTTGATAGTTTCTGTTGTTGGGATTGCCGCCTTTGAATCGGCTTATCCAATTAACAATTCTTTCTCTTGAATATTTCGGGCGTTTTATTTCCGCCTGCAATATTGCAACTTTAAGATTTCTCTGCTGTTCTTCAAGCTGTTCAAGTCTGCCTTTTGTTGACTCCGTCAGTATTCCCGACTGAATCGCATTCAGCATATTTTCTATCGCTTTTTCGCATTCTTTGAGCTGAGCCTGCATTGCGGGAATTGTTGTATCTTCCTGCTCTTGCATTTTCAGAAGCGCATCCGCTATCCTCTCAATTTCCTCATCTTTTAAAACTCTGGCTACGGTCTGGAGAACCACAACCTTTTCAATCCAATCCTTTTTGATTGCTTTTCGTTTGCAACCGAGATGCCTTTTTGCACCGCCGCATTTGTAATAATGATGTTTGACTTTTTTCGTTCCGCTTGTCCCGCATTCACCCGCCATAATTCTGCCGCAGGTTCCGCAGAACAATTTTGTTGTGAGTAAGTATTCGTCTTCTGCTTTTTTATGAGCAGGAGCTCTTTTATTTTTTGCCATTCTTTCCTGCACCCGTTCAAACATATCCTTGTCGATAATTGCAGGGATTCCGTCAGGTTTGAGAATGTCACGGTATTTATACTCACCCATATATTTTCTGTTTGTGAGAATGATACTTACACCATTGACCTTGAACTTTTTGCCGTTTCGGGTTTTTAATCCTCTCGAGTTAAGTGCATCGCAGATTTCTTTGATTGATTCTCCGTTGTCATACCGTGTAAAAATCTCCAACGGTATCGCCGCTGTTACAGGGTCAATCAGGATGTTCTGCTCATTGTCGGAACAATATCCGAGCGGAAGTGTTCCTCCGTTGGTTTTGCATTTGAGAGCGTTTTCGGTTTGTCCTCTCTGGATTTTCTCCGAAAGCTCTGCCGAATAGTATTCCGCATAACCTTCGAGAATTGATTCGAGAATGATACCTTCGGGACCGTCGGAGATATTTTCTTTGACCGACATAACCCTGACGCCGTTCTTTTTGAGAATGTGCTTGTAATGTGCACTGTCGTATCGGTCTCTTGAAAATCTGTCGAGCTTCCAGACAAGTACAATATCAAACAATCTCTTTTCGCTGTCGGCAATCATTCTCTGAAAATCAGGTCTGTCATCGGTACGGGCAGAGAGTGCTCTGTCAACATAGCTGCCGAGAATCGTAATTCCGTTTCGCTCGGCATACTCCGTACATTCACGAATCTGACCGTCAATTGATTCTTCACGCTGACTGTCGGAAGAGTATCGTGCGTAGATAACTGCTTTCAATCATCTGTCACCCCCTCAGAACTCAAAAGTTTCAGAAGAGTTGCCTTGAGTTGATGGTTTGCTCTGGAGTTGGGGTCAAAGCACATTTCAACAAACTTTTCCATTTCGGGGCTGTACTTTGTTTTGTGTTCATATAGTCTGCCTTGCGGATTATCTGTTCTGCCGTAGATATAATCCAGAGAAACATCGTAGTAATCTGCAAGCTTGACCATATTTTCAGGCGAAGGTGTTGCCGAGCCGTTTTCATATCGGTTGATGCTCGACTGCTTCATTCCCGAAATCTGAGCAAGTTTGTTTTGGGAAAGACCCACACTTTCACGGAGCGCTTTCAGCCTTTTGCTGATGATTTCCATCGTTTCACCTCCCATATTTTATTGTGTAATTATTGTAGCACAAATAGATATAGCTGTCAACTACATTTTTGCATAAGCATCAAAAAGGGTTTATTCAAAAAATTTCTCCTCCGACGGATTAACCGTCGAAGGAGTTAAAAATCTTTTTCAGATTCTTTTGTAATTTTGTTACCTCATAACCTTGTGATTCATAAAACTTATGAGCATTTACACGCTCTGCACCTGAACAAAGTCGGATTCCGACTGCACCGTTTTCTTTTGCCCAGATTTCAGCTTGTTTCAGCAAAGCCGAACCGATACCGTTTCGTTTGTAATCGTTATCAACAGCCAACCCCAAACAGTTCTTGAAATTATCAGCATAAATAACATCGTAATTTACAAGATGAATGTAGCCGACAACTTTATTATCAGATTCAGCCACAAAGATAACTTGTGTTTCATCATTCAATACCGCTTCGATTTTGCGCTTTTGTTTTTCAAAATCATAATCGTAACCGAGGCTTGTTTTGTTGATATAGTAAATATCTTCCGCATCGGAGATTACAGCTTTTCTGACAGTAAAATTTTTATTCAAATTCAAGCACCACCATTTTTATCGACGAATTAAAATACCTTTCATAAACGCTGTTTCATTATGAGTTTCATATACTATCTGTTTTTCTTCGTCCGTACAACCAATCAATATTTTAATTTCCGAATCTTTTTTTATTAAATCAACAATACACATTATTGCATCAACTTTTTTCTCGCCACTTCCTACCCACACATCTATTCCTGCACCATCCATAGAGCTTGTATCCTTCAAATATCCGTAATCAACCCGATAAATGAAATCAGGATACTTGGGATGTGAAGATCCTTTTGGTCTGTCGATTACAATTTCCGAATTGTTTACCAATTCGTCTAATGCGTTCCAAAATTCAGCATTATATTGCATATTACCACTCTCTTACAAATATTTACTTTCACCCAACAGCTTTCTTAGTTTGCGAATCGGCTATATTAACAAGGAATTTTACCATTAAATCTTTTTCTGTTAGACCATTTCTTTTTATTTCTTCTAACCATAGAATTATCTTGCCAAGTTGAAAGATTTGAAATGCACATTTTCAGAAAACCATTAACATAAACATCAAAACATTCTTTTGTACCATTAAAATTATATCCGTTAACAATAGGCTCTTCACCTTGCAAAAACATTTCTCTCATTTCAAAAACATCAGTGGGGGTTCCGTTTTTATCAGCAAACCAACAACCAAACGAGGGATCGAAAGCACACCATTTTCCAAATTCACTTATATAAGCTCGGCATATAAAATGACAGTTTTTTAATACAGAAGAACACATACAAACAGGATATGCTTTTATTCCAACAGCGACCAGACAATCTGCAAAACAAATTGCTTTTAACCTGCAATTAATTGCTTTTCTAAAGGATTTGCCAAATGAGTTTTTCAAAATATCTATTGTGTTATCTGTCATATAATTGAGTGTTGCACCGTTATAAAAAGTATTTTGCGTTAGCCAATTCAATATCTGAATAACTTTTTCAAAATCGGTATCGGCGGTGGCAACTTCAGAAAGTTTATATTTTTCATTAAGTTTTTTATGAAGCTCAAAAAAGGCAGCGGTATGTGCTAAATCAGTTTCAACTAAATCCTCATTATCGAGATAGTATTTATCTCTAATCTCTACCGGATCTTCTGCAAGCAGTTTTTTATAATCAAGTTCTTTTACAAACCGTTCGTATTTTTTAGGATTAATCTGCAACGGAAGACATTTAATCAAGGTTTTGATATTCATTATTTTTTCTCCTATGCTAACCTTAAAATTTATAGTATTATTCAACCTGTCTCTTCACCTAATAACTTCTTCTGTTTGTATTTGGGAAGCTTGCCGACAACAGTTATGTAACTATGGTCTGCCATTTCCAAAATCATTTCGTCGGGAACACTGTCGAGAGGGAATGTGTTGAAGTACGGTTGTTGAACCGGCGGACAATGATAACCTCTTACAACAATATCAGGAAACAGATGTCTGTAAAAATCACCTTGCATTCGCTCGCAATTCAGAGTTGCTGTTTCTTTGCCTTTGAGGATAAAAAGTTGTGCAAAGATTTTTCCTTCAACCTTAATTATATCACTGTCCGGTCCGAAAGGATGGTCAACATATGCGCCGTTTTTTGAAAGACAATAATTGAGCAATTCAGAATATGTCATATGAAAACCTCCTTCAAAAAAACATCAGTATTATTCAGCGTTCCGATTTTAACAATGCGTAATAACAAGCGTCGCAAATGCCTTGATTATTCCAATCGGAACTACGCAGTGTTCCCTCATATTTCATTCCGCATTTTTGCATTACTTTTCCTGAATGCGGATTTCTCGGATCGTGTCTTGCTTCAATGCGGTTTACATCTACTACATCAAACAAGAAATCCATGACCGCCTTCAGTGCCTCTGACATTATTCCTTGATGCCACCATGCTCTGCCAAGACAATAACTGATTTGCATTGATGAAACCTCTTCATTCATAAAACCTACAGCGATAGCACCAATCGGTTCGTCACCGTTTTCTTTCAAAACAATACCCCAATGATAATATTTTTCGTCTGAATATTGTTTTACCCAATCATCCATTATCCTTTGACTTTCTTCTTGATTTGAATGAGTTTTCCACATCAAAAATTTTGTGACTTCCGAATCGGATGCCCAATTCTTAAACATTGCGGTAGCATCTTCAATCTCATATCGTCTTAAAATTAATCTGTCTGTTTCTAACCTTTGCGTTCCGCAATGTTTCATATCTGTCACTCCTTTAAAAATCGGTATTTCCGAATTTAATTATAATGCCCGTTTGCAATTTTTGCAACACTTGAATTGACGGTGAATCAGATATATAATTTCAGTATATGACAACCCAAACAAATCGTATTTGTTCAAGAAAACATTTTCGTTTACAGATATAATTGTGTTGTAGAAATCGATTTTTACAATCAATCTGAACACAGGAGAATGTATTATGGAGAACACAGAACTCATATTCAAAGCCGTTGAATTTGCAAAACAAAATGCAGCCGACAACGAAATATCCGTTGAAGACGTTGCCGCAAACGCAGGCTTTTCCATTGATTATTTCAATCGCATATTTCTCACTCACACGGGTTTTACCGTCACGGCATATATCAACTATGTACGATTAAAGAAAGCGTCTCAACTGCTTCGGACCACAGACAAATCCGTTTTGGATATCGCTCTTGAAATCGGTTATGATTCTCACGAAGGTTTTACAAAAGCATTCAAGAAAAAATACGGAGTTACTCCGAGCGAGTACCGTTCCAAAACAAAAAACCAAATAATGTATCTTGGTGAAACAACCGATAAAACCGTTGCTGCCCGTTTCATTCACAGCAACCCCGATTTTAAACTTGTTGATTCCGACATCGTTA
Source organism: Acutalibacteraceae bacterium (assembly GCA_045542715.1). Classification (GTDB taxonomy): domain Bacteria; phylum Bacillota; class Clostridia; order Oscillospirales; family Acutalibacteraceae; genus CAG-177. Next base: position 20,324 of record JAZQLN010000044.1, read on the forward strand.
TTGATTATCTTCTTGAAAAAGACGCAAAGCGATACGGTTACTTTTGCACAACAATCAAATATTGCGGTCTTGAAATCGCCGCACCGAACGGTAATTTCAAAAACGGTTTTATCGGAATCGGTGACAACGGAAACGGTAAAAGTTATCTTGAATTTATGACAGATGATTTTAAATTTTTAACGGAATGGATAAAACGATTTCCACAAAGAAAAACATTTTATTCAATGAAAGATGAAACAGAAATTAATGAAATTCTGAAATCTTACGGAGTTGAAGAAAAGCTGAAAGTTACACCGCAAGCATTGTATTCGGGAGAACCGATTGAAGCAAAACTGCCCGACAAAATTGTTATACGTTTGCTGAATCCTTCCGATAAAAAATCAATTCACAAATGGGCAAACGGTAAGAAAGACGGTTATATAAATCATCTGCTCAATGATAAAGATTATCTCGATGAAAACAATCTTGAATACGGCGTTTTTGAAAACGGAGAATTGATTGCCGTTGCCGGATGCGGTATTGATGAAGTTCACGGAATGAAGCTGAACAACTGCTGTGCAATCCGTTTTGCCGAGGGCAAAGAAAACGAAAATTTGTATCGCACAATATTTTCTTTCGTAACCAATGATATATTGAACAAAGGTGCGTTGCCCTTTGATGATATTCAGCACGGTGATTATGCAAAAACTCACGGCAACTTTACTTCTGTTGATTACGGATATGAAATTATAAACAGAAGATATGACATAATTTAATCTAAATAGAACTTCAGCCTGCGAATTTTTATAATTCCGCAGGCTGATTTTTATATAAATTTTATTGACAAACACCTTGTTTTAATGCTTGCTCATTCTTTGGCAAGCAGTGCAAACCTACGTAGAATTTGCATTTTTGCTTGCCAATTCACTATGTACGTAACTTGGCAAGCAAGGCAAATGTGGATACAACCTTGCCAAAATCAGCTTGCAAGTTGTTCCGATTTTCAACCGTTCACTAACTTAGCAAGCAGGGCGAGTGGATACCCACTTTTGCAAAAACCTCATTTTCAAATTATGACGATTTACAATTCGTTCATAATTTTTCTTGTCGGTTTTTTCCGCTTGTTGGTGAATTTCTTCCCCAACCCCCTGACAAAAATCGGAGAGAAAATTTTTAAATCTTCTCTCCGAGCGGCGCCCGTTGGGCTTAAAAGAAAAA
>JAZQLN010000045.1:0-85230 GCA_045542715.1 Acutalibacteraceae bacterium
CGAATATGCCTTAATAGCTCAGTCGGTAGAGCACGCGGCTGTTAACCGCGGTGTCACAGGTTCGAGTCCTGTTTGAGGCGCCAAGAAAAGGAACCATCCAATCGGATGGTTCTTTTTGTTTATTCTTTAATACGGTTCGAACTGCGGCACCGTAACATTAACAACCCGTTGCGGCTGTTAACTGGCTAAAGTACCGCCGCTGCCGGTGGCAGATAAAGGCGGTGCTTGAGCAGGAAGAAACACAGAGCAATTTGAAACGCTCCGATCGAGAGATTTGATTTTTAATTTTGTCTGATCCAACGACGGCATAATATGATTATAAATTTTTACCGATATTCTGTTTATTATGATTATCTGTTGTTTTGTTATTCCTTGATTGTTTTGATTTGCATATATGAAAATTCCTAAATTATTGAATTACCCAAAATCTTGTGATAAGATTTAAACAGAAAGTCGGGTGATTGTATGCAGTCTATGATCTCGAAAATCTTTATGGCCACTTTACGTCTGATTTTTCATTCTCCGATATCTGACAGTTCAAAATTATCTGATAATGCGGCAAAGCTGACAAAGGATAAAAAGACAAGATATAAGCCATCAAAGAACTTTTTATATACGAAACACTCTGTTGAAAGAGTTAAATACGAAAAGCTTATTAACAAGAATTGTAATACTGAAAAAGTTGTTTTGATGATTCACGGTGGAGGATTTAAAATTGAACTGAATGATTTTTATCGGAAGCTTGCTGAAAAATACAGCAATATGTTCTGTGGTGCAACCGTAATAAATGCAGACTACGGAAGATTTCCTGAGCATCAGCTTCCGTCACAGATGTACGATGTTGTAGAAATTTATTTACATTTATTAGAAGAGGGAATTGATAATTCTGATATTATATTTATCGGTGACAGTGCAGGCGCCACATTGGCTATGACTTCTTCATTATGGCTCAGAGATAACAATTATCCCTTACCAGGACATATTGTTTGTTTTTCTTTATGGGCAGATGCAACGTCAAGCGGAGATTCTAAAATTACAAATGCATATAGTGATCCGTTTTACGGTATTTCAAAGCACAAAAAAGTTGAAGATAATCTTCATTCGCTCAGAAGAATATCCAAGTATGTTCTTAATGTTGACAGAACCGATCCGTATATTTCACCCTTGTTCGGTAGTTTTGAAAACTTTCCTAAGGTAACATTGATATGCGGTACCGCAGAGTTGGATGAGAGTGACAGTGACAGAGTATATGATAAAATGAAAAATGCAAATATTGATGTTGAGCTTTATAAATTTGAGGGTATGTGTCATTGCTTCCAACTGTTTTCGTTTTTACCGGAAAGCAAAACCGCATATCAAATTGTTAAAAGAAGAATTGCGGAGGAATAATAATGAAAATTCTCGATAACGGTAACAAACATATATTGCCGATAATACCTGAGCTTGTTTCTGAAAAACTCAACAAGAAAGTTTCTGATATTAAATTTATCGGCGGAGGCAGTTACGGAAGAGTTTACAAAACCTCTCTTCCTGACGGTGACGCAATCGCTGTCAAAGCATACAGAATTCAGGGTTCCCAGTACGAAGAAGCTCGGCAGCTCAACATTCTATCTGCAAACACAATTGTAGAAATGCCGAGAGTTCTCTTTACTTATGAAGATGAAGAAACTGCAATTTTGGCTATGACCTTTGTTTCGGGACAGAATGTGTTGAATCCGATGTTTTTGTTAAAAAGCAAGAGCCAGAAACAAAAGTTTGCTGACGATGTTGTTTCAGGCATGCTCGAATGGCATAGCGTAACAAATGATAAATTCGGCGAGCTATCAAATCCTTCTTATGATAGCTGGCTTGAATACTATAAAAATAAAAAACAAGAGCCATGGCTTTCGGGTTTGAGCGAACTTGCACAAAAAGGTAAGTTCAGCAAGAAAAGCTTGGAACTTCTCCGTGAAGCAACTGAAATTTTCAATAATCTTCCCGAAGAAAATTCATCTCCGGTACTCATTCACAGCGATCTTAATATAATGAACATAATGGCCGACCCGAAAACCTTAAAGCTCACAGCCTTCATCGACCCTTGCGGAAGCCTTTGGGCAGACAGAGAATATGATTTGTTCCAGCTTCGAAATATGTGGGGTGATGCATACGGTCTTTATGAAACATATAAGCAAAAACATAAATTATCCGAATATGCGGATTTCAGAGTTGCATATTACGGGGCAATGAATGAAGCACATTGCCGTTTGGGCGGCGGTCTGATTATGCCGCTTTGGGAAGTTTTATGCAATAACCGTTTGAAAAAAGAAATGAAAAAGCTGAAAGAAAAGATGTGATTTAATGAACATAGGCGAACTTGTAACCGTTAAGACCATTGAGAATAGAAATACCTTTAACGAAAAACATACTCCGTACAGTGCTGAAATACGGCTGCTGTCTTGTGTTCAGCAAGGTGATATTGAATCACTGATAACCCAACTTAAAAATCTTGATTCTATCATCGTTATGGGGCGAATGTCTGATGATGAACTTATGCAGCACAAGTATATGGCAGTCAGCACAATCACTCTCGCAACCCGATATGCTATTCAAGGCGGACTTAACGAAACCAAAGCCTATGAATTTTCAGACAGAGTGATTAATGCAATCGATAAACTGACTGAAAAAAATGATATATTTATGTGTTTAGGAATTGAAATTGTTAAATTAACAGAGGATGTAAAAAGGAATAAAAAACAGCCTGAGTTTTCGCCGCATATAAGAAATTGCATAAAATACATAAATGAAAATCTTTCTGAAAAAATCAATGTGACTTCTGCAGCAAATCATTGCGGAATTTCAGCAGATTATTTATCACAGATATTCAAAAAAGAAATGGATGAAAATCTCAGCACATATATTTTAAAGCAGAAACTTGAAAAAGCTAAAATTTTACTGCTTAAAGGTGTTAATGGAAAAGATATATGCAATGAAGTCGGTTTCTCTTCTCAGACATATTTCATAACGGCGTTTAAGCGATTTTATAAAATGACACCGTCAGAATACATCAAAATAACGAAAATCAACAGTTGATTTTTGCGGATGCTCTCATTTGAACGGCAAAGCTTAGGCTGAGCCGTTTTTACTTTATTTTTTAAAAAAATATGTTATACTACTTTTAAGAGGTGATATTATGAAAAATATTTCATTGATAGATTCAAATTTTAAAGTTGACAGCAAATCAGCTGAGAATGACATTAAATATTATGACATTAATCAGATGCCATTTGAAATATATGGTGTATTTTATGAAAGAGGCAAATACAGACGAATTCCCGAAAACACCGCAAAAACTGTTAATGATGGTGTTTTATCCTTGCACGCAAATACTGCAGGCGGTAGAGTTCGTTTTAAAACCGACAGTTCTTATATCGCTGTCTATGCTAAAATGTCCAATATAGGTAAAATGCCTCATTTCGCTTTGACAGGTTCGGCAGGATTTGATTTGTATATAAATGATGGTATTGAAAAATATGTTGCAACTTTTGTGCCTCCTTATGACATCAATGACGGTTATGAAAGCACAGTTCATTTTCATTCATCTGAAATGCGGAACATTACAATAAATTTTCCGCTTTACAGCGAGGTCTGTGAGTTGTATATCGGCGTAAGTGAAAAGTCTGATATATATTCTCCCGAACCGTATAAAATTGATAAACCGATTGTTTATTATGGTTCTTCCATAACTCAGGGAGGGTGTGCATCACGCCCCGGAATGTCATATGAAAGCATTATATCGCGAAGATTGAATGCCGATTATTTGAATCTGGGTTTTTCGGGCAGTGCCAAAGGTGAATATGAAATTGCCGAATATATCCGTAATCTGGATATGTCCGCTTTTGTTTATGACTATGACCACAATGCACCCTCTGCAGAGCATTTGAAAAACACGCACGAGAAAATGTTTAGGGTTATTCGTGATGTTTATCCCGATTTGCCGATTGTTATGCTCTCAAGACCTAAATATAATTTGACAGATGATGAAAAATACCGTTTTGAGATTATTAAAACTACATATAATAATGCGATTGAATGCGGAGATAAGAATGTATATCTGATTGACGGCAGAACGCTCATGGAGATGGCGGGTGATGAAGGTACGGTTGATAACTGTCATCCCAATGATCTCGGATTTATGTCTATTGCAAAAGCAGTAGGAGACGCTTTGGAAAAAATACTATAAAAAACAAAAACGTGATGTCCTTCAATCCTCCGTAGAATTTATTCTTTAAAACAGTTATTGAAATTAAAATCGTATTCCTGTATAGTCGGATTATAAATTATATCGGAGGTTTCATATGAATTTATCTGTTGGACAAAATATCAAAAGAAAACGTACTGAACGGAATTTAACACAAGAGGAAGTTGCGTTTCATCTCGGAGTGTCTTTTCAGTCAATCAGTAAATGGGAACGGGGAGACGGTTATCCCGATATCGAGATGCTTCCTTCAATTGCTGATTATTTCGGAATAAGTGTTGATGAGCTGCTCGGTGTAAGCAATGCAGAAAAGAAAGCAAAATATGATGAAATAAACAAAAAATGGCTGTATTACAATGAAAAAGGATTTCATTCGGAAAACGCTGAGCTGATGAAAAACGCATTGAAAATGTATCCGAATGATGCCCTGCTGCTTGTTCAGCTTTCAACTTCTCTTGAGAAAATTAACGGAACAGAAGAAGAAAAGAAGAAATATCTTTTGGAATCGATTGCGGTTCAGGAACAGATAATCAGATATTGCGATGACTGTGAGGTTCGCGGTGCAACGCTTTATAACATTTGCTTTGCTTATTGGAAAATCGGTGAGCATGATAAAGCGATTGAACAGGCTGAAAAGCTTCCTAATCTTTATAAATCAAGAGAAAATGCATTGGTATATTTTCTGACAGGCGATGCTAAAAGAAAAGTGGCAAAAGAGGCATTGGAGCCTCTTGCTTGGGGCATAAAACATCATCTGACTGCACTGAGCGAAACTGAAAATAATCCCGTATATCTTGAAAAAGCGACGAAAATTATAAATATTCTTTTTGATGAAGATTAATTACAAAAAGGCTTGAGGGGATTTTTATCCGACTCAAGCCTTTGGTTTATTCTGTTTCGTTATACATGATTTTGGTTATTTTTGTGCTGTTAAGAGGGATGCCCGTGTTATTGCTGTGATAATATGCAACAAGCAGATAATCATCACCTTCATATATTGCAGGATAACAATATGCATTATTGATGTCATCTTCGATGTAATATATATTATCTTTGGCGAATGTTTTTCCTTTATCTTTGCTTACTGCTATAATATACGGTGTTCTGCCCCACGGTTCGGAATCGTTTCTAAGAATGTGTTCGGGGGTGGGATTGAAAACTGCAACTGTATATTTATTGCAGTTTTTGACCTGCATGGGGGAGCAGGGTGAAGAGAAAAACAAATTAGGTTCGGGTTCAGTCCATGTTATACCCGAATCAGATGAAAAGCACTCATACTGAAAACCGAGGCTTGTTCTGATGTAACACCACAGCCTTCCGTCTGCGAATTCATACAGACCCGGTTCTTCATACCCGTCGTCATTGCCGGGAAACGGACATCTGAATTCAGTTTCGGTTTTATACCATGTTTTACCGTCATCATCTGAAAGAACAAAACAAATTACGCCGGGAGTAAAGTCTTTATCTGTATTGTGAACAGTGTGCCTTGCAACGGGCAGAATTATTCTTCCGTTTGTCAGCCTGATTGCTCTGTCATTATTTATAACGTAATAATCCTGTTCTTTAAGGCAATTGAGACAGTTTGCGGGTATGCTCCATGTAATACCTTCATCGGTTGAACGTGTAAAAACAATCTTGTCTGTACGGTCTGCGTTTTTGATGATATAGAATGCACCGAGATCTCCGTTATTCATCCGAAGAAATGAAAGACTCATTATATTAACGGCATCGGCAGGTTTTTCAAAAAGAATTTTTTTCTCAGACCATGTTTCACCGTTGTCGTCGGAAAGTATATATGCAAAATGTGCAACGGCTTCATCTTCCCAGTCATCACCTATAAACTCTGTATATCCGAACATTATCGTGCCGTTTTTCAGCTTGATGAATGAACCTTCGCCGTTTCTAAGATTGTTTTCTTTGGCGCTTATAAAAAGAACTTCTTTTCCGATTTTTTTCATAGTTACAGCTCCTATTAAATAAAGAATCCCCGAGAACATTTTCGGGGACTCAGATTATTATTTAAGTCTTTCGGCAATCATTTCTTTAACAGTTTCGATTACCTTGTCGAGCTCAACCTTCATGCTGACAGTCTTATCTCTTGTAACGATTTCGCAAACGCCTTCCTTGAGATTTCTGGGGCTTACGATTACTCTGACGGGAACACCAAGAAGGTCTGCATCGGAGAACATTGCACCGGGACGGATATTTCTGTCATCGTAGATAACTTCCATTCTCTCGTCAAGCATCTTCTGATAAAGGTCATCCGAAACGCCTCTGCATTCGTCGTCATCTGCTCTTAAACAGCAAATCTGAACATGCCAGGGAGCAATAGACATGGGCCAGATGGGACCGTATTCATCGTGGTGAGCTTCGCAAACGGAGGCTGCAAGTCTGCCTACACCGATGCCGTAGCAACCCATGATGGGATACTGAAGGTTTCCTTCGCTGTCGAGATACTGCATGCCCATTGATTTTGTGTATTTTGTGCCGAGCTGGAAGATGTTACCGACTTCGATACCTCTTGAAATTGTGATGGCGGGCTTACCGCATTTGGGGCAGATGCCGCCTTCTTTAATTTTTGCAAGGTCGATATATTCAACTTCACCTACATCACGGCTGATTTTGAGGCCTGTGTAGTGATGGTCAAATTTATTTGCACCGCAGGAGAGATTGTGTGTGTTTTCAAGAGATTTGTCGAAAAGAACGGTGAACTTTTCTCTGTCCATGCCGACGGGACCGATAAAGCCTGCAAAAAGTCCGCAGTCTTCTGTGATAACAGCGGGATGAACAGCTTCGCCGAGATAGTTTGTAAGTTTGGTTTCATTGATATCAAGGTCGCCTCTTACGAAGATTACAACATATTCATCTGTCATATTCTTCTGATAAACAACAGCCTTGCATGATTCCTCAAGAGGAGTTTTAAGGAAGTTGCAGATATCCTCGATTGTATGGATATCGGGAGTATAAACAAGCTCAAGCTCTTTGCTTTCGCCTGCGGTCTCATTATTGATAATGCTTTCTGCAGCTTCCATATTTGCTCTGTAATCACAGGCAGAGCAAACAGCGATTGAGTCTTCGCCTATAGGGGAGAGAAGCATATATTCATGTGAAATGCTGCCGCCCATCATGCCTGAATCGGATGCAACCGTAATAACTTCGGGAATGCCTGCTCTTGCAAAAATTCTTTCGTATGCCTTATAGCAGACATCATAGTATCTTTCAAGGTCTTCCTGAGAAGTGTGGAATGAATAAGCATCCTTCATTGTGAATTCACGCACACGGATAAGACCGCCTCTGGGTCTTGCTTCGTCACGGAATTTTGTCTGAATCTGATAAATCATGAAGGGATATTTTGTGTAACTGTTTGCGTATTCGCGGACAAGCTGAACAGCAGCTTCTTCATGAGTCATGCCGAGAACCATGGGAGCATCGTTTCTGTCTTTGAAACGCATGAGCTCGCTGCCGATGCTGTCGTATCTGCCTGATTCTGCCCAAAGAGATGCAGGCATAACAACGGGAAACTGAACTTCCTGGCCGTCAATTGCATCCATTTCTTCGCGGATAATATTTTCGATTTTTCTGGTGATTCTGCGAAGGGGCATGAATGAAGAATAAATGCCGTTTGCAACGCCCTTCATATAACCGCCTCTGAGCATGAGAGCATGGCTGTCAATGACGCAATCAGAGGGTTTTTCTTTAAATCTTTCACCTGCGAGTCTGTCAATTTTCATTTTGTTTTACCTCCGTAAAATTAAAAATGCCCCTGAGCCATCGGCTCGGGACAAACAATAAGTCTGCGGTACCACCCGAATTCAGATGTGTTGACATCTGCACTTTATTCCGATAACGGCGGAAACCGGCAAGGATTATTCTCCTGCAGCTCAAAGACGGGTTCAACGCACAAAAACAAAAGCTCACACCAACCGCTTTCTCTCTTGGAATCTGATGACGTTTACTGTTTCTTTTCACAGCCTTTATATATCTTTGTTATTTTACTCTATTATAATGAAAATGTCAATGTTTTTTGTGTAATTTCATTAATCGAAATAAAAGTTAATAGAATTTCATCAAAATTATACAATTATCCGCATAAATGTATTGAAAATGTTACATATTAACTTGATTTGTAAACGTTATCTATGTTAATATAGAACGACAGAAAAACCATAGAAGGAGGTTATTCGAATGAGCAACGGTATTAATGTGGTTACCGGAGGCAAGGGCCATGTCGGCTATGCACTTGTTAAGGAACTTGCGGACAGAGGAGAAAAAATAAGACTTATTCTTCGTTCTGACAGCCCTGTTTTTGATAATATTGAATGCGAAAAGGTTATGGGAGATATTTGTGATATAGAGGTGCTTGAAAAGGCGTTTGAAGGTGCTGAAACCGTATACCATGTTGCGGGTGTTGTAGATATAAGCGGAACAAATGATAAACAAGTATGGGATGTAAATGTGGGCGGTACAATGAATGTTGTTGAAGCCTGCAAAAAGATGGGGGTAAAGAATCTTGTTTATGTTTCTTCGGTTGATGCTGTTCCGATGGGTGACGGCAACGAGGAAATTACAGAGATATCTCATTTTGACCCCGACTTGCTTGAAGGTACATATGCAAAATCAAAGGCTGTTGCAACTCAGTATGTTCTTGATAACGCAGGGGACAACATTAAGGTTTGTTGCATTCATCCGAGTACATGCATAGGACCTTATGACAATAACGGAACATCGAGCATGATTTCTGTTATTAAGCTTTTTGCAAAAGGATTGTTCCCGATGACATTCGATTTCGGTTCATGTAATTTTATTGATGTGCGTGACTGTGCAAAAGGTATGATTGCAGCAGCTGAAAAAGGCAGAAACGGTGAATGTTATTTCCTTTGCGGAAAGGTTGTTTCGCTTGATGAATTCATGGGTATTCTTGCTGAAGCCTGTGACAGAAAGCATCCCAAAATTACTATTAAGCAGAAATTTGTTTATGATATTATACCTTTGTGTGAAAAGATTTTTGAACTTGCAAAGATGCCGCCGATGATTAATGAATACGCAATCAGAAAAATCAGCGAAAATTTCAATTTCTCAAATGCAAAGGCTGTCAAAGAACTCGGTTTTGAGGTCAGACCTCTTGTTGACTCGCTGAGAGACACTGTTAAGTGGCTTGAAGATAATAAGAAAAAGTAAAGAAATTGCACCGAACGGGAATTCCGTTCGGTGCTGATTTTTTATTCTTCTTCAATTATGCCGTAGTATCTTCCGAACCAATAGGGGAGGAGATATGCACTGGGACAGCAAGCGTTTGTGCCTCTTCCTTCATCAACTCTGAAAGGATTGCTGTCGTAATTATGCAATATTCTTGAGTCGATATCAAGTGCTTCCTTGAGCTGGGGAGCTTCGCCCCATTTTTCCTGCTCTGTGTCGAATACAAGCCCTCTTCTTGATGAATTATAAAGAGGTCTGTTGACGAAATCCATGGGATATTCTCGAAGAACTTTAGCCGCAATGTCAAGATCGCAGGCTTCGTCTGAGAATGCACCGTAAACAAGATTGAAAAGAACGCAGTGTTCGGGTCTTTCGTATTCCCAATGGTGTTTGAGACCCATGAGAAGATATTTTCTGATTGCGGGATTTTGCTCTATGCGGAGAATTGTCATTGTGCAGAGGAAACCGAGGTTATCGTCGATATGGCAGGTATGAGCATCGTCTTTTTTGTGCTGTGAAGCATTGAGAAGATAGTGTTCATCGATTGCAAGACGGAGATACTCTTTGTGATATTTTTCATCGCCCGAAACATGATAGGCAACAGCAAGGAAAGTAAGCATTTCAAGTGAATTGATGCATTTTTCCCAAAGCCACATATTGTTACCGTTAAGCTGGGCGGGATCCCAGATTGCCCATGTTGTGGGAAGACCGTCGCAGTCACAGAGTCTGTAGTTATTTTCAAGAATATGGTCAACGATATCGCAGATGATTTCTCTGATATATTCTTTTTCGTCGTCATCTGCACAGAAGTCATAATAAAGAGAGAATCCGAAGAAGTGACCCGTCATTTCGTCGCTGGAAGTTTCACCGAGCCATTCGCATTCGCCGTTCGGTGCTTCATGCCATTCCTGTCCGTCACGCTTAACAACAGTGCCGAATCCGGGTTCACCTTCAAATCTTACAGCTCTTGCAGTGAAGCCCTTGACACCCGTGATTTTGGCAAGGTATCCCATAGCTTTCATTGAACGTCTTGCGGCTTCGAGAATTTTTTCATCCTTTGTTACGGCATAAGCGTATGCAAGAGCGCCGATGTATGTCTGGGTCCAGAGACCGTCGTTGTCGGTAACATGAGGAACACCTGTCATGATATCGCCGTTTTCGATATTGTGGACACCCGTAACATATCCGAGAGTGCGGACATATTTGCTTTCAACAAGATTGAAGCAGTAATCTGCCTTTTCTTCAAGCGTCATTTCTTTTTCGGTGATTTTGGATACACCTGAGTTTGTTGCGGTCCAGATTTCGTTTCCGACAGCAATTGCATCATTTATATCTTTCTCGCAAGCCCAGCGTGTAGCGGGGAGATATTTTCTTGAACCGTTTTTAAGAATGATAAGTCCTGCATCGGATGAAAGAATAACTCTTCCATCATCAGCAAATCGGATTTTACTGATACTTTCTTCGGGGAGAGCATTAATTTCATTATGACCGTACCAACCGCATTTCATATCATAAATATATGCACCTTTATCAGTGCCGAGCCAGAGAAATCCGAGCTCGTTATCAAATGCAAGACAGTTGATTTTGATTTCGGGCATTGTTGAGTGTTCGGGGAAAATGCTCATCCAATGCTTTCTTTTGCCGTTAACGATGCTGAGCGCTCTTTGATTTGCAGCTGTGATTTTTTCGTTTGTGCAAGCGAGGCGGTTCGCTTCTGCACCGTTATGGAAAAATCTTTCAAACATACCGTCTTCATATTTGAAAAGTCCGTTTTCGGCAAGAAGATAAACAGTATCCTGTCCGCTGATATCGCAGATTTTTGAATCAAAAGTCTGGATTTCGTTTATTGCTCCGTCAGCGGCGGAATAGACAGTGTTTTCTGTTGCAAAAAATACCGTTCCGCATTTGGCGGAATAAGCTGTGATAACCGTACCGCAGTTAAATGAACCGAATGTACCGTCTTTTTTGGTGTAATTGAGACCGTTTTCTGTTCCGATATAAACAGTACCGTTTGCATCTGATGCGAGACAAAGTGCTTTGTCTGAAAGCAGACCGTTGTTTACTCCGTAAAATTCACATAAACGCTGAGGGTATTTTTTGCTTTTATAAAGTCCTTTTCTTTCCATTTTTATATCTCCTTACATTACTGTTATTGAAGTCTGAATATAATTGTTTGTTCCTTTTTCTTTGATTACTATTTTCTTCGGACCTGCCGAACAAAGAGGGCTGACGGTAAATGTCCATGAAACAAAGCCTGATGCATCGGATTTTTTCGTTTCAAGTCCCGTTGTAACCGACGGAGTTGAACCGTCCTCAAAGAATTCTATTGAGTAATTCTTGTTTGGATTTCCCATTATTGTTATGGTTGCACTGTTGCCTGCGTTTACGGGCGTTGTCTTGGTTAAAACATTTAATCCGTTTGCGATCTCCTTGATCGGTTCGGTTGAGCCTGTTTTACGTGTTGTTGTTTTGTTTTCGGAAGGTTTTTTTGTGGTTTCGGTTTTTGCTGCCTTTGTGGTTTCGGTTTTTGTCGTTTTGGGTGTTGTGATTATGGTTATCGGAACAAATTCCGTTGTCTGAATAACGGCATATGTATATTCTTCGTTGTTCTTGTCGGTTTTCTTTTCCGTTTGATATACCACGGAGTGATAAGTGTAATTTTTATCCGAATAAACCGTTGTAGCTGTTGTGGGAGGATTTGTTTCCGGTTCCTTTTCTGTTGTTTTGCCGACATCGGATGAAGTTGTTTCCGAATCAGCGGATGTTGTGTTTGTTTCCGTTTTATTATCACAACCCGAAAAGATTCCGAATGATATTGATAATATAAGCAAAAAGATTGAAATTGTTTTTAATGTTTTCATATTTTATACCTCATATTATGATTGATATTTCGCCGGAAGTCAGTATTTCGGTTTTCCCGTCTTCAGAAATAACAATAAGATTACAGCTTTCATTGATATCAACAACCGAAGCGGTGTATTCCGTATTGTTCTTGCGATATGAAATTGTTTTACCGATTATGAACATTCTTTTTCTGTATTCATAGACAATATTGTCGGAACTGACGGTATCGAGAATTCTGTTTGAAATTTCATGTGAAAGAGTTTTTTTGTCCAAATCAGCACCGAGACTGCCTGCAATCGGAATATCGGAAGGGAAATCAACGGTTGTGAGATTTAATCCGATTCCGACGGATATAAGCTTTCTGTTGCCGACACATAAGGCTTCCGTAAGAATACCGCAGATTTTTTTGTTGTTATAGAACAAATCATTTACCCACTTGATTTTCGGGAACAAACCGTAGTTTTCAAGAATATTGCAGACGGCTACGGCAACGGCAGGTGTTATTAAGCTGCAGTCATCGGGTGCTTCAAAAACAAGAGTCATGTAAAGACCTGTATCTTTGGGTGAGAAAAAACTGTTTCCTCGCCGTCCTCTTCCGTTGGTCTGTTCATCAGCGGTTATCAGCACGGGGATACTAAGATTGCTTGCATTTGTTTTGGCGTAGCTGCTCGTTGAATCGATTGTGTCAAAATGTATTTCGGTTATGTTCAAATAATCATTCCTAAAATCTCTGATTTTTTCTATTGTATCATATAAAATATTTAATTTCAATCATAATTTTAAGCATTATTTTGTTGACATAATATAAAAAACAGTTTAAAATTATATTAAATTTCAGTTTCGGAGGATACTGTGAAAATATTACATAAGGGATTTAATTATTCTCAGGACGGACCGGGAAACCGTCTTGTATATCATTTGCAGGGATGTAATTTTGCCTGTAAGTGGTGTTCAAACGCAGACAGTATTCCGACCATGAATCCCAAAGCCGTAGATTATACCGTCGATGAAATAATTGATGAAATAATGCGAAGCAGAATGATGTTTTTTGACGGCGGAGGAGTAACCTTCACAGGCGGAGAAGTTTGTGTGCAGTCTGAGGAATTAATTGTGGTTTTAAAGAAACTTAATGACCTCGGAATTCATACCGCTATTGAGACCAATGCATCTTTTGACTCTTTGAAAAAACTTTCGGATTATGTTGACTATCTGATTGCTGATTTTAAGCATTATGATGACTTGAAACACAGAGAATGGGTCGGTGCATCAAACAGAAGCGTGAAAGATAATATTGAATATCTGCTCAAAAACAGGAATCAGCTTCATATCCGTATTCCCGTTATCGGTGGGGTGAATGATAATCCTGACGGATTTGCGGAATATTTTTCGAAACTTGAAACATCGAATGCCGTTTTTGAATTTCTTTCTTATCATGAATACGGCAAGGATAAGTGGAAAGGTAATTATCAAATCGAAAACGGATTTGTAACAAAAGAAAAAATCAATGAATTTAAAATTAAATTTGAACATAACGGAATGAAAACCGTTGAAACATAAGGGGAGAGTTTAAATGACAGGAATACTTGACAGCAAAAAAATCACGGAAATGGCGAAATCTCTTTTTGCGGAAAAAAGAGCAGGTATGCGTCTTGACGGATGGTTTATTGCAAAGGAAGCTGAACTTCGTTTTGCTAAAGAATTTGAAGGCGAAAATGAAGAAGTGAAAAAGGCTCTCATCCTCAGAGAAATTGTGAAAACAATTCCTGTTTATTTGTCGGATTATCAGCTTTTCGCAGGTACTCAGGATGATGCTTTTGCAAGAAGCTATGCACTAATAAATCCTTCGTTCAAAGTTGAGGAATTCAGCGGTTATTGTGACCCTGCTGCAGTTTTCTCGGATATTGAGCCTAATGATGAGTTTACATCCGAAAGAATCGAAAAAGCAAGAAACGAGTTTGCAAAAACCGAATACGCAGTAAAACTCGGTGAAGTTTACGGTAAGGCGGAATGCTATACAAAAGAGGTTATTTTCTTCTTTGAACAGGTAACGGGACACCTTATCCCCGATATGCGTTATGCAATTAAATACGGCGTAAAAGGTATGCTTGAAAAGATTGAAGGCAAGGAAGGAAACGGCTATAAGGCATTCAGAATTGCTCTTGAAAGTGCTGTTATCCTTGCAAACCGTTATGCTGACCTTGCAAAAGAAAAGTCAGCAACAGCTTCTCCTGAAAGAAAAGCTCAGCTTGAAATAATGGAAAAAACTCTCCGTAAAGTACCTGAAAACGGTGCAGAGAATCTTTTTGAGGCTATTCAGGCGTTTATCCTTATGTGGCAGATTATGTGTCTCGAACAGACTCCGAATCCTTTTGCTTTTTCGGTAGGTAATGCAGACAGAATATTTGAACCCTACAGAAACGGTCTTGACCGTGAAACCGTAGCATCACTCTTCAAACATTTTCTTGTTTTCTTTAATGTTGCAGACAGAAGTTGGGCAATTTCTCAGAATATAATTGTCAGCGGTCGTGACCTTTGCGGAAATGATCTTACAAATGAAACAACATATGCTCTTATGGATGCATATTATGATATGAACCTTCCTCAGCCCATTCTTTCCGTTAAGCTTCATAAAAATACTCCTGCAAAGCTCTATGAAGAAATGGGCAGATTCCTCTTTACCCCCGGTGTTCTTACTCCCTCGTTTTTTAATGATGATTCTCTCTATGAAGTTCTTGCTTCAAAGGGTGTTGATGATTCCGACCTTGCTGATATTTCAATTGCAGGCTGCCAGGAACCGCTTATTATGGGTAAAGATAACGGTAATACAACAAACAGCTGGCTCAATCTTCCCAAAATACTTGAAATGACTCTCACAGGCGGTGTTTCAACAATAACAGGCGAAAAACTTGTTGATGTTGAGCCTTGCAGGCTTGAAAACGTGAGAGAAGAATTCTATAACAATGTTGAAAAGTTTGTTGCGGCAATGGGAGAGTGTGCAAACGGTGCTTCAGCGGCTCTTTCGACTCAGAGAGTTCCCTTCCTTTCATGCCTTATGGGCGGTCTTGAGAACGGCATAGATGCAAGAGATATTCATAAGCAGGGAACGAAATACAACGGCAGCGGATGCCTTATTCACGGTGTTTCCGTAATTTCTGACAGTTTTGCAGCTATCGATAAACTTCTTTCCGAGAGACCCGAAGATGCAGATAAACTCATTGATGCTCTTAAAGCGGATTTTGCCGGATATGAAGAACTGAGGGATTTCCTTCTTTCGGCAAACAAGTTCGGTAACAACATTGAGTCCGTAGATAATGAAGCGGGTGAAATTGCATCAAAGGTTGCCGATATTGTTTCTTCAACAAAGAATTATCTCGGTAATTCATTCCGACCCGATTTCAGCTCACCCTCAACACATCTTCTCTACGGTTATTGGGTAGGTGCAACTCCTGACGGCAGAAAATCAAGAGATATGCTCGGTTACGGTGTTGACCCTCTTTACGGCAGTGCCGAAAACGGGCTCGGATTCCGTATGCTTTCAAATATGAAAATGCCTTTTGAGAAGATGAACGGCGGTTATGCATCGCATCTCGGCATTGATCCCAAATATTTCAAATCCGAATCCGATGAAGGCAAGGGTATTGAATTCAGGGATAAGGTTATCAATCCTCTTTTCTTTAATCCCATGAATGAGGGCGTTTCACCTTTCTATCTCTATGTTAATGTTACAACAGCGGAGATTCTCCGCAAAGTTCTTGCAAATCCCAAGAAATATGCTCCCGGCGGTGTTTACATAATGAGAATTCACGGAACATTTGTTAATTTCCTTGACCTTTCACCTGCAATTCAGCAGGATATCATAACCCGTCTTGACCCTAAGTCAACGGCCATTTAAGGAGCTTATATGAAATTTTCAGGAATAGATATCGGAACAACAAGTATTTGCGGTATTGTTTTTGATACCGAAAAAGGAATAATTGAAAAATCCGTAACACTTCCCAACACATCGTTTGTTGATTCGGATAAAAGCTATGAAAAAATTCAGAATCCGGAAATTATTATGGATACTGTTTATTCACTGCTTTCCGATCTTATAACCGATGAAATATCTGCAATCGGTTTTTCGGGTCAGATGCACGGAATTGTTTATACCGATGAAAACGGAAATGCTGTAAGTCCACTCTATACATGGCAGGATGAACGCGGTGCAATTGAGCTTGAAAACGGCAAATCCTATGCTCAGGCACTTGGCTGTTATGCCGGCTACGGACTGGCTACGGATTTTTATAATGAAAGAAATTCTCTTGTGCCCGATAATGCAAAATATCTTTGCACTATCGCTGACTATGCGGTTATGAAGCTTTGCGGATTGGCAAAGCCTCTTGTACATATCACTAATGCGGCAAGTCTCGGTTGTTTTGATGTTGTTTCAAATAAGTTTACTGTCAATAACAACCGTTTGCCTGATGTTACAGCAGAATTCATAACGGCAGGCAAATATAAAAATATACCTGTGTGTGTTGCTTTGGGTGATAACCAGGCAAGCTTTGCCGGTTCTGTTTCGGATTCGAATCACGCACTTATCAATGTCGGAACGGGTTCGCAGATTTCGTGGCTTTCCGAGAGTCTTGTTGATGCAGACGGTGTCGAAAACAGACCTTTTGACGGTAAATATTATCTTGCGGCAGGCTGTGCGTTGTGCGGCGGAAGATCGTTTGCCATGGTTGAAAAGCTTTTCAGAGAAATTGCAAACCTCTCATCCGAAAATGAAATCACATCATACTATTCATATATCAACGATTTGCTTGAATCCAAGAAAACAACAACTCTTTCTGCGGATTGCCGATTCTGCGGAACAAGAAATGCTCCTTCCGTAAGAGGCGGTATATTCAGCATTTCGGAAAATAATTTTACTGCGGCGGATATAGCTCTTGCTGTTCTGAACGGAATGTCCGATGAGCTTTATCAAATGTATAAAAACGGCAGCAAAAAGGTTGAAAAGCTTGTTTGTTCGGGCAATGGAATGAGAAAAAACAAAGCTCTTCAAAGAATTGTTTCCGAAATGTTCGGTTGTGAAATTAAAATACCTCTTTTTGAGGAAGAAGCGGCTTTCGGTGCTGCACTTTCGGCTTCGGTTGCATGCGGTTTCAGCAAGGATATATATGATGCTTGCAAAATGATAAAATACAGGGAGAACTGAAAATGTATTATAACAAACCGATTTTTTTTGAAAAAAACCGTGTTTTCCGTGTTTATACGGGAGGAAAGCTGTTTTCCGATTTCTTCGGTGACGATTCAACAGACGGATTTTACCCTGAGGAATGGGTTGCTTCAAGCGTGCGAGCATTGAATGAAGGAAGCACGGATGAATATGAAGGCATATCAAAAATCAGAGGTACGGATATTTATCTTAATGAAGCGATAGAAAACAACAAAAAAGAAATACTCGGCGAGCGTGATGACCTCGGAATTTTAACAAAGATTCTTGACAGTGCAATCAGACTTCCTGTTCAGGCTCATCCCGATAAGGCTTTTTCGCAGAAATATTTTTCGTCCAAATACGGCAAAGAAGAAAGCTGGATAATTCTTGCTACCCGTCCCGGTGCAAAGATTTTCTACGGTTTTAAAGACGGCATTACTCTTGAAGATTTCAATAAAGCAATCGATGCAAGTGAAACCGATGCCGACGCTATGGAAAATCTTCTTTGCTCAATCGATGTCAAAGCCGGAGATGTTATATATATTCCGGCGAAGATGGTTCACGCAATCGGAAGCGGTTGTCTTCTTCTTGAAGTTCAGGAACCTACCGATTTCACCATTCAGCCTGAACGCTGGTGCGGAGAATATAAACTGTCAGACCGTGAAATGTATCTTGGTCTTGAACGTGAAAAGGCACTTGAATGCTTCGATATGAACAAAAGATATCCTGCACCTCTTGAACCAAAACTCATTTCCGATGTAAACGGTATGAAGTATGAGGCGATGATTGACGAAAATATCACAACAAGCTTTTCTGTCAGAACGATTACTCTCAGCGGCGGCGAGTTTTCGCTTGGCAGGGGAGCAGCTGTTTATGTTGTTACCGACGGCATCGGATTTATCCTCGGTGACGGATACAGAGAAGAAATCCGCAAGGGAGATTATTTCCTTGTTCCCGATGCCGCAAAAAATAAATATAAAATTATCGGCGATTCAATTAAAATCACCGAATGCTACGCATAATAACGGAAGGGATGTGACAGAATGGGACTTAATGCGGCTGTTATCAAGCGTCTGACGGTTTATCTTCAGTTTCTTCGTCAGCTTCCTCCCGAACCTTCGCATATTTCCGCAACAACAATTGCCAAAAGTATAGGTTACGGAGATGTTCAGGTTCGTAAAGATCTCGCATCCGTCAGCGGTGAAGGAAAGCCGAAAACGGGATATGAAATTGAAAATCTTAAAAAAGCGCTTGAGAATTATCTTGGGTTCAATACTCCCAAAAAAGCGGTTATAGTCGGTGCAGGCAAACTCGGCACCGCGCTTCTCGGATTTGATGAGTTTTCTCATTGGGGTCTTGAAATTGCGGCTGCGTTTGATATAAAGAAACGTACACAGAATTCTGATAAGCCGATTTATCCGATGAGTAAATTCAAGGATTTTGTTGAAAAAGAGAAAATCAGAATTGCGATTATTACTGTTCCTGCAGCATCTGCACAGCAAGTCTGCGATTTGGTTTGTGAAAGCGGAATAAAAGCAATCTGGAGCTTTGCACCTACTCATCTTTATGTGCCTGACGGCATTACCGTTCAGTATGAGAATATGGCGGCATCTCTTGCGACTATTTCGTGCAATATAGATTAATTTCTTTGAAACGGAGGTATAATATGAACACAAATGCAATGTTTAAAATCGGATACGGACTTTATGTTTTGACAGCTAAAGAAAACGGGTTTGATAACGGATGCATAATCAATACGGTTACTCAGGTTACCGCAAATCCGAACAGAATAACAATTGCCGTTAACAAGGCAAACAAAACTCATGACATGATTTTATCGACAAACGAGTTCAATGTCAGCGTTCTTACCGAAAAAGCATCATTTGAAATTTTCAAGTGGTTCGGATTCAGAAGCGGCAGAGATGTTGATAAATTTGACGGTTATGACTTTGTTAAACGAAGCGAAAACGGAATTTACTATATTACCGAAACAACCAACGCATATATTTCCGCAAAGGTTATTTCGGTTACAGACCTTGGAACGCATTCTCTTTTCCTTGCCGATGTAACCGATTGCGATATCCTTTCGGATGAAACAAGTGCAACCTATGATTATTATCATAAATATATTAAACCAAAGCCCGAGGTGAAGAAAATGGCAAAAGTATTTTACAGATGTAAGATTTGCGGCTATATTCACGAAGCCGATGAACTTCCCGCAGATTTTATTTGTCCGCTTTGTAAACATCCTGCTTCTGACTTTGAAAGAGTTGAAACAGGTGAAGATAATTCTGAAAAAGGAGAGAATAACATGAATCTTAAAGGCACAAAAACAGAGCAGAATCTTATGGCTGCATTTGCAGGCGAATCACAGGCAAGAAATAAATACACATACTTTGCTTCCGTTGCTAAGAAGGAAGGCTATGAACAGATTTCAGCAATCTTTACTGAAACAGCAAATAACGAAAAAGAACACGCAAAAATGTGGTTCAAGGCTCTCGGTGAGCTTGGAAATACTGCAGAAAACCTTCTTCACGCAGCAGAAGGCGAAAATTATGAGTGGACAGATATGTATGCAACATTTGCAAAGGAAGCTGACGAAGAAGGCTTCACAGAGCTTGCAGAAAAGTTCCGTATGGTTGCTGCTATCGAAAAAACTCATGAAGCCCGTTACCGTGCTCTTCTCAGCAATGTTGAAATGCAGAAGGTATTCGAAAAGGCTGAAGAAACGATGTGGGAATGCCGTAACTGCGGTCATCTTGTAATGGGCAAGAAGGCTCCTGATGTTTGTCCCGTTTGCGCACATCCTCAGGCATATTTCGAAGTCAGAAAAGAAAATTATTAATCATTTTTGCCGGGAACACATTGTTCCCGGTTTTTGTTTGATATTTAAAATTTTTGATGAACTT
The DNA here is from genome assembly GCA_045542715.1 of Acutalibacteraceae bacterium. Classification (GTDB taxonomy): domain Bacteria; phylum Bacillota; class Clostridia; order Oscillospirales; family Acutalibacteraceae; genus CAG-177. The sequence continues at coordinate 20,381 of JAZQLN010000045.1, forward strand.
TCGTATTTGGTGTTGATATTTCATCTGATTAATTATATAATTAAATAAATATAATTTTTGAGGTGTACATATGAAAAAGATCATTAAATTTATAGCTCTTGTTCTTGCAATAATGTTTGCATTTTCTGCTTGCGGCGGAAACAGTGATAACGGAACAACATCTTCAGAAGATATTTCTGCCGAATCAAGACAAAAGGTTAAATTTACAATGGAAGACGGCGGTGAATTTATCATTGCTCTTTATCCCGAATTTGCACCCGAAACTGTCGAAAACTTCGTTAATCTTGTGAGCGTCGGTTTTTATAACGGACTTACTTTCCACCGAGTTATTGATAACTTTATGGCACAGGGCGGCGACCCCGAAGGCACAGGCTCAGGAGGAAGCGGTAAGGATATTGTTGGTGAATTCAGCATAAACGGTTTTACTCAGAACACTCTTTCTCATAAGAGAGGCGTTGTTTCAATGGCTCGCAACAGTTATGACTATAACTCTGCATCTTCACAGTTCTTTATTTGTTATGATGACAGATGTGTTCAGCTTGACGGTCAGTATGCGGCTTTCGGTGAAGTTATAGAAGGCATGGAGGTTGTAGATGCTTTCCTTGAAGTTGAAAGAGTGTATGATGCAAACGGCGATAAGTCCATACCCGTTGAGCCTATAGTTATTGAAAAAGCGGAGGTTGTTCAATGAGCAATGTTACCTTCAGAGGTTATAAAGCAAGCGAGATAGAGTTTGTCAATAAGCATGAAAACGGAACAAAGATTGAGTTTGAAAATAAATATTCATATAATGTAAAATATCTTCCGAATAATACCTGTATCGGAGAATTTACTGTTGAAGTGAATGATAAATCAAATAAAGATAAGTTTCATATCAAAGCGGTTATTCTCGGAATATTCTCGTATAAATCCGATGTTAAAAAAGAGGTTATTCATGTTGAATCTTATAAGGAGCTTTTTCCGTATGTAAGAACCATGATTTCTTCTTTGACGGTTAATGCAGGGATTCCGCCTGTTATTCTTCCTAACTTTAATGTTGAAAATCAAAGCATATATAAATTCGGAAAAAATGTGTAAAGGAAAGTGAAAAAAATGGATATTATGGATCTTGCCTCAAAAGGCATTGCGGCGATTACAAAGAATTTCGGTAAAAAAGTTTGCAAAAACGAAACTGCTCCTGTTATTGAAGATGCAGATAAAATTGTTCTCAGCGGTTCGGGATACAGAGTAGGTTTTGCAAGAGAAGAAATCATGCCTGACCTCACAAAGGGTAAAACATATTGGATCGCAGGCCACGGCTCAGGTCATAAGATGGAAGGCATTCTTTCAAAAGTTTATGTAAGCGCTGTCTGGATTGACTGCGGCAATGATGAAGGTATGCTCTGGCTTGGCGGAGATATCGTCGGTCTCACAAGAGTTGAAGTCAACAAAATACGTTCAATGATTCTTGCATCAGACAAAATCAAGGGCTGCAAGTGCATCAATTTCAGCTGTACCCACAGCCATTCGGGTATTGACACTCTCGGCTATTGGGGTAAACCCAATCTTGTCAGCATTCCCTCAGACGGAAAAGACCCCGAATACATGGATATGCTTATGAACAATGCCGTTAAAGTTGCTGAAGAAGCTTATGCAAACCGTAAGTCCGGCAAGCTTTACGCAGGTGATATTGAAATCAAAGACGGTCTTCAGACAAGAAGAGGATTTCTTGACAGACATGAAATCCTTTCAAGATTCCGTTTTGTTCCTGCTGACGGTTCAAAAGAAATATGGATTCTTAATTTCGGCGGTCATCCTAATTCACTCGGCGGCAGCAACAGAATGCTCAGCGGTGAATATCCTTATTTCATGCGTGAACAGATTGCAGAAGAAAACGGTGCGGATGTACTTTTCGGCATTGGTGCAATCGGTGCAATGGATGTAAAAGAGCTTGACAGTGAAGATAATGTAAACTGCATTAAACTTCAGGCAAAGATGATTGCCGATGCAGCTCTTAAAATCAATAATGATGTTGAACTTCCCGCTGAAATCAAAATTATTCAGCAGCCCTTCTATCTTCCTGTCGGCAACTATGTTCTGACACTTCTTGCTATGCGTCATGTTATGAGCTTCAAGGCATATCCCTGCAAGGAAAGTGACATCGGAATTGCAATGATGAGCGAAATGACTTATATGTCAATAGGCGGCAGAAATATTCTTCTTCTTCCGGGCGAAAGCTTTGCATCAACAGTTTACGGCGGATATATGCCTGCGGATGTTGCACCCACAGGCAAGGGACCCGAAATCAATCCCACTCCTCTTGCTGAAATCGCAGGCGATCCCAACCTTATTGTTTTCGGTGTTTCGAATGATATGTCGGGTTATGTCGTACCTCCCAATGATTTTATTCTTAATCCTACTCAGCCCTATCTTAACGGTGTTAAAGATAAGAACGGCCTTAATCATTACCATGAAACAAATTCAATGGGTATCGGTACACAGAAAACGATTGCAGATGCATTTGAAAAGGTAGTTTCAAGGTTTTAATATATGCTTTCATTGATTTATGCTGTTGTTATTCTTGTTGCCACAACTCTCGGGGCATTCGTTGGCCTGGGCGGGGGAGTTATAATCAAACCCATTCTTGATTTTATCGGTGCTGAGCCGAGAATGCAGGTTGATTTTCTTTCGGCGGTTGCGGTTTTTACAATGTCTGTTGTATCAACAGGGAAAGCAATCAGGAATAAAACGAAATTTAACAAGAATATTATTGCGTTTATCTCGGCAGGTTCGATTGCAGGCGGATTTCTCGGCAGTAAATGTATCGATTTGCTTAGTTCATATGTAAATCAGAATATAATCCGATGTGTTCAGGCGTTTATTCTTGCATCGCTGATAGCGGCTGTGTGTTTTTATGTCAGCAAGGAACGAAAATCGTTTCATATTAAAAACAACGCCGCAATCGTGATTGTCGGTCTTTCACTTGGATTTTTGGCATCTTTTCTCGGTATCGGCGGCGGACCGATTAATGTTGCGGTGCTGACCTTGTTTTTCTCGATGAATGTCAAAGAATCTGCGATATATTCAGTTGCGATAATTTTCTTTTCACAGCTTTCGAAGTTAACTACGATGTTTTTAACCTCAGGTATTGAAGCTTTTTCTCATCAGTGGAAAACAATTCTGTTTATTCTGCCTGCAGCGGTTATGGGCGGTATAATCGGATCTAAGCTTAACAGAAAATTTGATGATAAGATTATAAGAAAAGTTTTTGCAGCCGTTATGATTCTTATTATTATTCTGAATGTTTATAACGGAATAGCTTATTTTTCGGCCGCATTATAAAATGAAAACGGTGTTTCGTCTGAAGCACCGTTTTACTGTTTGATGAATTTTTGGTGATATTATGCTTAATTTTGAACTTGAAACAAAATCATCATGGGAAAAGATAAAAGAAAGCGGACTTCCTGTTGTGATTTACGGAATGGGAAACGGAGCTGACAAAGTAATCGATGAATTCAACCGTTTATCAATTCCCGTAATGGGTGTGACTGCAAGCGATGATTTTGTGAGAGGGCAGTCATTCAGAGGATTTACCGTGAAAAAACTTTCCGACTTCAGCGGAGATTTTATAGTTGCCGTTGCTTTTGCCAGCAGTATTCCTTCCGTTATGAATCATATTTATTCTTTATGCGAGAAATACAGAGTTGTTGTGCCTTGTGTACCTGTTTTCGGAGATGAAATTTTTAACCGTGAATTCATAAGGAACAATGCAGAAAAAATTAACTCTGCATATGAACTTTTTGATGATGAATCAAAGAGGATATATGCAGGCTGTGTTAATTTCATGTTTGGCGGAGAACTAAAAACCCTCAGAAGCATTACAACCGATAAAGATGAAATATTCCGAAACGAATTTTCGATGAATTCGGATGAAAGCTATCTTGACCTTGGTGCATACAGAGGAGACACGATTGAAGAATTTCTTCATTACTCAAACGGAAAATACAGCAGCATAATTGCGGTTGAACCGGACAGAAGAACATTCAAAAAGCTTTCCGCATATCTTGAAAATATTGAAAATTCAATCGGAATTCAAAAAGCGATTTACAGCGAATGCAAGCTTGTTACATTCAGCAACAATGCAGGCAGACAGTCAACCATATCGGAAAAAGGGGAACAGATTGAAACTGCAACGGTTGATGAAATATGCAACGATAAGATAATTACATATATAAAAATAGATGTTGAAGGTGCTGAAAACCATGCTCTTGACGGTGCGGTAAAAACTATTAAAAAACATAAACCGAAGCTTAATATAGCTTTGTATCACAGAAGCGGAGATATATTTGAATTACCGTTGAAGATTTCGGAAATTAACCCCGATTATAAATTCCGCATACGTCGGCATCCGTATATTCCTTGCTGGGATATGAATTTATACTGTTTATAATTTTTTTGTTGACAATTTCAGATTATAATGTTATCCTATACATAGATACTCAATGTATTGAAAATCTATGTATAGGAGTTTTTTATATGAAAATCAGCAAAGAGCTTGCAAAGGGGAGCACCGCATTACTTGTTTTGAGCGTTATTTCAAAAAAGGATATGTACGGATATCAGATAATCAAGACTATTGAAAGAGAAAGCGAAGAAGTTTTTTCAATGAACGAAGGAACTCTTTATCCCATCCTTCATTCGCTTGAAGCGGAAGGCTGTCTTGAAGCATATTGGTGCGAAGCGGAAGGAAGAAAACGTAAATATTATAAAATTACAACCAAGGGTATCGGTGAACTTTCGGGAAGGGAGCAGGAATGGAAAACCTTTTCAACAGCTGTCACAAAGGTTTTGGGAGGTGCTAAGCTTGCAGGAACATAATTTTGATAATATTCTTGATTTCCTTTGTTCAGGAATTTCAATGAAATCAGTAAGGGAAAATGTTCGTGATGAGTTATATGACCATTTAATGTGTAAATATGAAACAAATATTGCCTGCGGTTTTGGTGAATATGAAGCGGAAGAATCAGCAATAAAAGATTTGGGTGATGTTTCTGCGTTGAAATTCAGATTGGGTGCAGTTCACGGTTATGCACCGAAACCTACACTGAAAAAAGCGATGAATCTCCTTATTGCGGGATTTGTTCTGATTTCATTTCGTATCAATTTCTTTGAAGGTATGGGTGATATCACCCAATTTATCGGCAAAATCATGTTTTTGGTTGCCGTTTTTTGCTTGGGTAAGGCAAATACAAAGCTTAACAGAGCGTTTGTTATCCGTTCGATATCATTCGCTTTAACTGCTTTAGTGGAATCACTTATGCCTGAATGGTTTGACGGATTCAATATCAACGTTCCGTTCGGGATAATAAACAGCGTTTTAACTGTTGCGTTCTGGGTTTCTTTTCTCGGCGGCTTGTATGAACTCGTTAAACCTTATGAAAGCATTAAAAAAATCAGAAAGAGATTTGTTTATGCTTTAGTCTTTAATATTATTGTTTCGATAATACAGTTTGTTTTATTTTCTGCTTATTTTGTTGATAACGATTATTGGATTGATGACCCCGAAGTTGCATGGATTATTATTCCGTTTGCTGTTGCATCTGTTATTGCTGATCTGTTTGTGTTTGCAGGTGTTTCAAAGCTTTTGTGGAACACGGACCATGAATATAAAATTGAAACTTCATCAACAAAGAAAATAATAATTGCAGTTGCAGCTGTTTTGCTGACTCTGGTGCCGAGGGCTGCGATAGATATTTATTCTTCAACACAAGAAGCAGATGTTTCCGTTTACAGCACAGATGATTCGGATATTTCCGAAGAGGAATACAACAGAATATGTAACAACCTTCTTTCTTACGGAATTCCCGAAGATATTGTATATATTCTGCCTGAAAGCGAAATTGAGAAATACTCCGACAGTATTCATAAATCAGAATTCAGTGAATATACTCAGCAGCTTTTCGGTGATCACAGCAATCTTTACCGACAGAAAAATGAAGGCACGGTGACAGACAGCGATGCGTATGCAGTCGGTCTTGAAGGCGGATATATAAGAATTCTTTCATGGGTGAAATATATCGAATGTCCCGGTGAATACTCAAACGGAATATTCTGGAATAATGAATATACAAGATTTTGTTCGGTTAATTCCGATGAGGAATATAACGGAGATTTTCTATTGATTCTTTCCGAGGAAAACGGAAAAATAATGAAGAATGAACCGCTTGATATTTATGTCGGAGAGAAAGCTCTTACCGACAGGATGACAGGTGCAAGATTTCAGGTTAAAGAGGGATTAACTGTTTTTCATGCCGAAAGTTTTATGGTGGACAGAATGTATCAACAATATGCAAACTACGCACTTTCTACAGTTAACAGAATTATTTTGTTTTCTTTCTTGAACCGTTCACCGCTTAGGTTTTATGAATCCTCACAACATAATTCTCTTGAATATAACAATATTTACTGTGAATTCATGGTGTCGTGGGCTATTCCCGGTGTGGATTATGATGAGCAAAAGGAGATGTTGAGCGATGCGCAATGATGATGTTTATTTACAGCTTTATTTAATCCGTCATGCGGAGAGTATGGGCAATATTGAAACGGATGTTGCTTTTGACAAAACAAATCCGCCTCTGACTCCACTCGGAAAAGAGCAGGCAAAGGCGGTAGGAGAAAGATTTTCGGGATTCAAACCCGATGTGTTGATTTCAAGTCCGCTTGACAGAGCTTATGAAACGGCAAAAGAAATTTCGTTAAATACCGGAACAAAAATTGAAATTGATGATATGCTCGTTGAATGCGGTACATACGTTGAGGAATCGGAAGATGTCTGCATCAAAAGAGCAGAGTCCGTTATCGGGAAAATCAAAGAAAAATATTCCGAGAACAAGAGTGTTGTTCTTGTTACCCATGCTGGATTTATCGAGAAAATTCTCTATGCAGTTTTGGAATGCAGTACGCTTAGTTTCTGTGTTTATAACACATCTGTTACAAAAATAAATTTCAGAAAAGATAAGAAAAACAAGCTTGCATTTCATAATGATATCTCCCATCTTCTGAACATTGACGGAGATAAAATATTCTGGATGTAAAAATTAAGGGTCGGTGCTTTGTTCACCGACCCGTGTTTTTTACAACATTTCTGTCATCTTTTTAAGATTTGCAAATCCGATTTCAATACCGTCAAGGCAGCTTTCAAGGCCTTCAAATTCAACGCTTACATAGCCGTCATAGCCTGAACTCTTAATGATTAAAAGGCATTGATAAACGGGGATATCTCCGTGTCCGATGATTGAACCTCTGAGATAATTTCCTCCTCTTGATTTGAAGAAACCTTTTCCCGGATTGAGTCCGTTTCCGCTTTTGATATGGAAATCCTTTGCGTGAACATGCTTTATGTATCTTGCAAGATTGCCTGCAGCAATTGCACTGTTTTCGTCTGCACAGCAGAAGTTGCCGATATCAAGAAGAACACCGAAATTGGGGTTTGCAACTCCGTTGATTATTCTTTCAACCTTTGAGCTGTCCTGACAGAAGAAACCGTGATTTTCAATCATGGTTGTTATGCCTTTTTCTGCGGCATATTCCGTAACAGCTTTGCACCCTTTAATAAGAACAGGAAGAACCTGTTCGAAGCCTGCAAATGATTTTATATCATCGGGAACATTCCACGCTGCATCGTGACGAAGACATTTTGCACCGAGTATTTCTGCAATATCAACTTTACGTCTGATTCTTTCAACTTCAGATTCAAGACCGGTTTCTCTGAGAAGATTTGCGGAAACAGTGTATGCAATTATGGGGAGTGAAAGACGTTCGCTTTCTTCTTTGAGCTGTTTTGCATATTCTTCTTCCGAAACACCTTCGGGAGGATCGAGATCGATAAATTCTATTCCGTCAAATCCCATGTCCTTTGCAATCTGCATGATTGAAAGCTGAGTTTCTTTGCCTGCAGAAATTAACTGCTGAAAACTGTAGCTGCTTACACCGATTTTCATATTACATCACCGTTAACCGAGTTTTTTAAGGAATTCTACTGCACTTCTGATATCCTTTTCGGGATCGTCGCCGACTTCTCTTTCTATTGTAAGGAAGCCTTTGAAACCGATGTCTTCAAGTGCGTTGAGATATTCGGTCCAGGGAACCTGACCTTCACCGAGAGGAACTTCAAGGAATGAATCACCTGTAACAATGACATCCTGCTTAAGACCGTAAATGATTTCGGGATCTTTATAGAAAATCTGCTTACCGTCTTTTGCGTGGGTATGAACGATATATTTCCGGAGATTGTAAACTGCATCAACGGGATTATCGCCTGTTACCATAACAAGGTTTGCAGGGTCAAGGTTAACGCCTACACCTGTTGAACCGAGTGAATCGAGGAATTCCTTAAGAACAGCTGATGTCTCGGGACCTGTTTCGATAGCGAAGTGAGCACCGATGCTGTCTGCATATCTTGAAAGCTCAAAGCAGGCTTCCTGCATAACTTTATACCTGTTGTTTGTTTTGTCTTCGGGAACAACACCGATATGAGTGGTTACGACATCTGTTCCGAGCTCTTTTGCAAGGTCAATAATTTTCTTTGATTTTTCGATTTTTGCGGGATTTCTGTCTGCGAAACAAAATCCGCCGCCGCCAAGGTCGCCGCAAAGAGCTGAGATAACAAGACCGTTATCGGCAACGAGCTTTCTGAATTCGCTTCTTTTTTCCGCATTCATGTTTTCGGGAGCCATTTCACCGCTGGTTGCATAGACCTGAATGCCCTGACCGCCGACAAGTGCAGCCTTTTTAACTGCAGTGGGAATGTCTGTTCTGAAGCTGTTAACAATAACGCCTATAGGAAATCTGCCCATAATTATTTCTCCTTTATCATTCGTCGGATTTCTCTGATTGGTATCTTTAGTTCAATGATAACAAACATTGCTTTATTTGGCAAGTTTTTTTTACAATTAACTTTACATTTTCTGTTTTTGTGGTATATTATTAAATATGTATGAATAATAAATATGGCGGAGGTTAATGTCATGTCAAAAATTAAAGTTGCCATTATCGGTTGCGGAAATATTGCAACATCGTCTCATATTCCCGCATATATGAAAAATGAAGATGTTGAAATCAAATATTTCTGTGACATTATTCCGGAAAGAGCAGAAAAATGTGTAGAGAAATACGGTTGCGGAACAGCGGTTGTTGATTATCACGATTTTCTTAATGACCCTGAGCTTGATGCCGTTTCTGTTTGTACGCACAATGATTTTCATTCAATAATCGCAATTGATTTTCTCAAAGCAGGTAAGAATGTGCTTTGCGAAAAACCTGCCGCAAGAATTCTTCCCGAAGCTCTTGAAATGCAGAAGGCTGCTCATGAAACTGGTAAGGTGCTCAATATCGGCGTATGTAACCGCTTTAACACATATGTTATGAAAATCAGAGAGCTTATTGACAGCGGTGAACTCGGCGAGGTTTACCATGCATACGCTTCGTTCAGAAGCCACCGTTCAATCCCCGGAATCGGCGGAGATTTTACAACAAAATCAAAGTCGGGCGGCGGTTCGCTAATTGACTGGGGTGTGCATTTCATCGATCTGATTATGTATTGCTGCGGCGATCCCAAGCCGTTAACCGCATCTGGTGAAGCATTCTGTAAGCTTGGTAAGGATATCAAGAATTACACATATACAGGTATGTGGGCAGAGGATACCGCTGACATGAACGGTGTATATGATGTTGACGATTCCGTTGTCGGCGTTATCCGTACAACAGGCCCCGTTATCAGCTTTAACGGTGCATGGGCACAGAATATCGGTGAAAGAGAAATGTATATCGATTTTATGGGTGATAAGGCTGGTATCAGACTTTCATATTGCTCGGATTTCAGGCTTTGGTCAGTTAAAAACGGTATGCTCACCGAAACCAAGGTTTCTGCTAAAGAAACAAATATGTATGAAAATGAAATCAACGATTTTATCCGCTGTGTCAAGACAGGGGACAAGAATCAGCAGTACATAGATTATACCGTTGAAACTTCAAAAATTCTTCAGGCTATCTATGATTCATCGGAAAACCATTGCGAAATAAAAATATCTTAAGAGAGGGCTAATTTATATGGATATCAGAATTTTTAAAAACGAAAAAGAAATCGGCGCTGCAGTTGGTCAGCTTTTCTGCGATTATGTTAACGATAAACCCGGCTGTGTGCTTGGATTTGCAACAGGTGCAACTCCCGTTCCCACCTACAATTATATTGTTGAGCAGTATAACGAAGGCAAGGTTTCATTCAAGGATGTCAAAACATTCAATCTTGATGAATATTGCGACCTTCCCAAAACTCACAAGAACAGCTACTACACATTTATGCTTGAGAATCTTTTCTCAAAAATTGACCTTAATCTTGACAACGTAGGCTTCCTCGACGGTAACGCAGAAGATCCCGAAGCGGAAAGTGCACGTTATGCCGCTGATATCGCTTCAAAGGGCGGCCTTGATATTCAGCTTCTCGGTATCGGCAGAAACGGTCATATCGCTTTCAACGAGCCTTCTGACGAGTTTACGGGTGAAAGCCATAAGATTAAGCTTACAGACAGCACCATCGAGGCCAACTCAATTTATTTTGACGATATTCCCATGCCTCGCTATGCAATGACAATGGGTATCGGTTCGATAATGAAAGCAAAAAAGATTATACTTATCGCAACAGGTGCATCAAAGGCTGATGCTGTGAAGGCTATGGTAAACGGTCCCGTTACTCCTCAGTGCCCTGCATCAATCCTTCAGCAGCATGAGGATGCAATAATCTTCCTTGATGAGGCGGCTGCAGCCCTTCTTTAATCCCCAAACCCCACGGAGGTATAAAACAATGGACAAGAAAACTTTCTATATTTCAACACCGATATATTATCCCTCGGATAAGCTCCATATCGGTCATACTTATTCAACTGTTGCCGCTGATACAATGGCACGTTACAAGCGATTTCAGGGCTTTGATACATTCTTTCTGACAGGTACCGATGAACACGGTCAGAAGATTGAGGATAAGGCAAAGAATGCAGGCGTAACGCCCAAAGAATATGTTGATAATATCGTTGTCGGCATAAAAGAACTCTGGAAGCTTATGAATATTTCTTATGATAAATTCATCAGAACAACCGACGATTATCATGAGAAGGCTGTTCAGAAAATTTTCAAGAAGATGTACGATAAGGGTGACATTTATAAAGGTCACTACGAAGGTCTTTACTGCAAGCCTTGCGAATCCTTCTGGACAGAAACTCAGGCTGTTGACGGCAAATGTCCCGACTGCGGAAGACCTGTAACGAAAGAAAGAGAAGAAGCATATTTCTTCAAGCTTTCTGCTTACGCTGATAAACTCGCAAAATATTATGACGAACATCCCGGCTTTATTGAACCCATCAGCAGACAGAATGAAATGGTAAACAATTTCATTAAACCCGGTCTTCAGGATCTCTGTGTTTCCCGTTCATCATTTAAATGGGGTATTCCCGTTCCCGTTAATGAAGATCATGTTATTTACGTCTGGCTTGATGCTCTCACGAACTATATAACTGCTCTCGGCTACGGTTCAGACGACGATTCGCTTTATAAGAAATTCTGGCCTGTTGATGTTCACCTTATCGGTAAGGATATCATCCGTTTCCACATGATTTACTGGCCCGCGTTCCTTATGTCAATAGATGAACCTCTTCCCGAAAAAGTTTTTGCACACGGTTGGGTTCTTATTGACGGCGGTAAGATGAGTAAATCCGTCGGTAACGTTGTCGATCCCGTTATTCTTGCGGAAAGATATGGTGTTGATGCTCTTCGTTACTACCTTCTCCGTGAATTCACATTCGGTTCAGACGGTTCATTCTCAAACGAAAATCTTATCAACAGAATCAACTCTGACCTTGCGAATGACCTTGGTAACCTTGTTTCAAGAACTGTTTCCATGGTTGAAAAGTATTTCGGCGGAACAATTCCCACCGACAGAGTGGCAGGGGAGTTTGATGATGATCTCAAAGCTCTCGCTCTTCAGACAAAGGGCGATGCAGAAAAAGAGCTTGATAAATTCAACTATTCAATCGCATTGACAAACATCTGGAAGCTTGTTTCCAGAACAAACAAATATATTGATGAAACTGCTCCTTGGGCACTTGCAAAGGATGAAGAAAACAGAGCAAGACTTGCTGAGGTTATGTATAATCTTTGCGAATGCATCAGAATGATTTCAGTTCTTATCGCTCCCTTTATGCCTTATACAGCAGAGGAAATCAGAAAGCAGATTGGAGTACCTGCTGAATTCGGTTGGGATGAAAGCGGTATATTCGGCAAGGAAGAAACCTATACCGTTTCAAAGGGCGGAATTATCTTCCCCAGAATCGACCTTGAAAAAGAACTTGCCGAGCTTGAAGCTGCAAAGGCTGCAGCAAATCCCGTTAATCCCCTTAAGGAAGAGATTCAGGGTGTTGCAAAAATCGGAATCGATCATTTTGCAGAGGTTGATTTAAGAGTTGCAAAAATCATCGAGTGCGAACCCGTTAAAAAAGCAAAGAAGCTTCTTAAGCTTACTCTCGATGACGGTACGGGCGACCCAAGAACGGTTGCTTCCGGTATCGCAAAATGGTATAAGCCTGAAGATTTGACAGGCAAGAGTGTTATTCTTGTTTCAAATCTCAAGCCCGCCGTTCTTTGCGGAGTTGAAAGCTGCGGCATGATTCTTGCGGCTGATGTCGGTGAAGATGATGTTAAGGTAATCTTTGTTGACGGTATTCCTGCAGGAAGCAAGGTAAGATAATTTATGATTAATATCTTTGACAGTCATGCTCACTATGACAGTGAAGCGTTTAATGATGACCGAAAAGAACTGTTGAGCGCCCTGCCTGAGCAGGGCGTTTGCGGCATTATAAATTGCGGCAGTGATATGGCATCGTCTCTTTCAAGTCTTGAACTTGCAGACGGATTTTCGTTTGTATATGCAGCCTGCGGTGTTCATCCTCATGAAGCGGAAGGCTGCAAACAGGGATATCTTTCTGTTCTTAAAAAGTTATGTATGGAAGAAAAATGTGTTGCAGTCGGTGAAATCGGTCTGGATTATCATTATGATTTTTCCCCGAGAGAGATTCAGAAAACCGTTTTTGAGCAGCAGCTTGTTCTTGCAAAAGAGCTTGATTTACCTGTTATCATACATGACCGTGAAGCACACGAAGATACGATGATTCTTCTTAAGAGATATAAACCGAAGGGTGTTGTTCACTGTTTTTCGGGCTCAGCTGAAATGGCTAAAGAAATTATAAAACTCGGTATGTATATCGGTCTGGGCGGGGCTGTAACATTTAAAAACGCACGCAAACCCCGTGAGGTTGCTGAGATTGTTCCTGAGGACAAGCTTCTTATCGAGACCGACTGCCCTTATATGACACCTGTTCCTCACAGAGGTAAACGCTGTGATTCGTCTTTTATACCGTTTACTGCAGAAGTTCTTGCTGAAGTCAGAGGTGTATCAGCACAGGATATTCTTGATACAACAAGAAAAAATGCCAACACTTTGTTCGGATTGGAGCTGTAAAAATGTTTTTTCATGAAAAGACTTATGATATTGACGAACTCGTAAGATGGAATATGCATCTGCATACTGTATTTTCGGGATGTGCAAAAAGAGAAATGGTTGTGACGGATATCGTTAAAACCGCAGATGCGGCTGGTCTTGAACTTATTGCACTCACTGACCATAATTATATTGACAAACCCAATGCAGTTGCACAGCAGAGATATGATATTCTTCGTGAACTTGAAGGCGTGGAACATAATGTCAAGGTGCTTGTCGGTGCTGAACTTTCATCATACGGTATCGGAAAGTTTGCAGACGATATTGCTTGCGATAATTCGCTTGATTTCAGACTTTATACAACAAATCATTATCATCAGCGTTATTGGGAGCATCCGGAAAACAAAACTCCCAGAGGATACGCCGAGCATATGCTTGCAATAATGGATAAAGTTATTGACAGCGGCAGAGCCGACTGTTTTGCTCATCCGTTTATGGCAGGGTATATTCATTGCTTTGATGATTCTCATGATGTAACAAGGGCATTTACCGATAACGAAATCGGAGATATAATGGAAAAAGCTAACAAAAATGAAATCGCATGGGAACTTAATGTTTCTGCGGTTTTCGGTGATCCTGAATTCTTCCACAGATATTTTCAGATTGGCAAAGAAATCGGTGTTGTATTCAATGTCGGCTCTGACGGTCATTCTCTTGACAGAATTGATACAAAGCAGTTTGCAGAAAAATTTAAAGAAATCCTTTATTAAAAAATTAACCGCTGAGTTTAAATCTCAGCGGTTTCAGCTTGCCGAAAAACTTGTTTTTCGGCAAGCTGCGGCTGTTGAGAAAGGAAGCTGAATGACGTTTTCTTCGACCGATGGCGTACAAAGGTACGTCGATGGGAGAAAAAACGTCAAATAAACGAAATAAGTTGATTTTTCGGGACATCGCGTCGCATTGCCCTACAAATTAATCGGCGGGATGCGGTCATCCCGCCCTACTTTTTTTCGTTTATGTTTCAGCGACTTTATCGACAGTCAATAACCGCTGAGTTTAAATCTCAGCGGTTTTCTTATATGATGTAACCTGCAATCAGTGATGCACCGCAGGCAGACAGTGCAACAACTGTTAAAGGTAATTTGAAATATGCAAGTATTATCGCAACAGCAGTTCCTATTGCGGCTGTTACCGGGCTGTCGGTAGAATAAAAAATGGCAGGGAACGTCATGGCGCTTAAAACAGCATATGGGATGTAATATAAAACACTCTGGAAGAATCTGGATTTGATTTTCTTCCTGAATAATGCGAAAGGAATCATTCTGATAAGATATGTAACTCCTGCCATGATTGCAATATAAATTATCATGCTCATTGATTATCAGCCTCCTTTTCCTCTGCAAGTTCAATCGGGAAAAGAATTGCGCCGATTACCGATGCGGCAATTGCACTTATTATTATCGCAAAACCGAGCGATACCTGCGGAAGCAGATATTTGAATGCAATGCTGAAAAGAGCCGAAAAGCAAATAACAATAAAATCTTTTCGTGACTTTCTTGCGGCGGGAATTATTATGGCAATAAACATTCCGTAGAGCATAATACCCATAGCGGCGGTGATTTCTGCCGGCAAGGATGTTCCGGCGATTGCTCCGGCGGCAGTACCTGCAACCCAGCCTGAAGCGGCAACGGAAATAATACCGTACATATATGACGGGACCAACATTTCTTTCTGGGACACTGCAACAGCAAATATTTCATCGGTTATGCCGTAGGAAGCAAGCAGTCTGTGCGGAGCAGTGAATTTATCTGAAAGCTTTTGAGACAGCGATAAACCCATGAGTGAGTAACGCAGATTGATAACAACCTGTGTTAATGCCATTTCGATAAAAGTACCGCCTGCAGCTATAATACCGACACCAGCGGCCTGACCGGCAGAAGTAAGGTTGGTTAATGATATGATTATTGCTTCGATTGGTTTTAATCCCGAATTGACGGCAAGAATGCCGAATCCGAAAGAAACGGAAAAATATCCGAGACAGATTGGAAGTCCGTGTGAGACTCCTTTAAAAAACGGTTTTTGCATCAGAAACATCCTTTGTAAAATATTACACCTGCATATATTATCACTTTGAAATTATAAATTCAATATAAAAATGAAAAAATACGGCTGCCTTTTCAGACAGCCGTAAAACAGAAATTATTATTTAGCTTTATTGACTTCGTCAGCGATTTCAGCCATGCCGATCATGATTGTTGAGCCTGTTTCTTCGCCAAGTGAAATCATTTCCTGATAGTGGTCACCGAGGAGAGCCATTGTGTAGTCGTTATCGGGAACAACATAACCGATAGCATCGTTCATAAGACCGAAGCAGATCGTGTCTTCGCCGAAGAGCTCGTATACTGATTTGTGACCGAAATCTTCACCCTTGAATGAACCTTCTGCAGTAAGTGAATCGCCGCCGCAGATGATATCCTGAACGATTTCACCGGGCATCATAGCAACTTTGACACCGCCGATTTCCATGTAACCGATTTCTGCGAAGATATAGTAGCTGAGACCATCCTTGCATACTGTGTAGTTTACAAGGTTAAGCTTACCTACAAGCTGAATAAGGGGATTTGTAACCTTGATTTTTACTTCCTTAATCATAATGTTAAGGTTGGGTTCAAGAACTTTTTCTTCAACGGGAGTCCAGCCTTCATACCAAAGAGTATAATTTTCTCCGCCGATTATCTTTTCTTCTTCTATCTTTGCTTTTTCTGTATCGGTCAGGTTTGCTGCGATTTCTTCTGCAGTATTTGTAAGGTTAAGAGCCATGTAAGCCATTTCGTGGCCGTAACGGAGAGTTTCTTCGTATCTGCGTTCTGTGGGAACGCCGTCACCTGCGGGGCCTCTGCCTTCATAGATACCTGCGATAGCACCGTTGAAGAACATGAAGTTATAGCCTTTTTCTTCGATTTTTTGGCCAAGATAGTAGATGTAGTCGCCCGAAAGATCTCTGCCGTTATCTTCTTCGTCAACAGGAAGACCTGCAACGTCGGGATGAGCAGCGATGTTAACTATCATTGTGGGTGTTGTACCGTCATCGGGAGTGAATATAAATCTTGCGAGTTCATCAATGATTGATGTTGACTGGCTTCTGTTTTTGTTGTTGAAATATTCGTTGTTGATTTCTTTAACTGCATATGTTAAAGTACCGGTACGCATATCTTCAACTGCTTCTTTCATTGTTTTTGCAGCTGTTTCATAAACGAATTCCATGTATTCGGCATCAGCGCCTCTTTCCTTTTCAATAAAGGGAAGATATGAAAGAGCAAGATTCTTGAAGAGCTTGGGGAAGAGGTTTGTCCAGAGACCCTGTGTATCGATACAGCTGTGTGTATGAGTTGAGGAAACGTTGATACTGTTGAATTCAACGCCGAGATCCATAGCTTCAACACGCTTACGGATTTCTTTAATGTCTCCGTTTGAGAAACCGATGCAGTCGATGTTTGCAAAGAGTGCAACGCCTCTGCCTGAACCGTCTTCAACAGCGATAACTCTTATCTGCATATCGTCAATGATTTCTTCAACCTTGTTTACCATGCCGTTGTTGGGATCGATGAAACCGCCGAGATAGTAGTCTTTTGTCTGCCAGTCAGAGGGAACGAGTGATGTATTGGCATGACCGAGCTTCCACTGAGCGTTGGGAGCAGTTTCTTTTTCCCATTCAGTGCCGTCGTAGAAGTTTTCAAGAACTCTGTCTTTAACATCTACAAACTTGGAGCTGTCGGGAACAATGATGTTGATAGCACCGACAAGACCTGTGAAGATCGTTTCAACAATTGAAAGACCGAAATTTTCAAGAGTTTTGGTGATATCTGCAGCGTATGCCGTTGTCATAACGGATGAACCGCCGAAGATAAGAGAAAATGCAAGGATAATACTTACGATTTTCATGCTGGTTTTTTTCATGATGATTTCTCCTTATGATTATTTTGCGAAAATTAGCAGTAATATATTAACATTTTTTTGCGTTATTGTAAAGTATTTTTTGTGCAATATTAAAAATAAACATTAAATAAATTTATTGTTTAAGGTTGAAAAAAATTTTTGTATGCGGTATAATAACATAAATATAGTGAAAGGATGTTCAGGGTTGAATAATCAGAAACGAGTTGCAGCGATTCATGATATATCCGGAATAGGCAAATGTTCTCTTACCGCAGCTATTCCCGTTATATCTGCCGCAGGAATCGAAACTGCAGTTATGCCCACCGCCGTTCTTTCAACTCATACAGGAGACATAAGCGGTTTTACCTACCGTGACCTGACAACCGACCTTGTTCCTTTTTACTGCCATTGGAAATCCCTGGGCGTTGAGTTCGACGGAATATACAGCGGATTTCTCGGCTCAACAGAACAGGTTGACATTGTTTGTTCGTTTATTGACGAATTCAGAAAAGATAATACTGTTGTTATAGTTGACCCTGCTATGGCTGACAGCGGAAGAATGTATACAACTTTTAATGATGAGTTTGCAAAAGAAATGATATTGCTTTGCAAAAAAGCGGATATTATTGTCCCTAATCTTACAGAAGCTGTTTTTCTTCTTGGTGAGGATTATATTGAACCGCCTTATACCAAGGAGTATATTGACGATATTGTTCATCGTTTGCTTGAAATCGGTCCGTCTATGGTTGTTCTTACGGGTGTTTCGTTTGATGAAAACGAAATTGGGTGTGCAGTATGCTGTAAAGAAAACAATGAGGTTTTTTACAGGTTTTCCGAGAAGTACCCCGGTATATACTACGGAACGGGCGATTTGTTTGCATCTGCGCTGACCGGTGCATATATCAAAGGGAAAACGGTATATGAAAGTGCGGAAATTGCGCTTCGTTTCACCTGTGATGCCATAAAAAGAACTTTCAAGGCAAAAACCGATACAAGATTAGGCGTTAATTTTGAGCAGGGGATTGCCGATTACATCAAAATCTTGGAGGATAATTGAAATGAGCTTTGCAGATAAAGTTTTTATTGATACTTGTAAGGATATACTTCAGAACGGATATTGGGATACAGAGCTTGATGTCCGCCCCAGATGGGATGACGGCACTCCTGCACACACCGTAAAGAAATTCGGTGTTGTTAACAGATATGATTTAAGCAAGGAGTTCCCTGCACAGACTATCAGGAAAACATTCATAAAAAGTGCTGTTGATGAAATTCTCTGGATTTGGCAGAAAAAGTCCAATAATATAGCTGACCTCGGAAGCCATGTCTGGGATTCATGGGCAGATGAAAACGGCTCAATCGGAAAAGCTTACGGCTATCAGCTTGGTGTCAAGCATCATTATAAAGAGGGAGATATGGACCAGGTTGACAGGGTTCTTTATGACCTTAAGCACAATCCTCAGAGCCGCAGAATTTTAACAAACATCTATGTTCATCAGGATTTGAGCGAAATGGCTCTTTATCCCTGTGCTTACAGCATGACTTTTAATACTTCGGGCAATAAACTGAATGCTGTTCTTAATCAGCGTTCTCAGGATATGCTTGCGGCCAATGCATGGAATGTTGCTCAGTATGCTGCACTTGTTCATATGTTTGCGCAGGTAAGCGGACTTGAGGTTGGCGAGTTTGTTCATGTTATAGCCGATGCCCATATTTATGACAGACATATTCCCATCATTGAAGAACTTATCAGCCGTGAACCGTATGATGCACCTGAATTTGTAATGGATAAGAGCATAACCGATTTTTATAAATTTTCAAAGGACAGTTTTTCTTTTGAAAATTATAAATTCCATGATTTCAACGAAAAGATTCCTGTAGCAATTTGATAAGAGGTATATATGAAAGCTATTGTTAATGTTGACAAAAACTGGGGTATCGGAATCGGAAACGACCTTCTCAATCCGATTCCCGCGGATATGAAGTTTTTCCGTGAAACAACAACAGGTAATGTTGTGGTTATGGGAAGAAAAACTTTTCTTTCGTTTCCCGGACCCAAAGCTCTTCCCAAAAGAGTAAACATAGTTATCACAACCGATAAAGAATGGAGTGCTCCCGATGTTATCGTTTGCCATTCTCTTGAAGAGCTTCATGAAACTTTGAAAAAATATGATACGGATTCCGTTTATGTGATCGGCGGCTCTGCTGTATATGAACAGCTTGTTCCCTTGTGCGACACTGTTTATGTTACCAAGGTTGAAACATCCAAACCTGCCGATAAGTTCTTCCCCAATCTCGATGCGGATGATACGTGGAGTATAGATTATGAGGGTGAAGAGCAGGAACACAACGGAGATAAATTCAGGTTTTTAACTTACAAAAAAGCATAACGGCGGAATTTCTCCGTCGCACTCAGACCGCGGCGGGGATCCCTTGCCTCGGTCTGCTTTATTTTACATACGGAGTGATTTGAATGAATGCTGTTCAATATAAATGTCCGAACTGCGGAGGCGGATTATTGTTTGATGCCGATAAGCAGGACTTTAAATGTGAATACTGTGATTCTGTTTTTAAAGAAGAGGATTTCTTTCATAAAGATGAAAATCTGAATGTTGAAACCGCTGAAACCGAAACTTCGGATGAAAATTATGAGAATGCGGTTCTGTATGTTTGTCCGAGCTGCGGAGCTGAGGTTGTAACGGATGAAACAACGGCGGCGACCACTTGCTATTATTGCTCAAATCCCGTTGTTCTTTCGGGTAAACTCAGCGGAGAATTAAAACCGGATATGATTGTACCGTTTAAGATTGACAAAAAAGGTGCGATTGATAAATTCAAAGAGATGTGCGGAAAGAAAAAGTTCTTGCCTAAAAACTTTGTTTCCGAATCGAGGCTTGAAGAAATAAAAGGAGTTTATTTCCCTTATTGGTATGTTGACTGCGAAACAAACGGTTCGATGAATGCTAAATCAAGGCATGTCAGGTCGTGGGTTGTCGGTGATATAAAATATACCGAAACAACTGTTAAGGGCCATTTCAGACAGGGTGAAATGCAGATAAGAAATATGCCCGAAGCTGCATTGAAAAGCAAGGATAAAGATATAATGCGTTATGTCTGTCCTTTTAACAGTCAGGAGCTTGTTCCGTTTTCAATGTCATATCTTTCGGGCTTTTTTGCCGAAAGAAGAAATATCGAATATAAAGAAATTGAAAATGAAGTTGATGCCAAAATCAAGAGTTTTTCAACCGATAAACTCAAGAGTTCGATAAATGAGGTTAACGTTTCAGTTACCGACAGCATGATTAATCTCGGCGAAAAAAGATGGAGATATAATCTTCTTCCCGTGTGGGTTCTGAGCTATAAACACAAAGAGAAGAATTACATTTATGCTCTTAACGGTCAGACCGGTAAGGTGTACGGCGAATTACCTGTCTGCAATAAAAAACTCGGTGCATTGTTTGCAGGCGTTGCTGCAGGAGTTTCAATACTTCTTACGGTTATGGGGGTGATTCTCTGATGAAAAGAATTTTACCCGTACTCATAATTGTATTATCGCTTGTTTTTTCTGTTATCGGATTTGCTTATCAGAACCGTATAGCCGATGATGCGGATTTGTTTTCCGATTATGAGGAAACCGAGATTTTATATGCAACAGAAGATTTTTCAGCAGAAAAAGGATTTTCGCTTGCGGTTGTTACAACTGATTTTACATCAGGTCTTTCTTCTGAAGAATATGCAGATGATTATTATGATTATCTGATTGATAATGAAGGCTTTCAGGAAGACGGAATGCTTTTTCTCATTGATATGTATAACAGTGAAGTGTGGATTTCCACATCGGGTGAATGCATACTTGCGTACAATGACAGTGAAATAGATGATATAATTGACAGCGGATACAACAATCTGTCAAACGGCAATTATGCTCAATGTATTCTTGAAATGACAGAATATGCAAGGAATACCGATACTGTTATTAACCCCGATGAAGATTATTATATAGGGGATGAATCACTGTTCGGAGATTCGTTTTTCTCCGGTTCAACGGTTGTAATAAACGGCGAAACTTATTATATTGATGAAAACGGAGAGTGGATTGCGGCCGGTAATGATGAATACTACGATGAATATAATTATGATTACGGTTCATCATATAACGATACTTTTAAATTTTCTGATTTTTTGGTTTATGTTGTAATCGGTCTTGCTGTTGGCGGAGTATCTGTTTTTATCGTTAAAAGCAGATATAAAAACCAGGGCAAAGGTGATGAGTTTGATTCTGATGACGTTATTCTGAATATTACGGCATCAAATGATACCGTAATAAGCAAAAATGTTATTACAACACGTATTCCCAAAAATAATAACATCAATCACGGCGGCTCAGGAGGCGGAGGAATTTCCCGCGGCGGTTCAAGCGTACACCGTTCGGGCGGAGGAAGACCTCACGGCGGAGGCGGAAGAAGGTTTTAATATAAGGAGAGATGATAATGGGAAACATCTGGCATGATATAAACCCTAAAAGAATAACGGCAGAGGACTTTATTGCTGTTATCGAAATAACAAAAGGCAGTAAAAAGAAATACGAACTTGATAAGGAAACAGGATATCTTATGCTTGACCGTATTCTTTATACATCCACTCATTATCCTGCAAACTACGGATTTATCCCCAGAACATACGGTGATGACGGCGACCCGCTTGATGTTGTTCTTATAAGCAGCGAAAAAATCGACCCAATGACACTTGTCCGTTGCTATCCTATCGGTGTCATGCTTATGAAAGACAGCGGTAAGCTTGACGAAAAGATAATAGCTATTCCGTGCAGTGACCCGAACTACAACGGATACAAAGATATTTCAGAGCTTCCGAAGCATGTTTTTGATGAAATGAAGCATTTCTTCACCGTTTACAAAAATCTTGAAGATAAGGAAACTGTTGTTGACGAATTTCAGGACAGAGATGCGGCAATCGGCATAATCAACAAATGTATTAACAATTATGTTGCAGAATTTTGCAGATAACTTTGTTATAAAGTATTTACAATTCAATAATTTTGTTATAAAATATCATTTATATACACGGCTGATTATTTCCGGCCTTATTTCCAGAAGGAGTGACTAAAATGGCTATTTATTGCAATGAACCCTCAAGAACTTTCAGTGAATATCTTCTTATTCCCGGTTACACATCAAGAGAATGTATTCCTGTTAACGTTAGTTTAAAAACACCTCTTGTTAAATTCAGAAAGGGCGAAGAGGAATGTCCTATCAGCCTCAATATCCCCATGGTTTCAGCTATCATGCAGTCTGTTTCCAATGATACAATGGCAATCGCTCTCGCTAAAGAAGGCGGTGTTTCATTTATCTACGGTTCACAGTCAATCGAGGATGAAGCTGCAATGGTTGCCAGAGTCAAGGCATATAAGGCGGGCTTTGTTGTAAGCGATTCAAACCTTAAGCCTGATTCAACACTTGCTGAAGTTCTCGAAATCTTTGAAGTTACAGGTCACAGCACAATGGCTGTTACCGATGACGGAACTGCAAACGGTAAGCTTCTCGGTATCGTTACAGGCAGAGATTACAGAGTCAGCAGAATGAGTGCGGAAACAAAGGTTTCGGAATTCATGACTCCGCTGGATAAACTTATTACAGCTCCCGAATCCACAACACTGAAGGATGCAAACGATATAATCTGGGAAAACAAGCTCAATTCTCTTCCCATTGTTGATGCTGAAGGCAAGCTTCTCTATTTTGTTTTCCGTAAGGACTATTCGCAGCATAAAGAAAATCCTCAGGAACTTCTTGACTCAAACAAGAGATATGTTGTCGGTGCAGGCATCAACACTCTTGACTATGAAAAGCGTGTTCCTGCTCTTGTTGAAGCAGGTGCGGATGTTCTTTGCATTGACTCGTCTGAAGGCTATACTGTATGGCAGGAACAGACTCTTGCTTTCATCCGTGAGAAATACGGCGATAAGGTTAAGGTTGGTGCAGGTAATGTTGTTGACCGTGACGGTTTCCTTTTTCTTGCAAAAGCAGGTGCAGACTTTGTTAAGGTCGGTATCGGCGGCGGATCAATCTGTATTACCCGTGAAACAAAGGGTATAGGCAGAGGTCAGGCAACCGCACTTATTGAAGTTGCCGCTGCAAGAGATGAATATTATAAAGAAACAGGCATTTATGTTCCTATCTGCTCAGACGGCGGTATTGTTCATGATTATCACATGACTCTTGCTCTTGCGATGGGTGCTGACTTCCTTATGCTTGGCAGATACTTTGCAAGATTCGATGAAAGCCCCACAAACAAGCTCATGATTAACGGCGCTTATGTTAAGGAATACTGGGGTGAAGGTTCAAACAGAGCAAGGAACTGGCAGAGATATGACCTCGGCGGCAAAGCAAAGCTCAGCTTTGAAGAAGGCGTTGATTCATATGTCACATATGCTGGCCCTCTCAGTGATAACGTGGCAAAATCACTTTATAAAGTTAAATCAACAATGTGCAACTGCGGTGTTCTCAATATTCCTGATTTACAGAAGAATGCAAAACTTACCGTTGTTTCTGCAACAAGTATTGTTGAAGGCGGTTATCACGATGTAACCCTTAAAACAACGGCAACATCAGGCAGATAAAGACTTTGTTTTACACCCACTGAATTATTCGGTGGGTGTTTTTATGATTATTATATTTTCAGGTGATTTTTTTGCTTAGAAAAGCATGTGTAAGCATAATTATTATTTTTATTACTTTCAGTCTTATTATAAATGCATATTCGGTAAATATAGACGGAACAGATGACGGTTATGAGTGGGACGGTGCTTTATCGTATCAATTCATTAACGGTGAAAGCAACTGTAATGTTGATTATGCGATTATGAAGCTCTTGATTGATAACGAAAACAGAGCAGTATATTTTTGCTTTTTGTTCAGAGACTCCGGTTTTGAACCCGATAACATCTGTGCAGGTGTTTCTTTTTCAATAAACGATTCAACACCTTTTGTTATTACGGTTAATTCAAAATCGGATGATTACGATACAACAGGATACAGTTTTGACGGCATGATAACGGTTGATAAAAATCACGGAGCGATCTGTGAAGTTCGTCTTGGTTTTAAAGACGGCATACCTCAAAATTTAAACGGTACCGTAAGCTTTATTGACTCAAACGGTATGTCATCAAATAAATATGATTTCATGGTTGTGAATGAAGGCTATACGGAAAGAACGGCAACCCAGATTGCGAACACAGATGATGTTGTTTCTTCATCATCTAAAACAACGAAAGCAAAAACAACTTCGAAAAAAGAAATAAAAGATGATGAAACTGAAAGAAATGAAAACAGAAGAACAACAACTGAAAGAATAGGATATACGACCGACGAATTCATCATAAGCACATCTCCGCTTTATGTCTATTCACGTACAAGCAAACCTTCCGTGACATCTTCGGAAGCCGAAACAACATCTGCGGACAAATCAACAACAAAGAAAAAATCAACCACTGAAACAAAAACAAAAAAGAGCACAACAAAAAATAATACAAAAAAAGAAAAAGTTACCGTTTATTATTACGAAAAAGAGATTATTGTTTATACGGATAAAACTGCCGAAGTTATTGAGAATACATCAGTTACAGCAGAAACAACCGCAGATAGTGAAAGCAGTGATTATGAAACTGCGGCAGAAAGTGAAGCTTCAATTCCAATATCAAAAGGAATAAAGTACAAAACAATAATCAGCGTGGTTTCCGCAGTGCTGATTGCGTTGCTTGCGGCGTGGGCGTCAAAGAGCAGCAAGAAAGAAAAAAATACATAAGCTCAATAAACTATTTACCCTTGCAATAATTTATTTTTTATTGTATTATATAATTTAGACTATATATAAAGGAATGTTTCAATGCAGTTTGTTGTAATGGACCTTGAATGGAATAATACATATGCAAAAAAAGCAAACGGCTATATAAATGAAATAATCGAAATAGGTGCAGTGAAGCTTGACAGCGAAATTGAAACTGTTGATACTTTTTCATGCATCATCCGTTCTCAGATCGGAAAAAAGCTCAGAGGCAGTGTCAAAAGGCTTACACATCTTACTAATGATGATATTAATTCGGGAATGCCTTTCACAAAAGCTTTTTCTATGTTCAGAAAATGGATCGGCAACGAAGAAACCGTTATTCTTACATGGGGTGACGGCGATATAAGAGTTTTGCTTGATAATTTTAAGTATCTTAACGGCATTAAGGTTATTCCGTTTCTCGATAAATACTGTGATTTGCAGAAGTGTTTTCAGAAATACAGTAAAAGCAGTAAAAGTCAGCAGACAGGTTTGCTGACTGCAGCTGAAATGCTGGGCATAGATCCCGATATGTATATTCATCACAGAGCGTTGGGCGACAGCATGATGACCGCTGAAATTCTGAAAAGGATTTTTGATACAGGATTTGTTGAACCTGAAATTGTAACCTGTGATGAGGAATTCTATTCAAGATTACTGTATAAAGCAAAAGTTATAAGAAATATAGAGAATCCGCTTGTTGATAAGAAAAAACTCAATCACACTTGTGAAAACTGCGGTTCTCAATGTGAACAGTTAACTAAATGGAAGTTTCACTGTCAGTTTTTCAGAGCTAATTTTTACTGCGATAAATGTGATCTGACTTTTTCTGTCGGTGTGAGGTTTAAAAAGCTTTTTGATCAGGTTGAATTCCGGAAAATCGTTTCGGTTAAAGAACCTGAGCCTGTAATTGAAGGGGAGGAAAGCGAAGAATGAAAATTTTGGTAACGGGCGGAGCAGGATTCATTGGCTGTAATTTCATATATTATATGCTTGATAAATATGAGAATTATGAGCTTGTTTGTCTTGATGCCCTGACATATGCAGGCAATCTTCACAGCCTTGACGGGGTTATTAATAATCCTAATTTTAAATTCGTGAAGGGCAGTATTGCGGATAAAGAACTTGTGAACGAACTTTTTGAGAAAGAAAAGTTTGATGTTGTTGTTAATTTTGCGGCTGAGAGTCACGTTGACCGTTCTATTGAAAATCCGTTTATTTTCCTTGAAACAAATGTAATCGGAACGGCTTGTCTGCTCAACGCAAGCAAGAACTTCGGCGTTAAGAGATTTCATCAGGTTTCAACAGATGAGGTTTACGGTGACCTTCCTCTTGACAGACCCGACTTATTCTTCACCGAAGGCATGAATCTTATTACTTCAAGTCCTTATTCAGCATCGAAAGCATCGGCGGATCTTCTTTGTCAGGCGTTTAACCGTACATACGGTCTTCCTGTTACGATTTCAAGATGTTCGAACAATTACGGCCCTTACCAGTTCCCCGAAAAGCTTATTCCTCTTATGATTGTCCGTGCACAGGAAGACAAACCGCTTCCCGTTTACGGTGAAGGTCTCAATATCCGTGACTGGCTTTATGTTGAAGACCATTGCAAGGCAATTGACCTTATTATACATAACGGTACTCCGGGTGAAGTATATAATGTCGGCGGACATAATGAACGCAGAAATATAGATGTTGTTAAAACAATTCTTGCACAGCTGTCAAAACCCGAATCCCTGATTACTTATGTTAAGGACAGAGCAGGTCATGATCTGAGATATGCAATCGATCCTTCAAAGATAACAGAAGAGCTTGGTTGGAAACCTGAAACTGCTTTTGATGACGGCATGAAAAAAACCATCCAATGGTATCTTGACAATTCCGATTGGATGGATGAAATCAAAAGCGGAGAATATACGGAATACAGTAAAAAAGTATACGGATAAAATTGTAAGGCTTGCGTGGTTTTTGCCATGCAAGCCTTATTTGTTATATCATATATGTTGATTCAACGTAATCGTTAAAAATGAATATGCTTTTGAACAGTGATGCAATAATTATTTCAAATGCATTTAATTGGCATTCGATTGAAATATCTCCCGATGTGTACGTTCCGTCGGGGTTTTTGACTGTTGCACGAACCTTTGCCGTGCCGTTGCCGATGCATCTGACATATCCGTTACCAGAAAGATAAATGATATCGGTATTTTCTGTGCTCCAGATTATGTCTCCGTGATCCACATCTGCCGGATTGATAACAGCAATAATTCTCGTTTTATCAAAAATCTGAAGCTTTTCTTCGGAAATATACAGCGATATATTTTTTACAGTTTTAAGCTTAAGATTAGCCATTGCTGTTTTTATTGCCTGTGTCTGAGCATCGACAATTTCCTGTTCACAAGAAAATCTGCCTGAAACATCAACACTCAATGCGTTGTCAAGTTCATCAATATTCTCGTAAACGGAACGGTCAAGCTTGGCGGCTTCTTCTACTGCTGCATTATATTCGGAATAGTCAGCCGGTATTGTATCTTTGGTGATAATGTGCGTGTCTATTGTTGTTATTGTGTTTCTGTCATTTTGGGTTATTCTGCAGAAATAGAAAGGAGCCGTGTCTTTGTCTGTAAATGTATATGCGTTTGATGTAGCGCCTTCTATAAGCGTTGCGTTTTCGGTTGAATTGACTGTGTTCCAATACCATTGATATTTAAGGTCAAATCCTACCGCAGTAATATATACTGTTTCGCTGTTTACCGTAACATAATCCGGAACTTCTTTGTAAACCATGGGAATAGGAATGAATGTATATCCCTTGTGTTCACAGTACCATTCGATAAATGTACCCGGTGTGCCGTAAACAATAAGATTGGTTGCCGTATCGGAAGATTCAATAAACTGATTTGAAAGCAGAATTCCGCTGTTATCGGGCATATCATGGGACGAAACAAGACTTCTTGCGTCAATAAACTCTATTGTGCAGTATGACATTGAATTTTCGTTTAATGTTTTGACATTCTGGATGTTAAGGAAAAAGATATTGTGACATCCTCTGAATGCATATGCGGGAATTTCTTCAATCGAATCCAGGTAAATATTGACTATGTTTTGAGAGCTTATGAACATATCCGAAACAATGCGTTTCATTTTCGGGGCTTTGAATGTTTCAAGATTAGCTGGCATCTGCGGTTTTTGACCTGAGCCGTAAATAGTTTCTTCAAAGCCTGTCATAGAAGGAAGACTGAGTGTTCTCAGTGATGAACAACCGCTGAAAGCATTTGAATTAACTGTTTCTGCGGAATCAATTGAAACTTCAATTAACGATATACATTTTTCGAATGCATACGGGCCGATGAATGTTGCATCGGGAATATCAACAACCAAAAGATTCTCGCAGTTTGCAAATGCCGATTTCGGCACAAAAGTTGTTTCGCCGATTGTTGCTGAGATCAGCGATTTGCAGTCTTTGAATGCACCTTCAGACAGAGAGGAATTAAGCTTTTTTATGTTTACGCTGACAAGAGCATTGCATCCGCTGAATGCATCTTTTCCCAGGAAATCAAGGCTGTCAAATTCCGCATTTGAAATTGCCGAATTCATGAACGCACCTTCGGGGACAACGGTAACATGATCCAGATCGAGATTGTATGAAAGCTCATATAAGTAATACTGTCTGCTGCATACATTATAGAATGCATAGGAACCTATCGATATAAGCTCATCAAAATACGGATTACGGAAAAACTCACAGTTATAAAAGGCTCGGTTTCCTACGGTGTTTATTCCGTATCCGACAACTGATTTGAGATTCTTGCAGTTTTCGAACGCACTGTTTCCTATTCTGGTAACGGATTTCGGGAGCACGACTTCGGTCATATCTTTATCTTTGAATACATTGTCGCCTATTCCCGTTACTTCAATTCCGTAAACAGAGGAGGGGATTGTTATGCTTTTACGCGTTCCCGTATAGGATATTATGTTTCCGCTTGCATCAATCATGATTTCCTTGTTATCAACCATGGGTGCAACGATTGCCGAAAAGTTTGAAACGGATGAACGGTAAAGATTATCACAATACGCAACGGCATTGATAACAACTGTCTGTGAACAGTGAATGGGTTTTCCGTCGTAGATTATTGAAGACGGATTGGTTTTTGAAGGCACCGTACGGTCAGTTGTGTAATAAATAACTGAGTCGGGTGTTTCGCAGAAGATTTCAACATCGATTTCTTCTGAATAGAAATAACTTTTGAGTGAAAATGTGGGTGTGTCTGTTTTGTTTTTGCCGACAAGACCTTCAGCCTTGACTTCGGGAGCATGAATTACACCGTTACCGCATTTCGTTTTGGAATCGTCTTCGTGAACTTCTATTGCGTCATCTGCAAGAATATCGGTTATATCTTCAACAGATATTTTATTGTCAACAGAAAGCATGGATGCAACAACAGAGGATACAAACGGGGATGCAAACGAGGTACCTTTAACGGTAACATATGTGTTGTTGAGACCTGTTGTTTTAATGTTAACGCCGGGTGCGGCAAAGTCGATATCGCTGCCGAATGTGCTGAAGTTTGCAATAACATTGCTTTCATTGACAGCAGCTATTTTTAAAACAGAACTGTAAGATGCGGGATAATATAATGTATCGGTACCGTCGTTACCTGCGGAGGAAACAACTGTAATGTCATTTTGTTCGGCGTTTGTTACGGCTTCTCTGAGAATTTCGGAATCTTCCTCAAAACCTGCACTTATGTTTATAACATTAACTTCGTCTTTCACGGCACAG
The DNA here is from genome assembly GCA_045542715.1 of Acutalibacteraceae bacterium. GTDB lineage: Bacteria > Bacillota > Clostridia > Oscillospirales > Acutalibacteraceae > CAG-177. The sequence goes on from JAZQLN010000045.1 coordinate 50,461, forward strand.
TTTATACCTGCAGCAACAGAAACCGTTGTTCCGTTTCCGTACATATCGAGAACTTTATAGGGCTTTATGTGAATGTTTTCAAGAGTACAGTCTGCAATAATACCTGCAACATTTGTTCCGTGACCTCCGTCATCCATGGAATCGTTTCTGATACCGCTTGAGCTTGTATTGATTTTGGTCGGGATAACTCTGCCTTTCAGTGCAGGATGGTCAGGGTCAACGCCTGTGTCAACAACGGCGACAACGATATCCGATACAGCTATATTGTTCTGTTTAATCGAATCGTTAAAAATGTCAATTCCGATATGTGACGCACCCCATGAAAGATATGTTTTATCACCGTCGGAATCGGTTGATAATTCGGAACCGTAACTGAGTGCGGAAATGTTTTTATCGGGTTCAACATATTCAATTCCGCTTCTTGATGAATAGTAATCAAATGCTTCGCAGGCTTTTTGTGCCGATTCAAACTGAAGAATCCACAGATTGTTGAATCCGTTTATAACCGATGTTGCATCAAGCGTATTGATTTCCGATGCACTTTTCACTATAAGTCTTGCGGTTTCAAATTCTTTGTATTCATCTTGAACCGATGTCTGTGTTCCGGGAAGATTTGATTTGTCTTTTTCTGCGGAAATCATAGCCGAGACTTCCGAGGCGAATTTTTCTGCATCGATTTTATCTTTGCCTGCAACAGCTGATGATGTCAGTGCGGTTATCAAGGACAGATAAACAACGGTCAGAACAAATAATATTGAAAGGATTTTTTTCATAAAAACAACTCCATTACAGACGGTATATAATAATTTATAAAGAAAATAAAACAGTTTTTGTTACATAATAATTATACTATGTGTTGTAAAATAATTCAATATAAAGTACAAATAAACACACAAACGGAAGGAATTGTCTAAAATTTTTTATACTGACTGTTGAATTATACTGCGAGTTAATTTGCGAAATACAAATTTACGGTTGAAATAATACCGATACAGATGTATAATACAGTCAGAAATAATATCGGAGGATTAATTATGCTTAAAGATTTAGTGCAAAAAAGCCGTTCGTACAGACGTTTTTGGGAAAATGAAGAAATATCCGAAGATGTGCTCAGAGATCTTGTTTCACTTGCAAGAATAACCCCCTCAACGGTAAATTCACAGCCTTTACGTTTCCGTCTTGTTAACACAAAAGAAGAGAATGAAAAAGTCTTTGAGTGCCTTTCGTGGGCAGGGTTACTTAAGGATTGGGACGGACCTGAGCAGGGTGAAAGACCGTCGGCTTATATTGTTGTTTTATGCGATTTATCTGTTGGCAGAGATAAGAGATTTGATGACGGAATTGCTGCTCAGACGATTATGCTCGGCGCAACGGAAAAAGGTTACGGCGGATGTATTTTCGGAAGCGTAAAAAGAGAGAAGCTTGCGGAGCTTCTTGATATTGATACCGAAAAATATTCAATTGATCTTGTTCTTGCTTTGGGAAAACCGAAGGAAACTGTTGAATTGGTTGATGTGTCCGAAAGCGGAAGCACTGCGTATTACAGAGATGAAAACGGTATTCATTATGTTCCGAAACATTCCGTTAACAATCTTATAGTCAAATAATCGGGAGTGGATTTTATGTTTAAAAAAATATTTTCTGCATTAACCGTTTTCTGTTTGATTTGTTCTTCTTTGGGCTTGTTGACATTTGCGGAATATGAGTCCGATGAACTTGCTTTCGGTTCAGACGGTAAATTGAAAATAATGCATATAACAGATACTCATCTGGAAGAAACAAATGTTGATGATTCCGTATGGCTTATCGGCGAAGCTTGTGACAGAGAAAATCCTGATATAGTTGTAATAACAGGGGATAATGTTCAGAACTGCGAAAATGCCGATGATACAAAGAATCTTATTGATAAACTTATGAATGTTTTTGAGACAAGGAGTATTCCGGCTGCAGTTACTTTCGGTAATCATGATTCCGAAACGGGAGCAATGAGCCGTGAAGAACTTATGGCTTATTATAATACATATTCATGCTCTTGCTCTGTTGATGACGGAGAATTGCTTTCCGGTTGCGGAACATATAATATTCCCGTTAAATCGTCAGACGGTAACAGAATTGCATTTAACCTTTGGGTGTTTGACTCAGGCGATTATGATTCTGAAGGACATTACGGCTGTGTAAAAAAAGATCAGGTTGAATGGTATAAAGAAGAATCGGATTTGCTTGCACTTCGTAATAACGGAAAAAGAGTAAATTCTCTTGTTTTTCAGCATATAATCGTTCCTGAGGTATATGATGCACTTTTAAAAACCGATTCACAGAAGCTTTTTTCCTTTGAGCATATGTATAATGACAATGAATTTTATATGTTCAATCCCGATGTAAATAATTACGGAACACTTAATGAAACACCGTGCTGCGGATATGAAAATTACGGTCAGTTTGAAGCGATGGTTGAAAAAGGCGATGTTCTTGCGATGTTTACGGGTCACGACCATACAAATGCTTTCGGTGTTGAATACAAGGGTATCGATATTGTTAATTCGTTAAGCACGCGTTATAACAGAGACAGTTATTCAACACAGTATGGCTACAGAATAATTGAAGTTGATGAAAAGGATACTTCGGTTTATACAAGCAGAGTTGTTCATTGGTATGATATGATTTCTGCAAAAGATGTTGTTGATTATAAATTAACGGGCGACGATTTCGGATTTTCTGTTTCGCTCGATGTATTGTTCAAGGGAATGTTTCAGAAAACAATCAATGAGATTTATCGCGGATTTGCTTACTGCATAACAGGCAGACAGGTTTCTTATCCGGATTAAAAAAGGCGGATTGCTGAACTGCAATCCGCTTTTATATTTAATATCAAACTTTCAGTAATGAAACAGAGTTCATCAATTCAACAAACCATGTTTCAAAGAAAACAAAAATTCTTATCAGTTTTGATTCAATGTACTTAACGGTATCTGTTTTTAAATCATCCGTAAGTCCGTATATATCAGCTCTTATTCCGTCACATTTTTCGTATTCGGGATGAGCAAAGCCTGCTATTTCCGCTTTATCTCCTTTCAGCGGACGAATCTTTTCTGTGACATAATCAGAACCGTTATAGTTTATATCGCTTGTGTTGCCACCTATGCAGCTGACGCAAACATCCTGACCGGAAACATAATATCCGTCTTCGGAAATAAATTCAACATGATTTATGCTGTCTGTTCCGTCAGGTGATGTGTTCATGAATACAATGTCGCCTTTTTGGGGAATATATCCGCTGTCAACCGTATAATACAGGTTTCTTCTCTCAAACCACAGTTTCATTGATAAACAGGTTGCTCTTTTGGGAATTGCAGTTCCGAGTGCACCCGCACTGTCTGCACACCATGAAACGAAAACCGCACACCATGCCGCCGATGATTCCTGACCGTAGTACCATTCGTTGAATTTGTTTGATTTTTCACCGTAATATCCGATTTCCGAACGGGCAGTTTCAATTATCTCTTGATTAACACCATATGTTTCTGAAAACGAATAAACACAGGCAGAAGAACCGAAGGTTATTAAAAAACACAGCAATAAGGCTGTAAAAGTTTTATATGTTTTCTTCACGACATATTCATCTCCTTTTCTACATAATATCATCTTTTTTGCATTGATTCAACTCTTCTTCAGACTAATTAAGCATAATCAACTAAAAACAGATAAAAAATTCTGTAATCTTGTTTCTTTATTAAAATTGACAATATTTTTATCCCGTTGTATAATGTTATTGTAATTTACATGACTGACGGATTTTGCGGATAACCGCAAGGGAATGTAAATGTTAAATGCCGACCGTCTGGGCGATTCAGTTTGTTCTAAGCTGATTTGCCCTTTTATTGTTTAAAGGCAAATCAGAACAGTTAAGGAGGAATTTATATGAAACATGAAAACTGGAACGGATTTACCGCTGGAGCATGGCAGAATGAAATCAATGTCCGTGATTTTATTCAGCTCAACTACAAGGAATATACGGGCGATTCGGATTTTCTTTCAGGTGCAACGGAAAGAACAAAGGCATTGATGAAAAAAGTTGAAGCTTTGTTTGCTCTTGAGCGTCAGTTTGGCGGTGTTCTTGATATTGACACTGCAACGGTTTCCTCACTTACAAGTTATTCTCCCGGATATATTGATAAAGAAAATGAAATTATCTTTGGCTTGCAGACCAACAGACCTCTTAAAAGGGGAGTGAATCCCTTTGGCGGAATGAGAATGGTCAAGCAGGCTTGTGAAGCATACGGATATAAACTCAGCCGTAAGGTTGAAGAAGAATTCCATTTCAGAACAACACACAACGACGGTGTTTTCCGAGCATATACCGATGAAATGCGTCAGGCAAGAAAATGCCATGTTATTACAGGCTTACCCGATGCATACGGCAGAGGAAGAATTATCGGTGATTACCGCAGAGTTGCTCTTTACGGCGTTGATAAACTGATCGAAGAAAAGAAGAAGGATAAGGCTGATCTTTCCGCAAAAGCTTTCAATACCGAAAACATCCGTCTTGATGAAGAGCTTTACCGTCAGATAGCATTCCTCGGCTATCTTAAGGAAATGGCTGCTATGTACGGCTTTGATATCAGTGAGCCTGCAGCCAACGCAAAAGAGGCTATTCAGTGGACTTATTTTGCATATCTTGCAGCTATAAAAGAGCAGAACGGTGCTGCAATGTCGCTTGGCAGAGTAAGCACATTCTTTGACATTTATATTGAGCGTGATATCGCAAACGGTATTCTTACCGAAGAAGACGCTCAGGAACTCATGGATGATTTTGTTATTAAGCTCCGTGTTGCACGTCATCTCCGTACTCCGGAATATAATGAACTCTTTGGCGGAGATCCCATGTGGATAACAGAAGCTGTCGGCGGAATGGGCGAGGACGGCAGAACTCTTGTAACAAAGAACTGCTTCCGTATGCTCAATACTCTTTATACTCTCGGTTCATCTCCCGAACCCAACCTTACAATTCTCTGGTCAACATCTCTTCCTGAAAACTTCAAAAAATTCTGTGCAAAGGTCTCTGCCGATACAGATTCCATTCAGTATGAAAACGATGATATTATGCGTCCTGTTTACGGCGATGACTATGCAATTGCCTGCTGTGTTTCCGCAATGAAACTCGGCAAACAGATGCAGTTCTTTGGTGCAAGATGCAACCTTGCCAAGCTTCTTCTTATTGCTATCAACGGCGGATATGATACAACCAGCGGTATTCATATCGGTCCTCAGATGCCTGTTATGGAAGGCGACAAGCTTGATTTCGATGAGGTTATGGAAAGATTTGATATTTATATCAAATGGCTCAGCAACCTCTATGTTAACACAATGAACATTATTCACTATATGCATGATAAATATGCCTATGAAAAAATTCAGATGGCACTTCATGATACAAGTGTTGAGCGTTTCATGGCTTTCGGCATTGCAGGTCTTTCCGTTGTTGCAGACTCACTCAGTGCAATTAAGTTTGCGAATGTTGTGCCTGTAAAGAATCAGAACGGATTTATTGTTGATTTTGAAACTTCGGGAGATTTCCCCAAATACGGCAATGATGATGACAGGGTTGACCTCATTGCAAAGGATATGACTCACAGAGTTATAACTGAGCTTCGCAAAACACCCGCATACCGCCATGCAATCCATACACTTTCCGTTCTTACCATTACATCAAATGTTATGTACGGCAAGAACACCGGTGCTACTCCCGACGGCAGAAAGGCATTTGCTCCTTTTGCTCCCGGTGCAAACCCCATGCATAACAGAGAAGAAAACGGTGCACTTGCCTCGCTCAACTCTGTTGCAAAAATCAGCTATGACGATTGCCGTGACGGCGTTTCGAACACATTCTCAATTACTCCCGATGCATTGGGCAGAGATGAGGATGAACGTATTGCAAATCTTGTTTCAATTCTTGACGGATATTTTGCAAAGAAGGCACATCACATTAATGTTAATGTTCTTAACCGTGAAACACTTATGGATGCATATGAAAATCCTGAGGCTTATCCCAATCTTACAATCCGTGTTTCCGGTTATGCAGTAAACTTCAACAAGCTTTCACGCGAGCAGCAGAGAGAAGTTATTAACCGTACATTCCATGAAGCAATATGATTAAGGGCAATATAAATTCAATTCAGAGTCTCGGTGCTTTAGACGGTCCGGGAATCAGATTTGTAGTTTTTATGCAGGGATGTAATCTGCGTTGCGGATGCTGCCATAATCCAGATACATGGGAATTCGGCACCGGCACGGAATACACCTGTGAAGAGATGGTTTCCAAAGCCAGAAGATATAAAGAATATTTCGGCAAGGAAGGCGGAATAACCGTATCGGGCGGTGAACCTCTTGCTCAAGCGGAGTTTGTTAAGGAGTTATTCCGACTTTGTCATCAGGAAGGGATTAACACCTGCCTTGATACATCCGGAAGCATACTGAATGATTCCGTCAAAGAACTGTTAACCGTTACTGACAGGGTTTTGCTTGATATCAAATATACCGATAACGGTCTTTATGAAAAATATGTCGGATGTAATTTTGACAGGGTTATTGAATTCCTTGAATATCTGAATGAAATCAATGTTCCCGTTACATTGAGACAGGTTATAATTCCGACTCTTAATGATTCCGAAGATAATATTTTAAAATTAAAGGAAATTGCAGTCAAATATTCCTGCACAGACAAAATCGAACTTCTTCCGTTCAAAAAAATCTGTCAGGTGAAATATGATAAGTTGGGAATTGAATTTCCTTTTTCCGCTATTCCTCAGCCTTCAAAAGAAACGATGGATAAACTTAACAGTCTGATATAACAATAACCGCCGAGCTCAAGCCCGGCGGTTTAGTTTTACCATATTGCGTTTACGGTCAGTCCGTCAACCGTGTATGTTACGTCGTGTCTGTAATGGTTATCGACAGCTTCACAGAATGCTTTGAGCATTTCTTCGTCTGCCATCACAATTGAGAATTTCATAGTGAGACTTTCAGGAAGATACAGTCTTGTGCCGAGATGGAATCCGTTTACCCACCAGTGTCGCTGAAGAGGTTTGTTGACAAGAACCTTGTCTCCGTGAAGAATCTGCATTGACATTTCAAGCATCTGTTCATCATTGACGCAATCATAATATGAACCGAATTTTGCCTTGTCACGGCAGTAAACACCAACTTCACCGCCGTTTGAAACTGTATAATTTCCTTTCCAGATCTGAATCATATATTCAAGACCGTTGTAATCGAACTTGAATCTTCTGGTGTTATAATTGAAAAAGTACGGCATTGAACTTGCGAGAACATCGTATAAATAGCAGAAGCCGAAATTACGCATCCAACAGTTGACGGTTGCATATACAAGCATTTCGGAAAGATTCATATTGAATCCGATGCCAAACATTCCGTTATCATCAACATTGGAGCATTCGCCTGTTACTGCGTTTATAAGAAGACCAGGGAAGAAAACCTCGAAACTCCCGTCTTTATAAGTTACACGGATGAAAACTTCATAAATATCAGCGTTATCTTCACGGGGTGTAGCGTAAATTTCGCATTTAGTTATAACGCCGAAATAAATTCCTATAAGTCCGTAAACGGCTCCCATGACAGCATTGCCGTCTGCGAAATATTCATCGCTCTTTTCATGCATATAGGTTCTGAATTCGTAGGTATCAATCTGAAATGTCGTTGTAACGATGTCGGCAAGTTGGTTTGTTTCGGGGATATTGTTTATGATTGCAAGGAAATCAAGGCCGCTGTTCCTTGCAATATGTTCGCTTACCTCTGTTAAAAAATCGTCAACTTCAATATTGAATTTCGGCTGAGGGAACATCCATGAACCGGTAAGAATTTGTATTGCGGTTGAGAATGCATTGAAGAATCCCAAAAAATTTTCTGTTGTTAATACGGGATATCCTTCTTCCATAAGGTATTCTTTATAATCGGAAATATTGTTTAATGTTGGTTCAGAATCAACACTTTCTGCGTTGACGGTTATAATTGATGTTAATGCAATAATAATCGATAATAATACGGATAATATTTTTCTGAATTTTCTCATAATTCATCTCCTGTTACAAATTTCAATAAATTATAACAGTTTAGGAATGAAAAAACAATAGGCAAAGAGAAAAATATGACAAAAAACGGGCTTATCTCAATGATAAGCCCGCAAGAATTATTTACTTTCTGAAGAAATCAAGGAAACCTTTGGCACCGAAAATCTTATATGTGATATCGTTTGCACCCTTGAGAGTTTCGTTGAGTGCTTTATCGAAGAATCCTGGTTCTTCATCTTCGGTATAAACACCGATTTCAACAAGCATATTATAAACGTCTTCAATGATGGGATCGTCAACCTCAGGATTGTTTACTGTATTCTTTGCCATTTCCTCAGCTTTTGCAAGAACAGCATTCTGTTCAGCAGTGAGAACATATCCTGTTTCAGCACAGTATCTCTCAAGATCGGGAAGATAATTTCTCTTGTAGCTCTTAAGGTTTCTTGCACCGTTGAACTGGGGGAAATAGAATCCGTCTTCTTCAAGATCATCACAGTCTTCAACGGTTTTTACATTACCTGTTGCGAGTTCAAGTGCAAGTGCAATTGCAGTGTTGTTATATTCGAGTTCATGCTTCTGCTGATAGAAGAACCATGAAGAATCCTTGCGGTATGTTGTTGAAATGTCAATTGAACCGTCAGGTGAAAGAATTCTTCCTTCTGTATCGGCAAACTTTGTTCCGTAAGCAACAAATGATGTGCCGGGAGCTGTTGAATCGATGTTAATGATTTCGTCTGAGTTGGTGCGGGAAGCACTTTCCATAAAACCGAATGCTGAGTAGTCTGAGGTTATTGCACCGAAGGGGAGACCGTAACCTGAAATGAACGAGAAGGTGACACCTTCTTTTTCAAGCTTTGACATTGTTTCGTTAAGGCGTTTCTTAGCCTGCTGGAAGCTGTCAGCTTCGGCTTTTACAACCGATGATTTGATAAGGGGAGAAATTTCATCGTATTGATCAATGGGAATAAGATTGCAAAGAGAAGGAGTTGCGCAGAAAAGTTCTGTTGCAATTGCGGTGAGTGCCATGTCAATAAAGCCTCTTAAAATATGCTTGGGGAAAAGACGGAGTGCAATATTAACAAGATAACCCCAAGGCTCACCGATAAGATCGGAAAGAAGTCCGTTATAGAAAAGGTCTGCAGAATTTTCGCAGTATCTGCGCAGAAGAAGATCGGCAACAACATCGCTTCCGTCCCATGCACCAACAATACTTACAACTCTTCTGATATGGTTCTGAGCTACAGTGGGATATTTATCCATATAAGCTGTAACAACGGAAGCACCCATGCTCATGGGAACAAGAACGATATCCTTTGCACCGACTTTGTTTTCAGCAATGATTTTTTCAACAAATTCATGAAGAGCATCAACGTTCTTTGATGTGTATGAGAATGCATTGTAATTGAAAACATAAAGATAATCTTCAAAATTTTCACCGAACTTTTCAAGTGCGATATCTTTACAGGGGATTGAAGAATAGAATCGGTTTTTAGCTTCACTTTCGAAGTTGCCGTTTTCGTCAATTATTCCGGGGAATTCCGAAACGGGAATGGGATATTTGGGAGTGACAACTCTGGGATCAGCATTGCCGTCTTCACCAACGATGTTGAATTTGAAAAGATCTCTTACGATTTTATCAACTTTATCCTGGTCGATAATGTTCCATCTGATAACAGATGAAGTGAGAAGTTCAAGCACGGCACCGACGATAGTGAGAATTGTACTTGTGTCGGAAAAAGCTTCGTCGAAGCTGTTGAAAAGGTTCCATCTTGAATTATACTTACCTTCTGCGATAAGGGGAGCATAGTTCTCATAATCCTGAAGAGTACCCTTTTCGAAAGCACCTTCCTGAGTATAGCTCTCATCAAAGAGATAAGAATAACTCTGACCGATACCGGTTACAAATACAACAAGACTGTTTGTGCCTTCTGCAAAAGCACATTCAAGGTCGTTTGTCTCCTGAGTTACAACTTTGGGTGTTTTTTGCTGTGCGTTTGCAGGGATAACAGCAAAAGGAACAATAAGTGCGATTGAAAGAATGATTGCTATAAACTTTTTCATTTTAATCCTCCTATTTATTAATGAAAATGTTTTTATATATATTAGCACTATTTTAAAGGATTTGGAAACATTTTTTAAAAATTCTGTTTTTTGAACAAAAAACAACATTGATTTGTGTGGAAAATACACATATATTTTCGGCTTAACATAAAAGGTGCAACAGGAGCGTGTTTCCCGTTGCACCGTATTATTAAAGCGAATCAACAAGAGCGAGATATTCTGTTACAAGATATGAACCGATGTGTTTGCCTGCAGAAAGTGTTTCGTCAGCAATTCCGTCACCGATTATGTGACCCATAAACGCAAAGTTATTGTCAGTGAGAACATAACCTATAGCATCGTTTGTAAGGCTGACGGGATATGTTGTAACACCGTTAACGGCTGTTGAAAGGCAATCATAGGGCCATTCGGTACCGTCCCAATTTGCACCGCCCGTAATTTCATCATCCCAGAAAACTTCGGGATAAAGTTCACCGGGGAATAATGCGAGTCCGATCTCGTTTCCGAATTCAATATAACCCATTTCTGTTGCCATGCAGTATTCTTTGAGAAGGAAACCGTCATAAAAAACTTTGTTGTTAACGAGCTTTATTTCACAAGCAAGGGTGAGAATGCTGTTTTCGGGTTTGATGAAAAGCTCTCTGTGCTTGACATTGATAACAGGGGAGAGTTCTTTTTCATAGTCTGCCTCAACAATTTTTGCACCGACAAGCTTTCCGAGAGTTCTTGCGGAGGCACCTTTTTCTTCGTGCTCGGTCATACCTGTTGTATCTACCTCAATATCTCTTGAAACCTGACCGACAGCACCCGGAATCATAATAAAGTTACCGCCGTCTGTGTTCTTGATGTATTCGTCGGCATAGTGGATATAGTCTGAACCTACAAGACCGTTGCTTGCACTGAATGAGGTTGCATGGCATGTTATATCGCTGATATATGTTGGAGCGTTGCCTGAAGAGGGGATAAACTTGAAGCTTGCTGTTTTGGGGATGTCTTCTTTAGCGATGAGATCACGTTTGTCTTTGAAATATTCGCTCATATCGATTTCTGAGAAGTAAAGCCTGCCTTCTTCCATTTTACCGAAAGCTTCTTTTATTGCTTCAACAGAAACGTCGATAAAGTGCTGCTTGAACATTTCCGCTGTTTCGAAACCTGCCATTATTCCGTCATAACCGATAAGATTGCACCAGAAAGTTCCGAAAAGCTTTTTGAAAAATCCTGTGCTGACACCCTGTGTATCAAGTGCGGAATGTGCGTGAGTGGCACTGATGTTTATGCTTGCAACCTTGATGCCGTTGGCTTCGCAGTATTCAAGTACGGCTTTACGGATTGTGCGTGTATCTGTTGAGGTTACACCGAGGGAGTCTATTGCACCGAGAACAACGGCACCTTCTCCGCTGTTATCATCGATTACTGCAACGCGGATGCACTGATCATCATAAACACCCTCAGCGTATTTATCAAGCAAATCTCTGCCGAGGTTATATTTGCCGCTGTCAATGTCATCGGGAACAATGCTCATTTTTGAATAGCCGAGTTTCCATACGCTGTTTTCGCCTGCGGAAGTCTGATATGTTGACCTGCCCGGCATAAATCCGATTTCATCGGAATCATAATCATCTATGCTTTCCCAGTCTTTAGGGTTAACATAAATTGCACAGATTGACTTTGCAAGTCCTTCAACAACAACATTAAGTGCGTTGTAAAGTCCTTTCATAATGCTGTCGCCCGCCGATTCTTCCTGAGAAGCGGAAACGCTCTGTTCCTGAGCTGCATAAGAGCCTGCAGGCATTCCGCAAACCAGAACTGAGATACAGAGTACAGCCGAAATAAATCTTAATAGTTTTTTCTTCATTTTATTACCTCCGCAATAAGCTTTCTATAATATATTACAGTATAAATATATTTCAGTCAACATTAATCACATAATATATGTTATAAAAAGAGCACGGAATCAACCGTGCTCCGAATTTTATTTAAGTATAACTTTAAATGTCTTGATTTCAAAAGGTTTGAACTCTGCCGATAATTTATTACCGCTGAATTCAAGTTCGCAATCTTTTTCTTCAAGAAGATTACATTCGCTGACCGAAACAATATCATTTCCGAAAGTGAACTTGCAGGCGGACTTTTTGTTCCATGTCTCATAACAGCGAATAATAATGGCATTGCTGTCTTCGGCTTTCTTGACGGTTTCGATTATAATGTTATCCGCATCAACCGAAACAAGTGAATATTCTGCAGGAAGTTTTCCGTTCTGAGCACCGACGGATTTGCAATACATAGGCACATTGAGATTATAAGCCTCGTAAACAACATCGGAAGTGTTTACTGCACCGCTGTGGGGATAGATTGAGTAGGTGAACACATGACGCTCTCTGTCCTGATAATAGTTCGGTTCAGTTGCACTCCTGAGAAGAGTCGGCTTGATGCTGCCTTCTTTGATTGTCCAACCGTATTTGCAATCATTAAGAACGGAAAGACCGAAGCTGTTATCGGAAAGGTCAGCCCACTTATGTCCGCAGCATTCGAACTGGGCATAATCCCATGTTGTATTGTTATGGGTGGTTCTTTCAATATTGCCGAACTGAATGTCGTATGTTGCTTTTGTGGTGTTGACATCAACGGGGTAATGTGCTTTGAGAGCAACATTGCGCTCTTTCCAGTTGATATCATAATTAACATCAATTCTGCCGGTATGAGGATAGAATATAAAATACTGTGTAATGGTTGAAGTATTAAATGTACGGTCAACTTTAATAACGTTTCTGACGGGACCGCTTTCGATTATTTCTTTGCCTGAAACATTATCGATATTCCAGAATTTTTCATCGTAATAACACTTGATATCCCATGCTTCGTATACGTGCGATCTGTCCTCATAAGCAACAAGATTATTGAGAACCTCTCCTTCGGGAGCAACATTTCTTCCGCTTTCCTTGTGATAAAGATTGCTGATATTCATTTCTTTATTGAAGCTGAGCTTGTAGAATTTGTTTTCAGCTCCGTCAAGCGATACGGAAACAGAACTCTCAGCAGCGGAAGAACCGTTGATAACACGGAACGCTTTGTATCCCTTGGCAGGAACGTTTTTGGCGAGAAACGCAAGTTTGCCGTCATAAGTTTTCTGCCATGTGAGAGGTGTTCCGTCGGAATCAAGAATTGCAAAGCCCTCTTTTTCGGGCATATCGGTGATTACGACATCCGTTCTTGCCATACCGAGTGTGTTGAAAACGAGCAGTGAATCACCGTCGGTATTTACGCAGGCTGCCATGGAATCAACGGCATTCCATGCAAGGTCTTTGCCTGACTTTGCGATTGCTTCATACTGTTCTTTGGAGTCTTCATAAACCTGTGAAATTGATGAACCGGGAATAATATCATGGAACTGATTGAGAAGAATAATCTTCCATGAATCGAGGATTTCTTCTGACGGATAATCAAGTCCGCAAAGTTTTCCTGCGGTTGCACTGAGGGTTTCAACATCATGGTAAAGAAGTTCACTCTTACGGTTATACTTTTTGTTTCGTGCCTGAGCTGTGAGAGTGCCTCTGTGGTATTCGAGGTAAAGTTCGCCTCTCCACCTGGGCAGTCTCTTACTGTCTCTGACTTCGGAATCAAGCCGTTTAAAGAAATCAAGTGCGGATTCCATTTTGATCTGAGGACAACCGGGAATGCCTTCTGCCATTCTCATGCCGCCTTCAATATTGCCTCTGGTCGGACCGCCGCCGCCGTCACCGTGGCCGTAAATACACATTTCTTTTTTTGCAAGGTCTTTGTTGCTGTATCTCTGCCAGCCGTAGATAATATGAGCAGGGTCGAGCATAGCGGTGTAAGTTGCCTGAAAACGTTTTTCGTCACTGTCGCGCATACTTGGTGCAAAGTGAGAAAGAATTTCACTTCCGTCAATACCTTTCCAGAGGAATGTATCGAACGGGAAGCGGTTATATTCGCTCCATGAAATTTTTGTCGTCATGAAATAATCAATATCGGCAAGCTTCATAATCTGGGGCAATGCGGCTGTATAACCGAAAACGTCGGGAAGCCACATGATTTTGTTGTCAACACCGAATTCCTGCTTGAAAAAGCGTTTGCCGACAAGGAACTGTCTGACAAGAGATTCACCGGAGATTACATTGGTGTCGGATTCAACCCACATGCTGCCCTCGGCTTCCCATCTGCCTTCCTTGACTTTCTCTTTGATTTCCTCGTAAAGTTCGGGATAATCCTGCTTAACATAGTCATAAAGCTGTGCCTGGGGAGACATGAACTTATATTCGGGGAATTCTTTCATAAGGTTAATGACCGTTGCAAATGAACGGCCTGCCTTATCTCTTGTCTGGCGGAGTCTCCAGAGCCATGCAACGTCAATATGAGTATGACCGACAGCAGAAACGAGTATATCGCTCTTTTCGCCGTAGATATTCTCGTGGAGATATTCACTCGCTGCCTTAACCGATGATTTGAATACATCGTGGTCGGGAGTTGAAAGCTCAAGCATATTGCATGCATCGTTAAGAACCTTGATAATATCAACTCTGTCGACAGAATCGTGATTATACATATGTGCGGTTTCCCAAGGAATACGGATGTCGTAATAAAGTGCGTTGACATCGGCATCATATGTTTTAAGAGTACCTTTAAGCTGAACTTTGCCCGAATATGTCCAGTCATCACAGTATGCATTAAGTGCAATATCGAATTCTTCGCCGCCCTGTGCACAATCGGTCAGAAAAATATGTGCATGGTTAACGTCAAGACCCTGCACCATTTTACCGTTAACATAGATTATAAACTGTTGGTCACGGTTATCCCAACCTTTATGAATTGAAGGCGAAACGAAATATGCAACTTTTCTTCCTTTGAATCGTTCGGGGATTTTTACAGTCTGCTTGAACCAGCAATACTGCTCACGGTATCCCCAGAAATCATCTTTGCCGAACGGAATCCAATCACCTTCGTTGATTTTATTGATTGTTGACTGTCCGTCACGGAACAAAAAATCGCCTGCATCCTCGCTGTCATCAAATATTCTTGACTGAATGTCATCCATGAGTCTGCGTATGCGCTGGGCGAGCATTTTTCTTTCTGAGTTCTTATCACGGAACGGAATGTCAAAATGAGACATAAAAACTCTCCTTTCCCATTAAAAGCTGACGCTTTAGTTTGTTAAATATTATCATAAATACATACTGATTTCAACATTATTTTTAAAATATGAAAGATTGATTAAGAACTCATTAAATAGTTTTATAGATTTATCGAACAATGATTCTGCGTGAGTTGCTTGATTTCCGCATAAAAAATAAAGCCATAAGAACTAAGGTTCTTGTGGCTTTTTACATAGCATGAAAAGTTTTGTTTTTGGCGGTTACAATTAAATGTTGTTATGAAAATAATATAAAATTTGTGTTTCAAAATCAAAATAGTAAACAGAATAATTGTCAAATTTACCGTACGTACTTTGACCTATCGGTTCTCCGTCTTTTGTTTCAATATAGAAATAATCGCCCTCAGCTATAATGGTTTTATCAAAGTCATAATTTTCCTTAAGTTCTCCGCCGCACACGTCAACCCAACCTTCAAAATTTTCAATATACAGTAAGATTTCTTCAACATCATCGGCGGTTGTCATTGTAAAGTATTCTGAAGATTCAAGGTCTTTTGCTGTTATGTTATCGTAAAAGTATTTTGCGTAGTCTGTAAAATCCTGAAAACCGCCGGAGGTATAAAACTCTTTGTTATTGTAATCGGGCAAAGTTGTTATAACCAAATCTTTATGAGAATATAAAAATCCAAAAAATATTGAAGTAAGCAATAAACCAACACCTAAAATAACAGCTGACAATATAAAGAAAAATTTTTTCATATAATCACCTCAATAATGATTTTACATTTAAGTTGTTAATTTTATATTAAGTTTTTCAAAATATAAAATTAATAGAATTCAAAAAAATATCCAAGGCGGGAGATTTTTAGCAGATGAAAAATCAACACGAACTCATAACTTCCCGCCTTTGCCGACCTGCCGCCAGAAAAACAGCTCGTTTTTGAAGTGCCTTGACCGTCAAGAAAACAGTTCAATTAAGATAGATAGGAAGAACAAAGCGGTAACAGATACAAAATCTGTCACCGCTGCTTTTCATTACTTTGCAAACATTACAATTACTGATTATTAATAGAAACACGCCATAACTCTTCTTCATATGTAAAGCTACTATCATCTTCATATATTGATACAGAAATTTCTTTACCTATTCTTCGGTCAACTGACTGCATACGGACTTTGACAGTTCAGTAACTTTGTCAAAGCATTTACCGTATTCAGAACCCCTCACAAAGCTTGTTTCGTTAGGGTTTATGTTGTCATAGAATAAATCTTCAAGTGTAGTTTGTTTCATTGTAAACCTCCTTTACAAATAGAAAAAGTGCAACAGGATTTCATTTCCCATTGCACTTTAATGTTTTATATAATTATCGTTGTGGATATTTTTTCTGCAATTCCACCAATTCATGTAGAATATGAGTTGCGTATTCTTTATCGACTAAAGAAGTAACCTTACGTTTTCTCCATATCCCATTTGAAGTGTCATACACATAGTGAACAATGAACACTACTTTTTCTCCTGCTTTTGCGATTGATATATTTAAATATGGCTCAATTAAGTCAGAAATATATCCACTATCATCACCATTAAGTATTTTCAATAAAGCATCTGCCAATTCTTCAAGCTCACAAGTTAACAAACAGGCATCGCTATATACTTCGGTGAAATCATTTTCAGAATACTTTATTTCACAAACTAACCAATTTGCATCATGATTATACTCTTTGTTTATTGTTCTTTCATTAGGGAACTGATAACTTTTTATATTTAATTCAAGACTTCTATTATTTTCTACAAAAATCATATTGCACCTCTCAAATTCTCATTTGTTATATTATTTATATCACATATACATCCAAAAATCTACTATGAAAATGTCATCTGACGACGGTGACGGATATTCTTGACGACCATAGGGATATTTATGCTCGATGTGTCGTCGTCTTTTCGTCGTCGAAAGTGGGGTTTGAGTATATTTTGCGGTGCGTGAAAGTATAAGAAAAACCCCACAGAAGCTATTACTTCTATGGGGTTCAATGTTAAATGTTGTTATGAAAATAATATAGAATTTGTGCGTCAACATCAAAATAGTAAACAGAATAATTATCAAACTTACCATATGTTCCTTGACCGATTGGCTCGCCGTCTTTAGTTTCGATATAAAAGAAATCACCCTCGGTTACAATGGTTTTATCAAAATCATAATTATTCTTGAGTTCTCCGCCACAAGCTTCAACCCATCCTTCAAAATTGTCAATATGTAACAAGATTTCTTCAACATCATCAGCGGTTGTTATTGTAAAATATTCTGAAGATTTAAGGTCTTGTATTGTTATATTATCATAAATATATTTAGCATAATCAGTATAATCCTGAAAGCCACCATTAGTATAGAATTCGTTACTTTCATAATCAGGCAAAGAAGAAATCACTGAGTTTTGGTGAGAATATAAAAATCCAAAAAACATCATAGACAGCAATAAACCAATTCCCAAAACAACAGCTAATAAAATAATGCAGATTTTTTTCATAACATCACCTCTGCTACTATGTTATATTAAAATTATTAATTTTCTATTAAAAATTTTTAAATTAATAAATTTAGCGGAGTGCAAGGGTGCTATTTAAGTATAATTTATCTGTGTGCTCGTTGTGTGCTGCTTGTTTGTCAAATTTACCACGGAGTAGTCCCACGCCCTAAAAACCTTTCCCCGAAAGGTTTTCTTAACGGGCTTTCGAATCCCTTGCTTATATACAAAAAGCAGTCACACCAAAAGGTGTAACTGCTTTTTTCATGGCGGAGAGCAAGGGATTCGAACCCTCGAACAGGTTATAGCCCGTTACACGATTTCCAATAGCTCTTTAAAGCGCTAAAGTTCATTGATATACATAGGGTTTTGCACCCTGATATTTTAGTTGCGACGGCGAGATTTAAAATATTCCTTGCTCGAATTCCTAAAATATCCAACACCCTCCGTCGGCTTTTCGTCGTCCAAAGTGAAAATGATTTCGGGGCTAAATATAGAAACAAGTATTCAACACTCAACCTCTTTGAAATCATTGAAAGAGATGTTAAAACTTCGTCGACCAAGCACTATCGACCAAATTGACCATTGTGACTACCGTCGACACAAGGGCGACCTCATTAATTGTTGTAGATATGCCCTATTGCAAGCGAAAACACACCAAAAACGCTGTTAAAAGCAAACTACGACCTAATGTAATCAAATGCCAAAAAGCTGTTTTTCTGACGATTTTCCACCTTATCAGGCAAATGAGTAAAAAGCGACAACAGCCATCAAAACTGTTGCCGCTTTCGCTTATCCTTCCGCCACTTTGGAAAAGATGTTATTGTCAAAAATGTTTACTGTGTCTTTCTGCATTTCAACTGTTACATGGGAATAGATATTCATGGTTGTCTGAATGGTCGAGTGTCCCAATCTTTCGGACGCAATCTTTGCAGGTACTCCGTACTGTAACATCAGAGTCGCATTGATATGTCTTAGGTCATGAAAGCGAATGTGTCTTAATCCGTTCTTTTCTAAGAAGTCAGAAAATCTTTTTGAAAATCCGTTTGTACTTCTCGGTGTTCCATCATCATAACAATAAACAAGGTCATTATCCTGATATGCTCTGCCGAGTTTAAGACGGTTCTTTGCTTGCTCAATCTTATGTTTCTTGAGCATTGTTACAACATAATCCGGCATTAAAATCTTTCTGTCACTCGATTCAGTCTTGGGCTTACCTATAATTTTCTTTCCTTTAACACAGGTCAAATTATGACATACATGAAGTGTGTTATCTGAGAAATCTATATCTTTCCATTGCAAACCGAACACTTCACCTTTACGCATACCCATGCCAACTGCAAGGGTTATAGGAACTTCAAACTGAGTGCCTTTGCAATAATTCAAAAGCTCAAGAACTTCCGCCTCATTGTATATATCGGGCTTGAATTTTTCGCCTTTTGGGGGGCTTACAAATTCAGTCACGTTTCTGCCAACTACACCCATTCTCATAGCAAATTTTAATGCGGTATGCAATGTGGTATGGATATATCTGATAGAGCGTGGCGACAAGCCTTTCTTTTTCAGGTCATCATAAAACATTTGCAACTGAACAGGTGTAAGCTTCTGCACCTTTATATTGCCGATTGCAGGATACACATGGTTTTCAAGATTTACTCTATAACCGTTCTGCGTGGTAATAGCAAGTTCCTGTTCAACGTGAAGTTTGAACCACTGTTCGCAGATGTTCTGAACTGTGATTTTACTTGCTTCAATGAATGAACCCATGTTGTATTGATGTAGCTTTTCCGCCTTTATTGCTTGAGCTTCGGCATAGGAATCACAAGAGATATACTCCCTTTTACGTTTTCCGTTCGAGTCAATTCCTATCTCCAAAACAACCTGATAACGAACGCCGCTTTTGTACTTTCTTTTTCTTATATGGGCTGTCATATTAACACCTCCTACATAGAAATAATATATATTTGAAACAAGGGCTGCTTCGGCTCTCTGAGAGCTTCCACAGCCCAAGTTTTGACTAATAGCTTCTGTAATTGAAGTTTTTCATTTGCACTAATATAGCGTATTTTCCGTTAAGTGTAGCTCCTTTTATGTTATAAAAGGGCGAGAATATATCTTCTTCATTTCTCGAAATGCCAAATTCACTAAAAATCTTACGTACAAGTTCAACAGAGTTAATTGAGTGACCGCCCTTGTTTTGCACCTTTACTTTATAGGAATTTTCATCATCGGGGCTTCCTACGGTTAATGCTAAGTATGTATCATTATATTTCTCAAAATGAATATATTCTGGATAATCCAAGAGCTTGATGACTCTTTTTGAAATGTTAATTTTGCCATAGTCAGGTCTTATTGAGATACCGTTATGGTTTCTTTTATATTTACTTTGTCTGTTTGCCATTATAAACAACTTCCTTTCGTTTCAAACTTTGTTTTTATTGCTTCGATTTCTGAATCAGGGATAATCTTCATTGACTTTGGATCAAGAACGAATTTGCCTTTATGCAAAACCTCATCAACAATTAAATCAGCATATCTGCCAACTGTTAGAGAATAATGTTTTCCTGAAGGTAAAACACCCTCACCAAAAGGATCTTTGCCATTATGAGGTAAAGCGAAAACCAAAACCTTACCAGATGGTTGAATAGCATTGAACATAATATGAAACTCATGTTCGTCTAAGCCGTAACTGCTTACAGCATCAACAATATAAACAGGCAATGAGCCCTTGTGATCGATTTCCCATGTTTCATGGTTGTGCCAACCTTCGGTACTTACACCGCAGACGGCTTCTTTTTCAACAATTTTAATTAATCTTTCAAGTTCTTTGGAATACATAATAAATTCTCCTTTTAATAAATCTATTTTAACTCAGGCTATCGAATTTTGGATTTCGATAGCCTGAGATTTTATCTTAGGCTACACTTTCGCCTTCTATGCTTGTTTCGTTTATTTCATTGATAATTTCCAAGATTTCTTCATCTGGAGTAATATGGAATTCAATAACACGATAAACTTCTTCTCCGCTTCTTTGTTTACACTTTTTGACCTTAATGCGAGCATATCTTGATATTGTCATCGAAAAGTGTCTTTTCGACGGCAATATATTACGTCCGTCTTCATCGTAGTAATCATACTGTTTAGTAAATCTCAGTATTTTACCCGATGGCTGAATGGCAATAAATATAACATTATATTTATTGTTTGCATTCATTTCAGACATTCTTGCATCAAGAACGTATATGGGCATTTCACCGGTATGGTCAAAGTCTTGGTTTTCTTCCATGCACCAATCAGCGTCTTCATTGGTACAAAAAAGATTTTCCTCTACGTGGCTAATTAAACCAAAATATTCTTTCATCTTATTCATGATTATTACCTCCAAAATTTAAATTATAATACTCTCTGAACATCGCAGAGTTCGTTTTGAATCAAACTATATGTCTCATTGACAAAGTCAAATTCTTCATCAAGAAGAAAACCAAAGCTGACAATTTTAGAAAAAACCTTTCCGTTATCATCAACTCTATTTTTCACTCTGAACAACACATATTGATCAAGAATATCATCGAGATCAAATCTGTTGCCATACGCACGAATAATTCCGTGTGTAACAACATCGTTAAGCTCAAGAGTTGCTTTGATTAATTTGATTTTATCAGGACTGTAAAGCACCTTAAGTAACAAGCAATCCTCACCGTTTTTCGGATAGCGATTATAGTCGTAAATTAAACCGTAATGATAACCTTCGGATTCGAAAGTCCATTCTTCTTCTCTTATCCAAACTATGTTATCGCCATACTCTTTTTCACGTTCAGTTTCCTCATCAACAAACTCAAATAGTTTGCCGCCTTGAATGATAGTATCATCATTTCGATAGAATCTAATTGCATTCTTAATTAAATCTTCATCTAAATCTTCGATGTTAAGTACACTGTTTTTCATTCTTCTTTCAAGTTTTTGGTAATCTTCTTCACTATATGAAGTTGTGAGATTCTTTTTTTCATTAGACATTTTGCTTGTCTCCTTTCGTATTTTTAAGCATAATATAGCGGTCTTTAGAACGACCTATTATTAATTCGACTCCCAACTTACCTAAGTCATGCTTATATTTACTCATGACACGTGACAAGGAGTTGGTTGTAGTCGGAAAATCACCCGGAACTGAGCCAACAGAAAATGTTAATAACAATTCTTGAAGTAATTCTGTTGCTGAGCCCTTCCATTCAGACTTATTATTCATAAATTCAATTATTGATGTAACAAGTGACGAGTTTTGAAGTGTAGATTGAACAGCTTTTAAATTATTATTAGAATACACTTCAAGGAAATGTTTTCCATCGCCTTTGTTCATAGCTTCTGCAATACAATATCCTAAATGAGCAAAATCCGCCATGCGTGGCAAATGCTCAACTGATATAGAATTTTTAATTTTCAATACTTTTTTTATCAATGTAAATATTTCACCCAAAATATTGGGTAGGAGTTCTTTAAATAATCCAAACACCTGTGAATCAGTCATTCTTTTTTGACTTGAAATACGTTTAAAGTCAATTATTATAGAACGATCAATCAAATCAGACTGTGACATATCAATACTTATTCCGTTGATACCAATAGGTCGTTTAATATTCAAAACAACCTCATCATTATCGGTATACAGCTTTCTTTTGTTTATGCTGCTACCTGTAACGGCTTTACATAGAATATCACTAATGTCATTTTTTATGACAGAGACATTATCGAAAGCAATAAAATATCCATTATATAAAGTATTGATTAGGTCATCCTTTTTCTCTGGAAGAGCAAGAAGTTCTTTTGAATCTGGGTCAATGATTTTACATATAATTCTCATTGCTGTACTCTTACACGCTCCATGCTCACCATTGAAAATAAGGATAGGATGACTTATGTTGTCAAAGAACAATGATACGATGTAAATACTTAACAGAAACAAATCGTTTCCTGAAACATTCATTAATTTACCTAACATATCAGGCAAAGTTTCAAAGTTTTTGAATATTGGTTTTACTTGATTTTGAAAGCCATCATTATCATAAAAATTGACCTTAAAATCAAAATTATTCTTGTTCAGCGGTCTGCATATAGTTTCATTTATTAACATTGCATAATCACAGTTTAAATTGTATATAAGCTGATCGCCGTCAAAATAGCATCTTCTTACAGTAGGAACAACATCAGTTGTTCTATTTGCCTGCATCTGAATAGTTTTGTAGATACTATCAACGCAGTTTTTCTTTACAATTTTGTCGAGCTCGTTAAAACAGATTTCTCTTATTCTATTTTCAATTGCAGATACATCAGAGAGAAATGCAAGCTCCTTATCATTCTTATATTTTAATATTACATATTCTTTTTCATTTTGATTGCGGTATATATCCGCATAATTACAAATTAAATTAAAAATTCTTTCTTCCGGATTTTCCGGCGATTTGATGGGTTTTAATTTCATAGTTCTCACCTCCTTCTGTCATTAAAATCTGTAAATTTTGTTGATTTACAGACGTCATTATAATTCCTCTTCTCATAAAAAGTCAACAAGAACTTTGGCAGTGTATTCATGCAATTTACCGGTTATTTGTAATCAATTTGGTATAATAATTTTCAGTATTCCGCTATATCGCTTGACATGATTATCTGATTGCTTTATAATACAAGGTGTTTATCGTTGTAAGTTTGACTTTCGTCACTTCATGCCTTTATCGCTTGGCACATCTTTACATTTTCTACAACACAATAGCATTCACTTGTAAGTTTTAGAGGAGGTCGTTTTAATGCCAAAAGTGAAAATTAAAAACCCAAATAGTAAAAAAGAGAAAAAAACATCTCACATAGTTGATAAAAGTAAGATTAAGATTAGTACCAAAATGTATCTTGACTTACTCGCCAAAACAGTTGTACTAGATTATAGAAGTAACGATAGGAAATACACCAATGTTACAAATCTTATAGATGGCTTATATGAAATTTTTGGTGAGCAACCAACTTTCCGATTACCTTCTGATCACTCTCAACGTGAATATATCAAACATTTTACTTATCCCGATGAGCCCAGACCCTTAACACACAATGTAAGATTCGATGACCTAATCGAAAAATGCAGAATCAGGTTTGCCAAAAAAGAAATCACTGAACTAACCAATGAGAATTTCCATTTTTATTTCAGTGATAAATCAGAAGTAATAGAACGTAACATCTTTCCTTACGTATTATTATTTGTACCAGCAGGTAATGAAAAAATAATTGAAGAAAACATTAATCTGTATTTGTGCGAACATATCAGAGCTTCAATTTGTGGCAATAAATGTGTACAGATATATTTCGAAGAGTTCAAACAATTAGAAACATTTTTAGAAAAATTTCTTGAATTGTATGAATACTATTATGATTGGGAAGACGGAACTGCAAAAGAATTATCATTAAAGCCTAAAAAAGATTTGGATGAAAATTCTGACAATAATGATGAAACATCAAAACTGTCAAATAGCAGCGACGATATCGACGATTCCGACGACAAAAAAGAAGAAATAGAAAAAACATAAAAAATAGTTTTAGTTCAGATTTCTGAATTATCGACGGCAAAATGTTTTTCGTTAGGGATGACCTTGCCAAAAGCTACGACGATATATTTTAATTACTGACAAAAAAATACCATCATTGCAAACATCCCATCCCACACCCTATGGTGCGAGATGGGATTGTTCTTTTAGTATTCCTCTGCGAGCAAGAATGTATGATGCGTTTCGTCATCTATAACAAACACCTTTTCTGTAACAATCTCATCGGTCAACAATATGTATTCTTTCTCATACGGTGGTTGTTCCTGACTATGCACAATCTTCTGAGCACTTCTGCCTTCATGGTCGGTCGGCATCAGCTTGAACACCTGCAGATAGTCGCATTTCGGAAAGAGTCTTGCATTGTTTATGCCGTCGAGAATCATCAACTTCTGTGCCGCCGGTATTCTTTCGCTGAATCCGTTTGTCATGTATGCTGTGTTTTGAAATCTCATTTATTACCTCCAACTAAATTATCAACCCATTCATAAAACGCCTTCTCATCCATCAGGTACATAGGGCAATACACATCAAAAGAGTAGTCATTCGACAAACAAAAACAGCCATGGAACACATCAATCGTGCCACCATGACCGTTATCAAGTGTGTGTATCTCTGCGAACTCTACAGGCGTATCTTTTAAGGGTTCAACCAGTCCGATTTCAGTTGAAATATTCCAATCGTTCTCGAACTGTATTACATATATACTGCCATAAGGTTCAAGGTTATCTGTTTCAAGAGTTTCAAGCATCTGTTTAACCTTATCTTTCAAATGCTCCGTTAATGCGATGCACCCTAAAAACACAGGTACATCTTCAACTTTATTTATAGTTATCATTATTTCCTCCTGTTCTTCGGAAGCTTCGTTCCGGTATAGAGCGATATTGCAGCAGAACATCCGGCTACCCATAATTCAATACTTGTTAATGTTGTGGCTGAAAGTGCTGTGAACGCTGATACAATCATCAGGTGTCGCTCCTCTCCATACATTTATTTATAGCTATAAGGCTTGCGAATGTGCTGACAAAACCTAATATGAACCATTTCATTCAGCTTTCACTCCTTCCTCTGATGCGAACTCAAACGGCACTATATCAAATGATTTTCGTACCGACGGTGACAAAGGATGACAGTTTGTTGCTATGCCATTTGAAACGGTGTAGATGTTCTTCTTTTTGACATTTGCAAGGATATTTACTACCTTGATAGCCTGTTCCTGTATGCTCTCTTTACTTGCCGACAAACAGCCCCAACAGATTATGATATCAGGATATTCCTTAGAGTTAGCAAGCTCCTTGATTAGCTGTATATTGTCTTTGTCTGAATCCTTACCGTTGATTGATGAAAAGAGATTACATAAACAGAAACCGCCGTAGCCGAGCTTATACAGATTATTTGTGATGATTGTCTGTGTCAATGTTTCAAACACACCATCATCGCTGCCGGCAGATTTTGATACTATTAACGCTAAGGGTCTGCTACCGTTCCATACTTTCTTAAGGGCATATCTGTGTCTGCCATCATCGCTGAAAGTTGCTTCATTAATTATTGTTGTTGCTACTGATTTCATTAAAAATACCTCCGATTTTAAAATATTGTTGATTGCCAAATAAAGATTTCAATTTAGATGGATAGGAAGAACCAAAGCTTGGGGTCGGGTTTGAACTTGCGGGTCAAAATGTGCGAAAAAATGAGCAATTTAAAAACCTCCTTGATTTCCATATAAATGGGTCAGATTTGGATGATATGGGAAAGAACTTCGGTGCGGAACTCAGGAACTCACAAACTCTGCAGACTTGAAAGTTACATCGGCAAAGTTATCGCCGGTCAGAATGTAGACAGAATTATGCCAACGTTCCTCAGCTTCGTGAATCGCTTCATTCAGGGTATCTGCTTCAATACTCACCTCGCTTTCAAGAGTTTCGATGATTTTGACTTTAAATATTGACATAGTGACCTCCTTGTTTTGGGCATAAAAATACCCTTAACGACTTTTCAGCCGCTAAGGGTTGTTAGTTATTTAATGTGCTTTTTTAAATATTTTATAGCTGTATCGCATCTCTCGCCGTCAAATCGGCGTCGAAACACGTTTTTTAGGATAAATAAGAATGTTTCATGAGATAACAAAAAGCCCTTGAAAACTGTTGTATATCAAGGGCTTTGAGACTTGCATTAAGTTTTCAGTTTTTCATACCGTTACACGATATAATGTTGTTCAACGGTTTTATATAAATATTATTAGAAGAATTGAAACAAATATCAAATTAATGTATTTAATCCAAATATTACTGTTTCTTCAATCAACAAAATCACAATACACCTCGTCTTTTCAATCTAATTTCACGTTCTATGTCAGATATTACTTTTTTATTATTTTCTTCAATAGCTTGACTTACTCCATCAATCAAAAGATTTATTAGCTCATCAATGTAATCGTTATTTATGTAATATTTTAGATCGGGATTTTTATTTAAAGATTCCCTTATGATTTCTTCTACTTTATGTCTTTTTAATCCATACATATTATTTACCCCTCATACTTAACATTTACATATTGAATTAAATTTGTCAGTAATTCAATAACCTTCTTTTGCTGAATTTCCCAATCTCTTTTAGCTTCTCTTATCAATAACAATGTTTGATCTTCTTTGCATTGCTGATAAAATTTGTTGTTAATTATTTTATTTTGTTCTTCAGTAACCTCAACTTTTTTTGCCAAAGCAAAATTATAATGATGTGAAATATCTTGCATCTCATTTTTAAGAGCATCTGAGATTAAGCACTCACCAATATTTTGTATTGTACATTGTGTACCTAATACTTCTTGCAAAATATTATTAATGAGCTTCGTCATAGAATCATTGTTGCCATTTCTAACACGAAGGTACTTATCTATACACTCATATAATTTTTCAATTTCTAAAATCAAATTTTGTGGTGTTTCTAAATATCTCGTATCAGATTTAATTCTTCCCCAAACTGTATATTGCGGATATCTAAGTATAGTTTGAGGTTCTTGTTTAAAAGCAACAAAACAAGGAAATGGATTGTTGACTAAAATATCATACTCTATTTCTCCTAACTCATCATACAAGGGTTTATAAATCAGATTTTTTCTTTTAATATGAGTTTGAGCTTTTAATTGTTTTTGATTTACATAAACACTACCTAAAAGAGTGAATATACCGCCAACCACTGCACCTAACAGTGAAGCAATTACTGCAATAACCTCACCAGACCACCCAGATACTTTATCTATTAAGTTAAATCTAAAAGACAAGTAGATTATTACACCAATACAAATTATTGTAAAAATAGCATTTATCCATTTACTTGATTTTGCATATAAAAGTTTAAATTTAGCTTTATACAATCTTATTTCTCCTTTACTAAACACTTGAGGAAACGATAGAATATACTTAAATTCTAGTTTTAATTATATCCTTAAATTGACAGATTTTCAATATAATTCCTAAATTAGACTTTGTATCTGTTGCAAGCAATAATTAAATATGATAATATGTACTTGAAACAATATGTTTTTCATTATAAACATTTCGAAAGCAGGTGTTCTCATGGCGAATTTAGATTTTATATTTCAAGGCTTATCTGCGACGGATGACCATTTTGCATCAACACACAGCGTTTTTGAATTACCTAATATAACCAACGGTATAGTTTCTTCTGCTTTTATGAATGCAGCTGGTGCAAGTATAATTGCTGAAATGGTCGCACCATATGCCAATCAAATTAAAGTCTATGTAGGCGTAAGAAACGATGTCACAACACTTCAAGCGATTCAAACCCTTGTCGAGAATAATATTTATCCTATTTTAGTTGACACTGCAACACAAGCTTTCATATTTCATCCGAAAGTATATTTTACCCAAAACGTAAACCAAGCAAGATTATTAGTTGGTAGTGCTAACGCAACAACCGGAGGTCTTGTAAAGAATATTGAAGCCAGTATTTATGCTGAACTTAATACGAATGATGATTCTGACGCTTCTTTAGTTGATAAAGTTATCACTTCATTTGAGCAGTTACAATCAAACTTCCCTGAGAATGTTTTTCAACTAGCTCCGGGTATCGATTTAAATACTTTTGTTACTCAAGGAATACTCATAGACCAAAACAATACACAATATCGCACAAGAATGAGGGCTAGAGGAACAACACGAACCGATACTCGTGAAAGAATGCGTTTGAACACACGCAGACTTCCTAGCACAAATCGAACAGCTCGACAGAATACAGAAACAATTCAGATACAAGGAACACCAACTGAAATTGTTGCAATTAGAAACGATAGATTACTTTGGAAAAGCAAGGGACTCACTAGACGTGACCTTAATATTCCAACAG
Source organism: Acutalibacteraceae bacterium (assembly GCA_045542715.1). Taxonomy (GTDB): domain Bacteria; phylum Bacillota; class Clostridia; order Oscillospirales; family Acutalibacteraceae; genus CAG-177. The sequence goes on from JAZQLN010000045.1 coordinate 79,185, forward strand.
CAGCAGGAACTAATCCAACAGGCTCTATGTTATTTAAGAGGGGCGACGAAACACAGGATATCGATCCAAGAAGTTATTTTAGAGAAGTTGTTTTTGCATCTGAAAATTGGGTACATGACAACAATCCTAGTACCGCACATTTTGAAAGATGTTTCTGTGATTTCAACATCATTATAAAAGGTATTGATTATGGAGTGTATAGTCTCCGGCTTTCTCACAACACATTAACAAATACAGCCTCTTATCGACAGCATAATAGTATGACTCAAATACATTGGGGAACTGATGTAAAAAGACTGATAGCACATGAAGATTTGCTAGATTGTATTCTCACTTTGTATGCTCCTCAAGAAAACAATAACGTTTACACTTTGGTCTTTGATGATGATAATTAACAAAAAGGATGTTGCTTGTTCATAGCAACATCCTTTTATTTATTCATCTGAACCAATTCGCTGACGGCGTAATTGTAATCTAAAAAGAGCTTTTCTTAAAACATCAATATCTTTCAAATCAATATCATCAATGTTTGAAAAAAGAGATTTATCTTGATTCTCCAAAAGTAATTTCCAATCTTTTTTGCGAACACTTTCATCTAATGATTCAATGTTTTTTCCAACACCATCAATATAAGGAACAGCGAGACATTCAATTTCTGATGGAACTAACTCTAGTACACCTCCACCGTAAAAACGACCTTCCAGCTCGGCACTCAAAGCCGTTACCGAGTTTAAGAAACAAGTTACTAGTGTTTCTGAATCAACATTATCTTTTGGTGTGATTCTATATGCAGTGTCCGTTGTATATGCATTCATTCTATTTGAAATTAGTCTTGGAATACCATTACTTCGCTTAAGCATATTAACTGGTGTAGAAAACACAGAAGGAACTTTATACCACGGTGTTCTAATACGGCATTTGTATCTCAAATGAATGTCTTGAGCAACACCAACGTCCAAGTATTTTGAATAAACAATACCATCATTTTCATTATCAAAATATAAAAAATTGCTTGGATAACCTTTTAACTTATTTAGATTATGTTGTATCTCATCATAAATAATTCCCGGACAATGTTCACTACGACCAAACATTGGATGAGCTTTATCAGTTAATGAATATTCATTAACGACATCATCATTCACTAAAAAGAATTTATTTGCACCAGTAACTATACCTACATCAACATCGGCAAGTTGATGAAATCTAAAAAATGATTTTGAATTGCAAACTTTTTCATAAATCGCGAGTTCATCTTTAGATAATAATCCATATGTCCATTTCTTTGAAAAAGTATTTCCTGAAATATAATCAGCATTGTTAAATGTGTCAAATGGATTTTCTTTTGAAAAATCTTGACCTTTAGTTCTAATAATTGCAACTTTAGATTTATCAGAAGAGTCAAATTTTTTCTGTGCAATTAGCAACATTGCTCCCTGCAATGTATCATCAAACCAAATATCTTCTGGATCTATAAGAAGCAATTTACTACAAGATGATAATAAATAATCTCTTAACCCTTGTGCATACAAAACATGAAGCAATTCCGAAGGGATAACCATCCCAATAACTCCACCCGGAACAAGAAACTCAATAGAAGAAACAACGAACGGAATCCATAAGTTTGTATGTTTCGAAAATTTCATCCCTAATAAATCAAAAATTTTTTGAGCATTTTCTTGTTGTTCTTTTTCAAGATATTGATACCTGACAAAAGGCGGATTTCCAACAATAGCATCAAATTTTTGCGGTGATTCTGATTGAATATTTTCGATAGCCCAAGCAAGAAAATCTTGCTCATACAATGAAAGCTTAATATTGGGATTGAACGACTTTTGTCTACAATAATCAAGAGCACTGGCATCAGTATCAAAGCCAATCAGCGACAAAGTTCTGTCAGTTACTTCTTTGGATATAGCTTCAAAAAAAACGCCATCTCCACAACTTGGTTCAAGAACGGAGCTAATATTATAATTTTTTATCCAGCGAGAAACAAAACTAGCAATCCAGTATGGTGTATAATAGCTACCTCGAAGCTTCTTCTCACTTTCATTAATTTTGAAATTCATATTTTTCACCGTTATTTCTTGTGATAAAATGATTAGATACTATGATAAACAATAAATAACACAATAAAACTAATATATAATAACATATTTTCAACTCAAAAAGCAATATAATTTTATGCTTTTCATCACAACTTCACCTTACTCCCTAGTATATTTATGTTTCACGGAAGGTTGAGCTTCTGCCGTTATAGACTTCAGTCATTATTTTAGCACCGAGTTTGAAGCCGGATATGAAATACTCTCGTTCTGTTTCGGACAGTATTCGGGTGTAGGCTGATTCAAGCTCATTCATTTTATTTATGTATTCTTCGGACAACTGACTACATACGGACTTTGAAAGCTCCGTTACTTTATCAAAGCATTTACCGTATTCAGAACCCCTCACAAAGCTTATTTCATTAGGGTTTATGTTGCCATAATATAAATCTTCAAGTGTTGTTTGTTTCATTGAAAACCTCCTTTACAAACATTAAAGTGCAACAGGATTTTATATCCCATTGCACTTAATCGTTTATTATTTAGTTTAATAAATTACAATCTGTTTATTTTTCTATATCCTCATTTTATATAAGAACCACTCTCGTTCGTTAAATAATTATTCAATTTCAATTTTAAAGCAAACAGGTAAATCAGAAGTAAGCATTTCGTTTGATTTTATTTTAAGAGACGATTCTGTTCTTTCAAATTCAATAGCCTTTTCGCAACCGAGAAGAGAAACATTTTTGATGAGAATATCGTGGCGACTGCGTTTTGCCAGTGTCTTGATTTCGACATCCTTACCATCAGGTCTCATCTGGAATGCATAGATATAACTGTTTTTATAAGTGAATCTGAAGTCCTTGCTTGTAAATGCCTTTTCATTATAATCTTTGAAATATCCTTCTTCAGCATTTACTTCTCCCTCACCGAATGTTTTCCAGAAAGTAGTGCCGTAAATACCTTCACCGTTAACCGATAGCCATTTACCGATATCTTTAAGCACCTGTGTTTCTTCGGCGGTAATTGTGCCGTCAGATTTAGGACCGATGTTCAGAAGAAGGTTTCCGTTTTTGCTGACTATATCAATCAAATCGCAGATAATCTGACGAGCGTTTTTAAAATTATTATCTTTTATATATCCCCAGGAACTTTTGCCGATGGCTGTATCGGTTTGCCAGGGTGCGGGAGATATGCCCGTCAATGCTCCTCTTTCAACATCGTAGGTTGCAACAGTCGGAGGGAACGCTTCGTGCTTATAGTTAATCGTAACTTCTTTTCCCCATTCATCGGCTCTGTTGTAATAATATGCAGCAAGCTTTTTAAGATAGGACTTAAATGAATGATTATGAATCCACCAGTCAAAATATAAGATTTGAGGCTGATATTTATCAATGATTTCGCAGGTACGGACAAGCCAATCTTCAAGCCACTCTTTGCTTGCACCGATTGTATAAGTATCGGCAGTGGTGGCGTGAAGGTCACCTGAATGCAGTTCCTTACAGTAATAAGCAGGACCGTAAAAATCAGCATATTTTTCATCGTTGACATCACTGTCAAATGTTTTGCCCATATTCATAAAGAAATAATGCTCGGCTCTGTGAGTAGACGCACAAAACACTAAATCATTTTTATCGCATGCTGCTTTCAGCTCACCAACAACATTTCTGCACGGTCCCATATCGACGGAATTCCAACGGTTAAATTCGGTTTCGTACATTGCAAAGCCGTCGTGATGCTCGGCAACAGGCATAATATATTTCGCTCCCGATTCCTTGAACAAATCAATCCATTCATCCGCATTGAATTTTTCAGCTTTAAACATCGGAATAAAATCTTTATATCCGAAATCCTTTTGATTACCATAAGTCTTGACGTGATATTTAAACTCATGGCAGTTCGGATCATACATTGCCCGTGAATACCATTCATTGCCATAAGCAGGAACACTATAAATTCCCCAATGAATGAAAATACCGAACTTTCTTTCAGTAAACCAATCAGGAATTTTATGGTGAGCGAGCGATTGAAAGTTTGCTTTATATTTACCGTTTTCAATTACTTCGTCAATTTGTTTCAAGTAATCAGCTTTTGTCATTTTTATCACCAATATATAATATCATTTTTACTATTATATCATACCTACATCGAAAAATCCACTATTAAACATCAAAAGCCGACGGTGACGGATATTCTTGACGACCATGGGGATATTTATGCTCGGTCTGCCGTCGTCGTTTCGTCGTCGAAAGTGGGTTTTGGGTATACTTTGCGGTGTCTGAAAGCATAAGAAAAACCCCACAGAAGCCTTAACTTCTATGGGGTTCTGGCGGAGAGCAAGGGATTCGAACCCTCGAACAGGTTATAGCCCGTTACACGATTTCCAATCGTGCTCCTTCGACCAGCTCGGACAACTCTCCGTATCTGCAAATCAAATGCTAATATATTATATACGAGTGATTTAAAAAAATCAAGAGTTTTTTGTACATTATTTTAATAAAAATGTTTGTTTTATGAAAATTATACTTGATTTTTTTTACAACATATGATATTATAATTAAAAATTATAAATCAATTACTTAGTGTCCCTAATCATGGGGGTGTAGCTCACTTGGGAGCCCAAAGCACTCAGAAACGCACCCTACAAAAATTTAATAAAATCAATTACTTAGTGTCCCTAATCATGGGGGTGTAGCTCACTTGGGAGAGCGCTTGAATGGCATTCAAGAGGTAAGGGGTTCGATCCCCCTCATCTCCACCATCGGACACTAAGTAATATTTTTTTGCCCACTTTCTTTGACGAGTGGGTGTTTTTATTTGATTTGGTTACTTTTATGTTTGTTGAAATATCCAAATACTTATGTTATAATTTTAAAAACAATTTTTATGGATGTGTATTATGAGAAAGAAAATATACAGTATTATTGAGCCTGTTGGCAATGATAACAAACTAAGCAACATTTATGATTTTATAATGATGACAACTATTGTTGTTAGCATAATTCCTCTTGCATTTAAAGAAACAAATGCCTTTTTTCAATGGATTGATTATATTACTGTTAGCATTTTTATCTTAGACTATCTTTTGAGATTATTAACTGCTGATTATAAACTCAAAAAATCAGTTGCTTCATTTTTTGTGTATCCGCTTACCCCTATGGCAATTATTGATTTGATTTCTATTTTACCATCAGTAACAGTGTTAAATAGCAGTTTTAGATTGTTAAAACTCTTTAGGTTATTAAGAACATTAAAGGTCTTAAGAGCTTTTAAATTTTTTAGATATTCCAAAAGTTTTGATATAATTTCCAATGTGTTCAAAAAACAGAAAAAGGTCTTATCTGCTGTTGCAACAATGGCTGTAGCGTATGTCTTAATATCAGCTTTAGTTATTTATAATGTTGAGCCTGAATCTTTTGAAACGTTTTTTGATGCAATATATTGGGCAACAATATCATTAACAACAGTAGGTTATGGAGATATTTACCCCGTGACAACCATAGGTAGAATTGTTACTATGATTTCATCTGTTTTTGGTATTGCCATTATAGCATTACCCTCCGGTGTCATAACAGCTGGTTATCTTGAAGAGGTAAACAAAGAAAACCATCAATAACATTAACATAAATTCATAACTCCGAGTAGCATTAAACTACCCGGAGTTATTTTTTTGGTGCCTTTAGGTGTGGAAATAAACCCCCGGTACAGCCGGGGGTGAAAAAAGACTTTAGTAAAGCCGAAACGGGCGAGCTCAAAGCAAGCCCAAAAGGCTTGAAAGGAAATCAAACCTCCAAGTATAATAGTAGAGGTTTGGCAGCCGCATTACTAAAATACAAGGAGGTTTAATTTTTATGAAAAAAGATAGCGAGATAAGAAGTTCATCACACACAAAGTACAGATGTCAGTACCATATAGTTTTTGCACCGAAATACAGAAGAAAAGTAATCTACGGAGAACTGAAAAAAGATATCGGACAGATATTAAGAAAACTGTGTGAGCAG
>JAZQLN010000046.1:0-8732 GCA_045542715.1 Acutalibacteraceae bacterium
AAACGTCAAATAAACGAAACAAGTTGATTTTTCGGGACATCGGGTCGAAGTCCCCTGCAAATTAATCGGCGGGATGCGGTCATCCCGCCCTACTTTTTATTTTCGTTTATGTTTCAGCGACTTTATCGACAGTCAAAAGTGCGGCATTGCCGCACTTTTTTAGAATAACTGATTTTTACCTTTTTCAAGTTTATCGACAAGCCTGCTCATTTCTGCTTTTGAACGTACGCTTCTTGATAAATCAATAACTCTGCGTTTTTCTTCCTCGGTAAGCACTGAAAATGTATTCATAGCCTTTTCGTTTCTTGAAAGTGCCATTCCGAATCCTTGCGGTATATCGTTAAAACTGTTCATGATTAACACCTCCTTAATATTTTTAACTAATTTTTTAAAATATTCATTATAAGGTTGTTTTTATAATTAAAATGTGATATAATTTTTAAAACTATTTTTGGAGAAAATAATTATGAGATACAGGGAAATTGGAAATACCGGTGCAGAAGTCTCGGTGCTCGGATTCGGATGTATGAGATTGCCTACTGTTGACGGCTCTGACGGAAATATTGATGAAGCAAAAGCTGTTGAAATGGTAAGGTATGCCATTGATAACGGTGTTAACTATCTCGACACTGCATATTTTTATCACAGCGGCAACAGTGAAAGCTTTGTCGGCAAAGTTTTAAAAGACGGATACCGTAACAAAACATATGTTGCAACCAAACTGCCTTTGGGTAATGTCAATTGTGAAGAAGATGTTGAGAAGATTTTTAATGAACAGCTCAGCAGACTCGGTGTTGATTATATAGATTTTTATCTGCTTCATGCGGTGAATAATGACTCGTGGGACAACAGGGTTGTTAAATTTGACGTTATGTCAAAGCTTGAAAAGTTTAAAGAAGAAGGCAAAATCAGACACATCGGTTTTTCATTCCACGATGACCTCTGGGTATTCAAAAAAGTTATTGATGCATATGATAAATTCGAATTCTGTCAGATTCAGTTCAACTATATCGATGTTGATTATCAGGCAGGTATTGAAGGTCTTGAATATGCCTCTTCAAAGAGTCTCGGTGTTATAGTTATGGAGCCTCTTCTCGGAGGTAAGCTTGCAAATCCCGTTGAAAATGTTGCGGAAAAGCTTGATAAGAGCAAAACTCCCGTTGAATGGGCATTGGATTTTGTCTGGAACAGGCCCGAAGTTTCGATGCTTCTCAGCGGTATGGGTTCGATGCAGATGGTTGAAGATAATCTCGGATATGCCGATAAAGCTGATATCGGTATGCTTTCCGACGAAAATCTTGATATGCTTGCGGATGCAAAAAAAGCATTTGATGAATTGAATCTTGTTCCCTGTACGGGTTGTGAATATTGTATGCCTTGTCCCGAGGGTGTTTTGATTCCCCAAGTCTTTTCTGCATTCAATAAAATTGCCGAAGGCGGCAGAAGACTTGTTAAAGAGATTTTCCCCGATATAGAAAACAACTGCTCTCTTTGCGTTAAATGCGGTAAATGTGAAAAAGCGTGTCCGCAGCATATAAATATAATCGAAACATTAAGGAAAGTTAAAAATCAATTCTGAGGTGATAAAATGAAGATTCTTTTTCAAGGTGATTCAATAACCGACGCAGGCAGAAACCGTGATAACTTTTATGATCTCGGAAAAGGATATCCTTTATATGCCGCAAAATACATCAAAGAAGAGAATCCCGGAACCGATTTTGAATTTATTAATCTGGGCATAAGCGGAAATCAGACAAAAGACCTTGTTGACAGACTTGAATCGGATTTTATCGATATTCAGCCTGATCTGGTCTCTATTCATATCGGTGTTAATGATACGTGGCACAGAGCACACAACCGTTCATGGCTCGGAAATGACATGTTTGAAGCCAATTACAGAAAGATTCTCACTGAAATAAAAGAAAAAACATACGCAAAGATTCTTATGATTGAACAGTTTCTTCTTCCTGCACCCGATAAAGAATATTTCCGCGTTGACCTTAATGCTAAGATTGATATAGAGCGTAAACTTGCAAGAGAATTTGCAGATTATTATATTCCTCTTGACGGATTGCTTGCTCAGAAGTGTGTAGGTACGGATTATACGCATTGGTCGGATGACGGTGTTCATCCCAATGATAACGGTGCAGAGCTTATCGGCAGAATTTACGCAAACGCTTTTAAAGAGATGACCCAAAAATGAAAATTCTGAAAAAAATATTCAATTACATATTTGTTGACGGACTTTCAGGCATGGCACTCGGTTTGTTCGGTACGCTTATAATCGGTACTATTCTTGAACAAATCGGCAATTTGATTGATAATCGGGCAGGTTCATATATTCTTTTGATTGCCGCAGTTGCAAAATCGTTGACCGGTGCAGGCATCGGTGCCGGAATGGCATTTAAATATAAGGCAACACCTTTGACGGGTGTTTCGGCGGCTGTTGCCGGAATGGTCGGTGCTTTTGCAGCAAAGCTTCTTGCAGGCTCGGTTATTACCGATGCTGGAATGCTTTACTCCGGTCCGGGCGATCCTCTTTGTGCGTTTATCGGTGCTTTTTTTGCTGTTCAGGCAGGCAAGCTTATCGGAGGAAAAACAAAGCTTGATATCATACTTACTCCTGCCGCTTCAATAATTGTCGGCTGTGCGGCAGCGCTTCTTATAGGTCCTCCCGCATCGAAAGTTACAACATATATAGGAATGATAATCAGCTGGGGTATGGAAAAACAGCCTGTTATCATGGGTATGGTTGTTTCGGTTGTTATGGGTATCTGCCTAACTCTTCCGATCAGTTCGGCTGCTCTCGGAATTATCCTCGGATTATCCGGTATAGCAGGCGGTGCAGCGGTAGTCGGATGCTGTGCACATATGGTCGGATTTGCCGTCATAAGCTACAGAGAAAACAAATTCGGCGGTCTTGTTGCACAGGGAATCGGTACTTCAATGCTTCAGATGCCGAATATTGTAAGACATCCGCAGATATGGGTTCCGCCCATTGTTGCAAGTGCAATTCTCGGCCCGATATCATCAGCTGTTTTAAAGATGACCTGTTATGCATCAGGCTCAGGAATGGGAACATCCGGCTTGGTTGGTCAGTTTATGACATATTCTTCCATGGTTGATTCGGGTGTTGACCCTAAAACCGTTATAATTGAAATGGTTATTATGCATTTTATTGCCCCCGCATTGATTTCCCTTGCAGTTTCGGAAATCATGCGTAAAAAAGGTTGGATAAGCTTCGGTGATATGGAGCTTAAGAATATAGACTAATTACGGAGGTATTTTATGAAAAAGAAAATTCTCGCATTAATCCTTTCTGTTGCGATATTTGTAACAGCATTCGCACTCCCTTCATACGCAGCTCCCGAACTTTCTGAAATTGAAATCGGATTCAATCAGGCGCTTGATAAGGTGGTTGACATTCTTGTTAACGGAATTGCGTCTCTCATCTTTGAACCCTACGGTTGGGAAACAAAAGACAGTTATAAATCCGAAAACTTCTACGAAGGTAATTCTCCCGAAGAATTCATCAACGTACCTTCAGAAGATGCTATATGGAAGCTTGGCTATTCAAACGCTTCAATCCTTACAGGTAAAGAGCTTACCGAAGAGCATTATGTAGGCGGCAGCCTTTCGGTTACAAAGAAGCTTGCTGACGAAGTAAGAGACGATCAGATGGTAAGAACAATCGCTGTTTCTGACGGCAGAGGAATCAGTATTTTTACTGTTCTTGATGCATTCGGTCTTGCTAACAACGAAGTAAGAGTTATCAGAGAGAAATTCCAGGCATATGCAGACTCTAAGGGTCTTGATATCACAAGCATTAACATTTCCGTTCTTCATCAGCACAGCAGTGTTGATACATTCGGTCTTAACGGTGATATCGTAAATGCTCTTTTCACATCCTCAATCAAGAATCTTCTCGGCATGGAACTTGAAAGCGGTAAAAACAAGGATTTCATGGAAAACCTTTATAAGGTTACCGTTGATTCAATGATCAATGCAACTAACAATATGACCGAAGGCAAGCTTTATTTCGGCACTTCGGATATCAGTGAATATATCAGAGATAAGCGCGATCCTCAGGTTTATGACGGCAACATGAACAGACTCCGTTTTGTTCCTGCTGACGGTTCAAAAGAAACATGGATTATCAACACACCCATGCATTGCGTCGGTAACGGTGCTGCAGGCACAATGCTTACAGGTGACTATCCTTATTTCATGGAACAGTATATCAATGAAGTTGCAAACGCTAACTTTATGATGATTCTCGGCGCTGAGCTTGCAATTACAACCAATTATCCCGAAGTTATGGAGCTTGATGAAGAAATCATGGCTCAGTATAATGATGAAGGTTATGCTCGTATGGCTGCATTCGGCGAGCTTATGGCTAAAATTGCTTGTGAAATCGTTGATTCGGAAGAGGTTGCTCCCATCCTCAGCATCAGATTCACCGAAATTACCGTTCCCGTTAAAAACAGTATCTTCAGACTTGCTGCAAAAGGCGGACTTCTTACAAACACTGTCGTTAAGAACGGTCTTGATTACGAGGTTGTTACCGAAGTCGGATATGCTGAATTCGGTACAAACCTTTCGGTTGCAATAATTCCCGGTGAACTTGCTCCCGAAATTGCATACGGCGGTGCTATTGCTCCCGAGGATTCATGGCTTGGAACGGAATGGAATTATTCTCCCTTTGTTGATGCAACAGAAAGAAAGCTTCTTGTGTTCGGTGTAACAAACGACCAGATAGGATATATGCTTACAAGCAATGACTGGCGTTCATATTTCACAGAAAATGAAGAAATCGTTTCAACCGGTCCCAATGCAGGTGCTTACATCGCAGATGCATATCTTACACTTGTTAATGAAATCAAATAATTAATCTGATTAAGGCGGTGGTTTTATGGGCAAAAAAAGTACAATTAAATATGCTCTTAAAGAAACCGACTTCATATACTTCTTTTTATGCGTTATCACAACGGCATTCGGCACACTCATGGTTCACAGTGCTACAAGAAACGACGCCATCGCTGACGGACTGCTAATCAGCCGTGAATGTCTTACGATGATTTGTGCGGCGGGTATAGGCATAGTTTTTTGTTTAATCATATCATTCCTTGATTATGATGCCGTTGTGAATCTGTGGCCTTTTGCCGGCGGTTTTTGTCTCCTTCTTTTATTTTCATTATTTATATGGGGTGAAGGAACAATTGACAGACCCGAAGCCATATGTTGGATTCCCATTATTAAAATGGACGGATTTACTTTGAAGTTTCAGCCGTCTGAGCTTGCAAAAATCGGTTTCATAATAACATTTACAGCTCATATTGAAGCAGTTAAGGATAATATAAACAATATAAAAAATGTTTTGTTGTTAACACTTCATGCACTTGTTCCTATCGGAATTATTATTATCACCGATGACCTTGGCTCTGCTATCGTATTTATGCTTATGTTTATAGGTATGATGTTTGTAGCGGGCGTGCATCTCAGATATTTTGCTGTTGCACTCGGAGTAGGTATTTCCGCCATGCCTCTTCTTTGGGTGAAATTCCTTGCACAGTTCCATAAACGCAGAATACTTGCGATATATTTTCCTGATGCATTGAGCGAAGATGTTTACAGAGACGTTGTATATCAGCAGCAAAGAGGACTCAATGCAATAGGTTCCGGAAAGTTCTTCGGTGACGGTTTATTTAAAGGAACTTACACTCAATCTCCCAAGGGCGTTCCTGTTAACGAAAGTGACATGGTGTTTACTGTTGTCGGAGAAGAACTCGGATTCATAGGATGTATAGCTTTATTGCTTGTTTTTGCATTGATAATTATAAAAACCGTTTCGGTCGGTAAAATGTCAAGAAACATTACGGGAAGTCTGATTTGTTTCGGTACGGCATTTATGATCGGTGCTCAGGTGATAATCAACATCGGAATGTGCCTTATGCTTCTTCCGAGTATCGGCATTACTCTTCCGTTTGTCAGTGCAGGCGGATCGTCCAACCTGTGTATTTATTTTGCAATAGGATTGGTTATGAGTGTCTATCGGTTTAACTGCAACAGAGAACCGATTAATTTCAGGCTAACTCATATCAGCACTCCGTTTTCTGAAATTTAATTATAAAACGGCAGCCCAAACTGCCGTTTTTTCTTTACAATTATGAAAAGGATGATATAATACTGGTGGAGGAAAGGAAGGTGATGCGTTTGGAAAGAAGATATTCGCTTGACATGACTTCAGGACCTTTCCTGAAGAAAATTCTCATATTTTCCGTTCCGCTTATGCTGACGGGATTGTTGCAGCTTGCATATAATACGGCAGATATAATTGTTGTCGGTAGGTTTGTCGGCAAAGAAGCACTTGCGGCTGTCGGTTCAACAGGTTCTCTTGTCAATTTGTTTCTGAATGTATTTCTCGGTTTATCGATGGGTGCAGGAGTTATGATTGCTCGTCATATAGGAGAACAGGATGATAAAAGCGTTCATGAGTGCACGCATACATCGATGATGCTCAGTCTGTTCAGCGGAATTTTTATCGGAATAATCGGTTTTGCTTTTTCTGATGATATGCTCAGGCTTATGGATGTTCCCGATGACGTTCTTCCGCTTGCATCACTGTATCTGAAGATTTACTTCCTTGGTTCTCCCGGACTTATGGCATATAATTTCGGTGCATCAATCGTCAGAGCAACGGGGGATACCAAAAGACCGCTTTACATTCTTACCTTTTCGGGTCTGATAAATGTTTTGCTGAATCTTGCTCTTGTTGTATTTTTCGATTTCGGTGTTGAAGGCGTTGCCATTGCAACAATAGTTTCTCAATATATTTCTGCAATTCTGATAATTGTGTATCTGATGAAGATGCCGAATTCCTGTAAGTTAATATTCTCAAAACTGAGAATTCATAAAGACGAATTATTCAGCATACTAAAACTCGGTTTTCCGGCCGGAATTCAGAGCTCACTTTTTTCGGTTTCAAATGTAATAATTCAGTCAAGCGTCAATTCATTCGGTTCTGTTGCAATGGCAGGTATTGCTGCGGGTTCAAACTTTGATTCATATGTTTATACCTGTACAAATGCTATCGCTCAGACAACCATGACGTTTACATCTCAGAATATGGGTGCAAGGCAATATCTGAATGTCGGAAAGGTTTATAAATATTGTATATTAATGACTCTTATTATCGGAATCAGTATGGGCGGTGTCGGAGTTGTATTCGGTGATTTTATCGTAAGCCTGTTTTCCGATGACCCTGCTGTAATTGCAATCGGAGCAGACCGATTGAAGCTTATAATGCCTTTCTATTTCTTCTGTTCGCTTATGGACGTTGCCGCAAGTCAGATAAGAGGAATGGGTAAATCGTTTGAGCCCATGATTGTATCCCTCATCGGAGCTTGCGGAATCAGAATTGCATGGGTTTTCATTGTTCTCCCGCTTGACAGAACATTGATTAATCTTTATTGGTCATATCCGGTTTCATGGTCCGTGACGTTCTTTGCTCAATTTATTATGTTTTTTGTATTACGTCATAAAATGATAAAAAACGGTCAGATGACCTTGAATAATGAAGCTGTCAAAATTTAGTTCGAAAGGATAATCAATATGATATCATTTATTAAAAGTTTTCTTCTTGTTCTTACGATGATTCTCAACACATTCTTTTCGCCCGTATTCGGTAATTTCACCGCAAATACTCAGCCTGCTTCAGATGACTGCAAACTGTTTTTTGCATCGATTTCCGATATTCACATGACTGATGAAGCTCTTCGTTCAATGATGCTTGAATTCGGTCTGAATGATATGGAAAATTTTGATTATACACTTGATGCACTTGTTTGTTCGGGAGACCTCACGGACCACGGAGAAAAAGAAGAGTGGGATAATCTTGAAAAAACATTTTCAAAGTATAATCCTGCAAAAAACATAATTCTTGCACAAGGCAACCATGATACATGGACTGAAGATGATAAGTATGACCTTGCCAAGAAATATTTTATCGAATACAACGAAAAAATTACCGGCAGAAAAATTGAACACGAATACTATTCAACAAAAATCAACGGATATTCTTTCATTGTTCTTGCAAGCGAAACGGACAGAACAGCCGCATATGTCAGCGAAGAACAGCTTGCATGGCTTGAAGCTGAAATGGAAATTGCATCAAAAGACGGTTTGCCGATTTTTGTTATCAGCCATTGGCCGATTAACCAGACACACGGATTACCCGAAACATGGGGCGATGATGAACCCGAACCTGACGACGGCGGATTGGGCGACCAGTCAGCTGATGTTGAAAGAATACTCAAAAAGTATAAAAATGTTTTCATGATTTCAGGTCATCTTCATAACGGTGTAACAAATGAAGATCAGGTTGATACATATCACTATGCGTCTGTTGAATCGTACGGTTCTTTCCACAGCATTAATCTTCCGACTTATATGTATATGACAATCAGAGGAAGGATTGCAAACGGAACCGGTCTTAATTTCGAAGTGTATGATAACCGAGTAGATATCCGTACAAGAAGCTATTCTGCGGGAGTATGGTATACCGACTATAACTATTCAATTCCGCTTGTATAAAATCATAACCCCCGGCTGAGCCGGGGGTTTGCACTGCCCCTTCAAGGGGCGATTACTGGCTTTGCCCCTAAAAGGGGCTCTGAAGGTTTAGCAGCGCATTACTGTCACCGGCAGCCGCTCCCGAGCGGCTGTTTTATTTT
>JAZQLN010000047.1:0-1868 GCA_045542715.1 Acutalibacteraceae bacterium
AAAAACTCCCCTGATATGAAAATCAGAGGAGTCGCAAAATTATCTCTATATAAATACAGCTATATTGCGGACAAAATAACATCTGATTTCATATACGATTTTAAATAATTCACATAATACATTGTCATTCTGTCCACCTGCCTTTCCTTAAAATTTTTTCTATATTCTAACAATACAAAACGGATTTGTCAACTGTTTTCGCCGATTGTGCAAAAGTGTCGATTTTAAATGCAAAAGTGTTCGGCGGTGCGATTGTTAACATTATTATTTCAAGAAAACCGCTTTGCAGAAGTGTGCAATTATATGCCCCGTCAGAACAAGCTTTGTATCTTTCGATTCCGTGCCTTCAAGCTTTGTTTGCCGGAAAACTCAATCCCTCCGCTGTGAACAACTATCCTGTATTTTTTGAATATATGGCTTGAAAAATTTTTATGAAAAATATATATTATAAATAGATTGAACATTTGCGGGAAATCACAAAAAATGGAGAACAAAATATATGGATGAATAATTAATCACAAAACCCGGATTGACAGAACCTCCGGAAATATCGAGCCTGTCGCACTTCTCGTTATGGAATATCCTGCACCCGATGCAATCCCTAACGAGAAACACACGGCTTACAGACCTATGAGAGAAACTGTTTGTTACAATTAATTCTGATTACCAGTAACGAGGTGGAGAAAATGAAAAAATTTTTAAGTGTGGTGTTTGCTGTGATAATTTCTTTGACTGCTCCGTTTACCGCATTTGCGGCTGAAAACGGTTTTAAAGCTTATGAAAGCGTGATTGTTGTTTCCGCAGATGCTTCGGAGACTGATGCCTATGCCGCACAGAGATTGAAGCATTATCTTGACAGAATCACGGGCAGAACCATTGAAATTGTTACCGATGCCGATTCTTCGGAATATGAAATCTGCATCGGTGCAACAAACCGTGACGAAACCGATTTTTCGGAATCTGCCGATGGAAGCTATGTTATTATTTCAACCGATAAAAGAATTATCATCAGCGGTGCAGGCAACAAGGGTACTATAAACGGTGTTTATGCATTTCTTGAAAAATTCTGCGGCTGTCATTGGTATGAGTCGCAGGTGATTATCGCTCCTGAAAACAGCACTCTCACCGTTCCTGCCGATATAGATATCAAATACACTCCGTTTTTTGAATATACGGAAACAGACACCGCAAGCTCCCGTGACATTGAATTCTCACTTGCAAACGGTCTTACGGGCGGAGTTTACAGAGATTTTACCGCAGAACAAGGAACGGCCGTTGAATATCTCGGCAGATTCTGTCATACGATGACAACATTTTTCTGCAAATCCGAAACATATTTTGAGGAGCATCCCGAATATTTCGCACTCAGAAACGGCAAGAGAACACCCAATCAGCTTTGCCTCACCAATGAGAAGGTGAAAGATATCGTGACGACAGAGGTGCTTGAGCTTCTTGAATCGGAGTACAACCCCGATGCGGATATTCAGATTGTTTCACTCACTCAACACGATAATTTTGATTATTGTCAGTGCAATAACTGCAAGGCGATTGACGATGAAAACGGCTCGCAGTCGGGTACAATGATTACTTTTGTCAACGAAATTGCACGCAGGGTAAAAGAACACGGCTATGACAACGTTGTTTTTGACACCTTTGCTTATCAATACACAAGAAAAGCACCCTCTCAGGTTAAACCCCGTGAGGATGTCATAGTCAGACTTTGCTCGATTGAATGCTGCTTCGGCCATACGCTTGACAACCCGAATTGCGGACAGAATGTTGATTTTATGAACGACCTTCGTGAATGGGGCAAAATCTGCAACAGAATTTATATCTGGGATTATGTTCATAACTATGCCAATACACTT
>JAZQLN010000048.1:0-46141 GCA_045542715.1 Acutalibacteraceae bacterium
AAGGAGAAAGATATAAAATGAAAGCCACAGGT
This sequence comes from Acutalibacteraceae bacterium, assembly GCA_045542715.1. Taxonomy (GTDB): domain Bacteria; phylum Bacillota; class Clostridia; order Oscillospirales; family Acutalibacteraceae; genus CAG-177. Next base: position 33 of record JAZQLN010000048.1, read on the forward strand.
ATTGTCAGAAGAATCGACGACCTCGGAAGGGTCGTCATCCCCAAAGAAATCCGCCGCACCATGCGTATCCGCGAAGGCGACCCGTTGGAGATTTACACGGATGCGGACGGGGAGGTTATTTTCAAGAAATATTCGCCCATCGGTGAGTTGTCGTCAGTTACGGCTCAGTATGCCGACGTACTCGCCCGCGGCACGGGTCTTGCGGTTATCATAACCGACCGTGACAGCGTTATCGCCTGTGCGGGTATTTCAAAAAAAGAAGTGCTTGACCGCAGGGTCAGCCAAAGTCTTGAGAGCATCATGGAACGCCGCGAAAACTACGTCTGCTGTGTTGACAGCGAGCGCATGAAACCCGTTGAGGGTCTTGACAAAGAAGCGGCTGTTGCGTTTCCCATCATCGGCGGCGGCGACGTTTCGGGTGCACTTGTTATGCTTCTCAACGAAAACGGCTCCTGCCCCACCCAGACCGAAACCAAGCTCGCACAGATTGCGGCAAATTTCCTCGGTAAACAAATGGAAGAATAGAAATATAAGCGGCTTGAGAAGGACTCAAGCCGACTTTTTTACTCTGTTACTTTTGTTTTTTGATTAACGATACATATTTTATTTATGAAACTTTTGTGATTGTTCCGTAGGAAGTTATTTTAAGTGTAAATCCTTTCATGTCGGAAACAGAATCAAATCCGAGCCAATCTTCTGTAAGCCATGTAATTTTGGGAGCGATAACAACTTTGTATTCAACACCTTTACCCGGAAGAACCCAAGTTTTTGCTACGCCGTTGGAATTACAGATATAACCCTTATTATTGCAGTTAAATGATCCTGAAAGACCTGTCTGCTTTACCCAAGATGAGCCGGATTTTTTATAGATTGTTACATTAATCTTGGCATCATTTTTGGTTGAAAGATTATATTGAAACTCTTCAAAACAATCTGAAGGAAGCTTTATCTGAATCTTTGTTCGATAAGTATTGCCGAAAAGTTCGGTATTCCAACCGGTATTACTTTTAATATAAACTGTTTGACCACCGTTGATGCCTGTTGCTGTGTGCTTATTACTGCTGATGGATGCTGCATTGGAAATAACTGCTGTTGAGAATATTGTGCCGAAAACTACCATAAGCGCAAGAACTGCTGATACAAATTTTTTCATTTTTTAATACTCCTTTTTCTTAAATGTTTTTTTCTTTTTTCGCGGTCTGTTCCGCCGTTTCTTTTGTCCCTTGTTTTACCCTTTTTGCTATGTCATTATGTTTTGTCCTCCTCTATTTATTTTTGTCCCCTTGTTTTATATTTCATCAGGATTTTCCTGCTGAAATCACATAACCTGTGCCATGCAGAATGCCGCAATTGTCAAAGCTGTTGTTGACATAAAAAATGCAGATGCAATAACTAACATTTCAAATCCTCCGTTTCAGAACCCTGTGTTGTTTGATTACATCTGCATAGTAACACGAAAATTACATTTGATGTGTAATTTGTAAAATTTGACGTGTTATTTGTAATTTATGATTGTTGGGGGCATATAAAAAACGGCTCAAACAGATTGTTCAAGCCGTTTTCAGATATCATCTTTTTTCATAAATCACATTACCTTAGCCGTGCAGACTGCAACTGCCGAAAATGCGGTTGTTAATGCGAAGAATGCCGATGTGATGATTAAAGCTGTCATTTTTGTTTCCCCCTGATTAAGTATTAAGCGATTACTGTGTCATCCTTTGCCATAAGCACTACTGTTGAAACCGTGAGTCCCATTACGATTGCTGCGAATACTAACATTTTTTTACCCTCCGTTTTTTAGTTTTGCACGCCGACTTACACATTGAGCAGGAGAGAGGGTCGGCGTGCGTTGTGTGAGGTCTTTCCCACATCTTCTACCGTCTTATATTTTGTCCTCTCGATATATAAGTGTTGCGATGTTTCAAAATTGTTGCAACAAAAATAAAAAAATTTTTATTTTTTTGTTTTTTTTATCAAAATCGTCAAATTTATATACATTTATATATTGTAAATAGGCTTTTGCTGTGTTATATTGAATGCAGAGTGAAGAGATTCGAACTCCATACGGTTTTGAAAGGCATATTTCCGCCACAGCGTCGTTAAAAATCTTTGAAATAGCCTCGTATTCCGTGCAGATTTTTGCCTTGCTGTGACAAAAATCTGCTCTTTCAAAACTGCGAAGCACCGAAAAGGTCGCAGTTTTGATTCAGCGGAGTGTTTCTTTTCTGCAGGCATACGAGCGTATGTCAAAGAAAAAAACGCTTCGATGGATCGTAAATCCGACCTTTACGGCGTATTTAGTTCGAATCTCTTCACTCTGAAACCTCACCAAAAGGAGAAATTTTTATGAAAATTACATTCATGGGTGCAGGAAGCACCGTTTTTGTGCGTAACGTTATCGGAGACTGTATGTGCACTCCTGCTCTTCGCGACAGCACAATCGCCCTTTACGATATCGATGCCGAAAGACTCGAAGACAGCTACATAATCCTCAGTGCACTCAATAAAAACATCAACGAAAACCGCTGTAATATTGAAAAATACTGCGGAGTTGAGAACAGGAAAGATGCTCTCAGAGGTGCAAACTTCGTTGTCAACGCAATCCAGGTCGGCCTTTATGACCCCTGCACAATCATCGACTTTGAAGTTCCCAAGAAATACGGTCTGCGTCAGACAATCGCCGACACTCTCGGCATCGGCGGTATCATGAGAGGTCTGAGAACAATCCCCGTTCTCAAGGATTTTGCAGACGATATGGAAGAGGTTTGTCCCGACGCATGGTTCCTCAACTACACAAATCCCATGTCAATCCTTACAGGCTATATGCAGAGATACACCAAGGTCAAGACAATCGGTCTTTGCCACAGTGTTCAGAGCTGTTCAAGAGATCTGCTCAAAAATCTCGGCATGGAAGACAAGCTTGAGGGCAGAAAAGAGCTTATCGCAGGCATTAACCACATGGGCTGGCTGCTTGAAATTCAGGATAAAGACGGCAACGACCTCTATCCCGAAATCCGTCGCCGTGCCGCAGAGAAGAATGCAAACGAAAAGCATCATGACATGGTAAGATACGAATACATCAAGAATTTCGGCTACTACTGCACAGAATCCAGCGAACACAACGCTGAATACAACTGCTTCTACATCAAGTCGAAGTATCCCGAACTCATTGACAGATACAACATTCCTCTTGACGAATACCCCCGCCGCTGCATCAATCAGATTGCAGGCTGGAAAGCGGAAAAAGAAAACATCCTCAACGACGGCAAAATCACTCACGAGCGTTCGGGCGAATATGCATCATACATCATGGAAGCTCTTGTTACGGGCAATCCCTACAAAATCGGCGGTAACGTGCTCAACACGGGACTTATCGAAAACCTTCCTTCGGATGCCTGCGTAGAAGTTCCCTGCCTTATCGACGGCAACGGAATTCATCCCTGCCATGTGGGCAGACTTCCCGTACAGCTTGCCGCAATGAACCAGACAAACATCAACGCTCAGCTTCTCACCATCAACGCCGCAATCACAAAGAAGAGAGAGGACATCTACATGGCTGCGATGCTTGAACCCCACACCGCAGCAGAGCTTTCGATTGACGAAATCAAGGCAATGGTTGACGAACTCATCGAAGCCCACGGCGAATACATGAAAGACTACAAGTAAAAAATCATCCCCGATTCACGATGAATCGGGGAATTTTTTCAGATAATAGAGAATATTGAATAGATAATAAACAACAGATATTATTCTGTTTAACCTCACTACACCTGTCAGATGTAAACTATAATAAAAGAAAGGAGTAGATTTTATGAACAGAATCAGAGATTTAAGAGAGGACCGTGATTTCACTCAATCTGAAATTGCAGCGGTTATCAATACAACCCAACAGCAATACAGCAAAATTGAAACAGGCAAAGCGGATATCAGCGGCGAAAAATTAAAGCGTCTGGCTCTTTTTTATAATGTTTCCGCTGACTACATTCTCGGTTTATCCGATGAAGAAAAACCTTTAAAATAAATTTATCCCCGATTCAGCGAGAATCGGGGAAATTTTTATATTCTCAAACATAGCAATCACTCCGCAGCTCAGAATGAGTACAGGGTATGAACGCAGGCTGAATGGGATGAATAAAGGGATGTTATGTAAACTTTATTATATTTACGATAACCCTGCCTTTTTTTGATATGCCGGAGCAGTCTCCGACAATGATTCTGCCCTTGCGGCGGAATACGATTTTGTCGCCCGGAACGATTTTTCTGTCGGGTTTTACGCATTCGATATCATTGACGAAAACAATTCCGCCCTCAATCGCTTCGGCGGCAACTCCCCGCGAAACGCTGAATGCATTCTTCACAACACTGTCAAGACGCATCGACGAAATCGTGAAGCTGTCGGGAATTCCCGCAGCCTTTGTGCCCTCTCCAACCTCGGAGGGTGCAAGAATTCTGCCCTTGAGCGTACCCCTGCCCGCCTTGCCGAGATTTTCGAGAATAAAGGGTGCCATCTTCGAAAGCACCGCCATTCTGCATCCGTTTTCGGAAACAATAATATCACCCGTCATCTCACGGCGGATTCCGAGACCCATCAGTGCACCGAGATAATCACGGTGGCTGAGTGCAGGCGAAAACTTATCCTTTGTCAGCTCGATTACCGTAATAGGGTCGTCCTCGGGCACGGCAGAAAAGTGAGCCGCAAGCTCACCCTCTATGTAATCCGGCAGAAATACCGCAACCGTACGCTCCGCACCGTCAAAACCCCCGTAGAAAACCATTCTTACATCGGGATACGGCAAACGCAGAGATGCCGCCACGGATTTCTGGTGCATATCAAGAAAATCCGTGCTCGTTATCATCGAATTTTCGCTGCATCGGCGTACCTTGTCTTCAATTTTTGAAATCAGGAGTTTATCTTCGTTGTTCATAATTTCTCCAAATCAAAAAACCGGCGGAAATCCGTCGGTTTTTCTGTTTACATTGTGGTTGATGAAGAATCGGGCATGAGGGTAACGGTGTTGTTTGTTGTGTCCGAAACCGAGCCGTCCTCAAAACTGTTTGTCATGTTATCCGTTGTGATAACGGGATTGTTATCGGTTGTGTCGGTAACCTTGCCGTCTTCCGTGCCGCCGCATCCCGCAAAAAGGCAGGCGAAAATAAGCACGGATAACGCCACAGCAGTTATTTTTTTCATAATAACTCTCCTTTGTTCTGTTTGCGTTTAGCATAACCGTTTTCCGGAGAGTTATTCATCCATTATCTGAATTCGTAATTCTTGCCGATGAGCATATAGTCGCCGTCATAAGTGCCCGAATTTCCTATGCTCGAATCCCTGACACCGTAGCGTGCATCGTCAAAGAATGTTATAGTTTTGCTGTCGGCATTTTCTTCCTTGAAATTCTCGTATGCATAATCGCTGTTATAAAACCAATATGTTTTTTCGCTGACTTTTTTATTGCCGTCATACATGGCAACAACATATTCAACATACTCGTTTTCACCTTTATAGGCAACGATTCTGTTTTCCTTCTGAGAAATTCCGAAAGACGAAATAACATCCATCTGAAGAAGTGTTTCGGGACTCTGCTCAACAAGACCCGTATCCGAGGATGAGCAGGCAGTGCAGAGCACCGTGATTAACGCCGCAAGAAGCAGAATTATCCTTTTCATTTCTTCTTTACCTTTTCCTTAGCCTTTTCTTCTTCGGGCTCGCCAAGCTCAACAAGATAGAATGCAAGAGTCCATACTATTATACCCACAAAGAGGAATATAATCGCATTGTGGAAGCCTGCAAATCCGAGGTAGTCAACAACAATTATTTCGCCGAGCAGGGAAACAATCCAGTTTGATGTGAAAAGCTCGACAACATTGATGGTGCCGTCCATGAAGAGAGCTGCAACGGAGTTGAAAACGGCTGTCATGGAGATTGTTGACGCAATGCCGATACCGCCGGCAACGAGCAGGGGAATACGCTTGTTGCTGAAAATTGACCATATAAAGATAAACAGAGCCGCAACAAGAGCAACGCCGAAAAGAACAACAACCGCGATGAGCTTTGCCTTATAGGGTTCAAGCGCTTCGGGGAAAACAAATCCGCCGCCGCCCGAGAAAATGAGGTTGTGCCACATTTCTTCCTTGCCTGTTATAACGTCGATGATGAATTTGATGGTGATTGTTTCTTCAAGACCGGCTTCGAAAAGAGTTGTTGAAACTCTGAAGAGAATGAACTCAAGAAAAACAACCGCAGGAAAAACCGCCGCCGCAAGCAGGGCATTTACGATACGAAAAACATATTTCATTTGAAAAATCCTTTCTTATTTCCAGGATGATTTGAGGTCAACCGTTCTGTTGAAAACAAGCTTGTCTTCGGTTGAATTCTTATCAACGCAGAAGTATCCGTGACGCATGAACTGGAATGTGTCACCTGCTTTTACATCTTTGAGGCCGCCGTCAACAAGGCAGTTTTCGATTATTTCAAGTGAATTGGGGTTGAGGTGATTGAGGTAATTCTCCTTGCCGTCAGCAAAGGGATTTTCGGCAGCGAAAAGCCGGTCATAAAGACGGATTTCGCAGGGCACTGCATCGGATGCGCTTACCCAGTGGATTGTTCCCTTTACCTTTCTTCCGTCGGGAGCATCGCCGCCTCTGGTTTCGGGGTCATAGGTGCAGTGTACGCAGGTTACGTTGCCGTTTTCGTCGGTTTCCCAGCTGTTGCAGGTTACGAGATATGCACCCTTGAGACGCACTTCGTTGCCGGGGAAAAGTCTGAAATACTTCTTGGGAGGCTCAATCATGAAGTCCTCACGCTCAACGAAAATTTCCTTTGAGAAATTAACGGTTCTGTTGCCGAGTTCGGGCTTGAGAGGATTGATTTCAACCTCGAGTGCCTCTGTCTGACCGTCGGGGTAGTTATCGATAACAACCTTGAGGGGTCTGATAACAGCCATTGTTCTGGGAGCGTTTTCGTTGAGGTTATCTCTTACGCAAGCCTCGATGAGACCGTAGTCAACAACGCTGTCTGCCTTTGAAACGCCGATACGGTTGATGAATTCACGCACCGCTGCCGAGGGATAGCCTCTTCTTCTCATGCCGCAGAGGGTAATCATTCTGGGGTCATCCCAGCCGTCAACGATGCCCTTCTGAACCATTTCAAGATTGTATCTCTTGCTTGTTACGCAGTAGTTGAGGTTAAGACGGGCAAACTCAATCTGTCTGGGAGGCTCTTCAAAGCCGATTTCGTTGATGAACCAGTCATAAAGAGGTCTGTGGTTTTCAAATTCGAGAGAGCAGAGCGAATAGGTTACGTTTTCTCTTGCATCCGAAAGAGGATGAGCAAAGTCATACATGGGATAAACGCACCACTTATCGCCTGTCTGATGATGTGTTACATGAGCAATTCTGTAGATAACGGGGTCACGCATATTGATGTTGGGCGACGACATATCAATCTTTGCACGGAGAGTTTTTTCGCCGTTTGCAAATTCGCCTGCAGTCATGCGTGCAAAAAGGTCAAGGTTCTCTTCAACCGAACGGTTACGGTAGGGACTTTCCTTGCCGGGTTCGGTGAGAGTTCCTCTGTATTCTCTGATTTCATCGGCGGTGAGGTCGCATACATATGCCTTACCCTTCTTGATGAGCTTGATTGCACATTCATAGATGAAATCGAAGTAGCTTGATGCATAGTAAACATCGTTCCACTTGAAGCCGAGCCATTCGATATCCTCTTTGATTGCGTCAACGTACTCAACATCTTCCTTTGAGGGGTTGGTATCGTCAAGACGGAGATTGCAGATACCGCCGTACTTCTGAGCGGTTACAAAGTCGATTGTTATAGCCTTTGCGTGACCGATATGAAGATATCCGTTGGGTTCGGGCGGGAAACGGGTCTGAACTCTGGTGTTGACACCGTTTGCAAGATCTTCGTCGATGAAGTCATATATAAAATTGGAATTGGTTTTGATTTCGTCCATTGTAATACATCCTTTCTGTGTAAGTGCAAAGTTCAAAGTGATAAGTGCAAAGTGAATGACGGGTTTCACCCGTACCCATTACAATATTAAGATTCGGAGCGTAGCGACCCTTCTCTTTGCACTTTGCTCTTTGCATTTTGCACTAAAAATTATTCCGCAAAATTCTTCAAAGCATCCGCAAGTCTTGCCTTTATTTCATCCTCGCCGAGAAGCTGCATGATTGAATAAAGGTCGGGAGTGTTTCTTCTTGATGTGAGAGCAATACGGATAACCGTTGAAACATCGCCGACGTGACCCTTGAAGGCATCGGGATTCTTCTTGAATTCCTTGACGTTGGGTGTGAATCCGAGAGGCTCGCACATATCCTTGATTCCTGCAAACCATTGGTCTTTGTCGTCTGCAAGCGAGAATTCGTTCATGTATTTCTCAACTATTGCCGCAGCATCCGCCTTTGAAATGTTTTCGGGCAGAGTGTAGTCTGCGGTGTAGATTGAATTGTAAAAATATGAAACATAATCCCTGACTTCGCTCCATTTTGCGATATCCTTGCGGGGCTTGGGATTTTCTCTGTCGATATTCACAACAGCCGTTGAGAATCCGGGGTCTGCGGTGAAGATTGCGTTGAATTCGGGGTCATATACCTTTGACCATGCGGCAACGTTATCGTAAACCTGCTGTGCGGTCATAACCGAAATAACATTCTTGCTTACGTCGTTGAGCTTGACAAGGTCGAAAAGGCAGCCGCTTGCACTCATCTTCTTGAGATTGAAGGGGAATTTTGAGATATCCTCCTTGGGATTTGCCTTTCTCCAGTCCTCAAAGTTTGAGTTGATGAGAGTCAGAAGATATTCAAGCACGCTCTCCTTGGGGAAGCCGCCCTCCACGAAGTAGCCGACTGCCGCTTCGGGGTCCTTTCTCTTTGAAAGCTTTCTCTTGTCGCCGCTTTCTTCATCGATTTTGAGAACCTGAGGAGTGTGTGCATATTTGGGAACTTTATATCCGCAAGCCTTGAAAAGCTCAATATGCTTGGGTACGGATGAAATCCATTCCTCGCCGCGGATAACATGGGTTGTTCTCATAAAATGGTCGTCGCAGGCGTGTGCGAAATGATATGTGGGAATGCCGTCGGACTTAAGAAGAACCTCGTCGATTATGTTTTCGGGCATCTCGATTTTGCCTCTGATAACATCGTCAAAGATGATTTTCTTTTCACCGCTGTTGCCTGAACGCAGTCTGAGCACCCAGGGCTTGCCGTCAGCGATATTCTTTTCGATTTCCTCATAGCTGAGGTCACGGCACTTTGCCCATTTTCCGAAATAACCCCAGATAAGAGCATCGCCCTTTGTCTGCTCCTCACGGATGGCGGTAAGCTCGTCCGCAGTGCAGAAGCAGGGATATGCAAGACCCTTTTCAACAAGGCTCTTGCCGATTGTCTGATAGATTTCCGCACGTTGGCTCTGAGTGTAAGGACCGTAAGCACCCTTTTCGGTGCCGAAGCCTGTTACGCCTTCATTGAATTCAACGCCGAAATAATCAAATCCGCTGATGATTGCGGAAACACCGTCATCGATTTCACGCTTTTTGTCGGTGTCCTCAATACGCAGATATGCAACGCCGTTTGTAGCCTGTGCGGTAAGCACGTCAACAAGAGCGCCGAAAAGTCCGCCGATATGGAGATAACCCGTCGGAGAAGGAGCAAATCTTGTTACCCTTGCACCCTCGGGAAGATTTCTTTCGGGATAAAGATTTTCATAGTAGTCGGGAGTTTTGTCTATCTGAGGAAACAGAAGCTCCGCAAGTTTTTTGTAATCCAAGTCATACACCTGCCGTTATTTATAAATATACCCTATTATTATTACAGAAAATGCGTCAAGTATCAAGAGGAAATTTCAAAAAATCACGCAGAAAAGGTAAATTTTTTTCGCAATTCGTTCCGTGGAATAAAATTGAAACAAACTGCCGACAATATGAATGTAAATTTCCGTAGGGGACGACCTCCGCGTTGTCCCGTGCAAATCACGAAAAATTGAAAGAGGTCAATAAGTAATGAAAAGAAGAATAAAAAAGCATCCCAACATCTATCTTGCCCTGTTTGTGTGCCTTGTTGCGGTGGGAATCGGCACTGTTACCGGCTTTCTTGCAGGCGGTACCGATGAGGATACCGTGCCTGAATTCAGCCGTGTAACCGTTGAATGGAGCGAGGAAATACAGCCCCGTATCACCGACAACGCAAACATCGGAATCAGCGGAATTGCCGATGAAAGAAACGAAACAACAACCGTGACAACCACTGAAAACAAACCGTTTTCGGGCAATTTCAACCTGCCTATGGGGTCGGATGTCATCAAGGATTTCAGCAACGGTGAAATGGTCGAATCCAAAACCATGGGCGACTGGAGAGTGCATAACGGCGTTGATTTCGGGGGCAGTGCAGGCAACGATGTGAGCGCTGTTGCCGACGGAAAAATAACCGGGGTTTATGACGATGTTTTCTGGGGTACGGTTGTTGAAATCGACCACGGAAACGGCATGACGGCACGCTACTGCGGAATGAAAAACGCAACCTGCCTGCCCGAAGGCACGCAGGTCGTAAAAGGCGAGAAAATAGGCACTCTCGGGCATATCCCCGTTGAAATCAGCGACGAAGACCATCTTCATTTTGAAATCCTCATCAACGGCGAAACCGTTGACCCCCTGAAGGCTATGAACAAAATCCGCGATTAAAGTGCAAAGAGCAAAGTTCAAAGTGCAAAGTCAAGGGTCTGCGACACAATTATATATTGCTCCGCAAAAACTGATTACGGGGTTGTCGCAATTTATAATCGGGTACGGATGAAACCCGTCATTCACTTTGCACTAATAATTAATCACGCATTACGAATTGTATATATGATGGCGGCTGCCATGTGTCACCCGGCTCCCCACGGGCATTCCTGCCACCTGCTGACAGCAGCCGCCTTGTTTTTCGGGAAAATTACTCCCATAATCATTCTATGCAGACGGCGTAAATCGGGCATCGAAATAAATTTCAAAAAAGTCTTTACAAACAGATTTTGTTGTGATATAATCCCATTTGCGAATGCCCGCTACTCGGGTTGCGGAGTAAACCTCTCCGAGGTAATCACCTGCCGCATTCTGGGTGCAGAGGCAAATATTTTAATGAGGTGAAAAACAATGACACAGGCAGAAAAGACCGCAATCATGCAGGAATATGCTCTCCACGAAGGTGACACAGGTTCACCCGAAGTTCAGATCGCTGTTCTCACAAAGAGAATCAACGACCTCACTGAGCATCTCAAAGTTCATAAGAAGGACCATCACTCAAGAAGAGGTCTCCTTATGATGGTTGGTCACAGAAGAAACCTTCTTGCATACCTTCAGAAGGTTGACATTGAGCGTTACCGTTCAATCATTGCAAGACTCGGTATCCGTAAATAATTTCAGCAAAAGAGCAGGCAGGAACTTCATATTCTTGCCTGCTTTGTCTCGTTTTTCGGCAGGTTAATCCGTTAAATTACTAATTCGGCACAGTGCTAAAGCATTGAATCTTTCAGGCGGCTGAATCCGGTTTTAGCGGTAAATCGAGCTTCTGAGTAATTATGAAATCGCAATGCGTAATTAATGTATCCCTTAACAGTCAGTTTTTGCGGAGCAACATACAATCGGAGCGAAGCGACCCTTAATTGCGAATTTCGAATTGAGCATTACGAATTATTCAGAGGTTGGATTTATTGCTAAACCGTGCCGCCTGTGGAAATAAATTTTTTACAGAGAGGTACTAATATGTTTTTCGAAGCTTTCAGAATTTACGAAACAGAAATCGCAGGCAGACCTTTTGTTGTTGAAGTAGGCAAAATGGCTCAGCTTGCAGGCGGTGCATGTCTTGTACGCTACGGCGAAACCAACGTGCTCTGCACAGCTACCATGGCTGCAAAACCCAGAGAGGGCGTTGACTTCTTCCCTCTTTCGGTTGACTACGAAGAGAAGCTCTACTCAGTGGGCAGAATTCCCGGCTCATTCCAGCGCCGTGAAGGCAAGGCAAGCGAAAAGGCTACTCTTGCTTCACGTGTTATCGACAGACCCATCAGACCCCTTTTCCCCAAGGATATGAGAAACGATGTCGGCGTTGTTGCAACAGTTATGTCCGTTGACCCCGACTGCCAGCCCGAAATCGCTGCCATGCTCGGCGTTTCAATCGCTATCTCAATCTCAGAAATTCCCTGGGAAGGCCCCATCTCAGGCGTTGTTGTAGGTCTTGTTGACGGTCAGTATGTCATCAACCCCACTCTTGAGCAGAGAGCAAAGAGCGAAATGTACGTTACCGTTGCTTCAACAAGCGAGCTTGTTGCCATGATTGAAGCAGGTGCAAACGAAGTTTCAAACGATGATATGTATGACGGTATCATGTTTGCTCACAAGGAAAACCAGAGAATCGTTGAGTTCATCAATCAGATCAAGGCTGAATGCGGCAAAGAGAAGGTTGATTTCCCCTCAAACGATCCCGATCCCGAAATGTACGAAGCAATCAAGGATTTCGCAATCGAAGATATCCGTTTTGCTCTCGATACAGACGATAAGAGAATCCGTGACGAGCGTCTTAAGCCCGTTTACGATAAGGTTCACGAGAAGTTCGACGAAATTTACCCCGACATGGAAGTAAAAATCGAAGAATGCCTCTACAAGGTTCAGAAGTATGTAGTACGCCGTTGGCTTCTTGACGACGGCAAGCGTGTTGACGGCAGAGGTATCAACGAAATCCGTCCCCTCAACGCACAGGTTGACCTTCTTGACAGAGTTCACGGTTCAGGTATGTTCACAAGAGGTCAGACTCAGGTTCTTTCAATCACAACCCTCGGACCCATGAGCGACGCTCAGCTCCTTGACGGTCTTGATGAAGAAGAATCAAAGAGATATATGCACCACTACAACTTCCCCTCATACTCAGTCGGCGAAACAAAGCCCTCAAGAGGTCCCGGCAGACGTGAAATCGGCCACGGTGCACTCGCAGAGCGTTCACTCGTTCCCGTTCTTCCCTCAGTTGAGGAATTCCCCTACACAATCCGTGTTGTTTCCGAAGTTCTTTCATCAAACGGCTCAACCTCACAGGGTTCAGTCTGCGGTTCAACACTTTCACTTATGGCAGCAGGTGTTCCCATCAAGGCACCCGTTGCAGGTATTTCATGCGGTCTTATCACCGAAGGCGACAGATTCATGACAATGGTTGATATCCAGGGTCTTGAAGACTTCTTCGGCGACATGGACTTCAAGGTTGCAGGTACAAAGAAGGGTATCACATCAATCCAGATGGACCTCAAGGTACACGGTCTCACTCCCGCAATCATCAGAGAAGCTCTTGACAAGACTTATACAGCAAGATGCTATATTCTTGACGAAATCATGCTTCCCGTTATCTCCGAACCCAGAGCAGAGCTTTCAAAGTGGGCTCCCAAGATGCTTACAACAAAGATTGACCCCGAAAAGATCGGCGACGTTATCGGTAAGCAGGGCAAGGTTATCCAGAAGATCTGTGCAGAATGCAACTGTAAGATTGATGTTCAGGAAGACGGTAACATCTTCGTTTCATCAACAAGCATCGACGATGCACGCAGAGCAATCTCAATCGTTGAAACAATTGCAAACGATCCCGAGGTCGGTGCAATCTACAAGGGCATCGTAACACGTCTTATGAGCTTCGGTGCATTTGTTGAAATTGCTCCCGGTAAGGAAGGCATGGTTCACATCAGCCAGCTCGACGTAAAGAGAACAGAAAAGGTTGAAGATGCAGTTAACGTTGGCGACGAAGTTATCGTTAAGGTGCTTCCCAAGGACGACCAGGGCAGACTCAACTTCTCACGCCGTGAGGCACTTATCGAGGTTGAAGGACTTGTTCCCGAAAACACAGTATCAGATGCTCCCAGAAAGCCCAGAAAGGATTTCAAGGGCGACAGAGGCGGACGTCAGAGAAGAGAAAACAACTAATATCGAAAGACCTCCCGTGGCAATGCCATAGGAGGTCTTTTTAGTGCAAAGTTCAAAGTGATAAGTGCAAAGTGAACGACGGGTTTCACCCGTGCCCGATTATAAATTGCGGCAACCCCGAAATCAGCTTTTGCGGAGCAATATATGATTGCGTCGCAGACCCTTAATTACGAATTTTCCAGAAAATACTGCATAACCTTATCCGAAACCTTGGATGCGACGCCTGAGCCGTAGCCGCCGTTTTCGGCAATGCAGACAACGGCAAGCGGCAAATCCTCTCTCTGAGAATATCCCACAAACCACGAATGGCTCTTTTCGCCGTCAATCTGTGCCGTTCCCGTTTTGCCGCACATTTCAAGGTTTTCAAATTTCCAATCGCCGTATTTATCCTCGACATTCGAGCGCAGAAGCTCCTGAAGCTTCGCCGCCGTGTCGGGGTTTATTTTTATTATTGCCTCGTTTGTCCTGCCGACTATCTGCGAAACCGTACCCGTCGAACGTATTCTGTCGGGTGCGTAACCCGTGCCGCCGTTGGCGATTGCTCCCATAATCGCAAGAAAATGCGAGGGGTTGACAAGGGTTGTTGACTGTCCGATGCCCGCCCAGCCAAGCTCCGCCTTGCTCTGTGTGTCAGGAGAAAATGTGCTCTTTGCAAGGCGGATTTCCTTGGCAAAAAGCTGAGTGTTGAAGCCCATGGATTCCGCCGATGCCTTGAGTTTTTCAGCACCGAGTTCAATGGAAATCTCCGCAAACGCACAGTTGCAGGATTCGTTCATCGCTTTCCTGAAATCAACTTCATTATGCACTCCGTTGCAGATAACCGTGCCGTCTCCCGTTTCGTATTCACCGTCACATTCAAAGGTGCGTGAATAAATATCGGGAATATTTTCGATTGCACAGGCAGCGGTCACGATTTTCATAATCGAACCCGGTGTATAGACACCCGAAATCACCTTATCCAGAAAAACAGCCTCATATTTTTCGTTGGTCAGCAGGTCATCGGGTCTGTTGTTGATATCATATGTCGGCTTTGAAACGCTGCAGAGAAGCTTGCCCGTTTTATAATTATAAACCGCAACGGCACCGTTATATTCACCCAATGCCTTATATGCGATTCTATTTGCCTCGCTGTCAATGTTGAGGGTGATATCCGTACCGGTTCCGCTTTGCCTGAGGTTATAGATACCCTCGATTCTGCTGTATCCCGAAAGCACGTCACGGTAAAAATAATGAGTGCCCGTTGAGATGTAGCCTGCCGTGTCGCCCACTACATGGAGAACGCTTCTCCTCAGGTCGGCATTATCCGCAAAAACTCTTTCATTATCCGAGCTTTTTGCAAGCTCAACGCCGTTGCAGTCATAAATCGTGCCTGCGTTGATAATCTGACCGCCCGAATAGATGTGTCTGTTAGCCTTGTGTGATGCCCATTCCGAGCCGTTAATCATCAGACTGCCGACGAAAATTCCGACCCCTGCAATGAATGCGAGAATAAGCACATAAATAACTGCCGCACGCCTTGATGTTACTCTCATGACCTGCCTCCTTTCGCCTTAACCTTCGGCGGATTGACCGTCGGAGGGTTGGGTGGGAGACGTTTTTTGACTTCGATATCGGGTTTCGGCGGTGTAAACGGTGCACCTGCCGCACGGATGAATGCAAGCAGACCCCATGAGCAGAGCATACTCGAGCCGCCCCGACTGACAAAAGGCAGAGTTACGCCCGTCAGCGGAAGCAAATCCGTTATGCCGAAAACGTTGAGTGAAAGCTGGAAAAGGAGCATTCCGGCCGCCGCAACAGCGGCAATCGCATAGAATGCCGAGGGTGCCTGTTTTGCGGATTTAACCGCAAAAAAAGCAATGACCGCGAAGCTCAGAAGCACCGCAATGCCGAGCAGCAGACCCATTTCTTCGCAGATGAGACCGAAAACAAGGTCGGTTGATGCCGCATAGACATTACGCAGATATCCTTCGCCGATGCCGAGCCCGAAAAGTCCGCCGCTTGCGGAATAAATCAGCACTCTCGTCTGCTGATATCCCGTTGTGTCGATGAAATCCCACACATGGCGGTAAGCCGAAAAACGGTTTGCCACATAGGGTTTGAAGTAGATTATCAGAGCCGCACCCATGAGGGCAACGGTGCAGATGAGAGCAATGGTACGCACATCTCCCGAGCGTAAAAATGCAATAAGAATAAAGGTGAAAAAGAAAATCAGAGCCGTGCCGAAATCCCTCATGAGGAAAAGCGCACCGATGCATCCCAATGAGAAAATTATGTATTTTGTGAGGCTCGTTGCGGAAAGCAGCTTATCGAGCGATGCCGCACCGACCCAGATAAATGCGATTTTGACAAGCTCCGACGGCTGAATTGAGAAAAATCCGAGGTCAATCCAGTTGAGGGTGCCGTTTGTTGTTTTTGCCAGCAGAAGATTAGCCGCAAGCACGAGAATTGCTCCGACGGCTGCCGGATACCGCAGGAAATTCGCAACGTGAACATCCTTTATCAGCAGAAGCATAATCAGATAAACCGCAAGCCCGATACCGATTGCAATGAGCTGTTTTATTGCGTAGCTTTCGCTGAAGCTTGCACAGACCGTCAGTCCGATTCCGGAAAGGAAAAAGGCGATTGCCTCAAGCTCGAAGTAGTCGTTGCCCGTAACAAGCACGCCGAGGAGCATATAAATCCATTCAGCGGCAATATACCCGAAAAAAATGTAGACCATTGTGAGGCTCAGCTCCTCCTGTCTGCAGAGCACACAGGCGGCACAGATAAGCTGAAATGCCGTCATGAGAGCCATAACGGTTATCTGCTGAAATTTATACTGTTTTTTGATAATCGGTTCTGACATGGATTCACCTCCCCGAAAATGATGTTTGCCCTTGGTGCATGATGTGTTGCGGCATTTCGGACAGACTCCGCCTATAGCCGATTGTATAATACAGCCTGTAAACACTGCAGCAAAGCAAATATATTCATATTTTATCATATCAAAGCAAAAATTTCAATTTGAATTATATTACCCGAATTTTTTAAAACTGTTAACAAATATCAGCAAGTTTATTAATTTTGATTTTGTAAAATAAAATGAAAAATCCGCAAAGTATCTATTGTTATCCGTCGGAAATTCTTCATTTTCACTCCTGATTGTTAATTATAATCAGTTTTATCCCAAAAAATTTTTTTGCATATAATGTTGTTGGGATGAAACCGCACACAACAGATTGTGTTTTTGTACCCGTCAGACCCCCTTAGTATATTATATATAATATATTAATAATAAAAAAATATTGCAAGCGAGGGGAAAATGGTGTATAATGTTTTAAATATGATTATTAAAATGGGTGTAGTGCCGACAGGGAAGAAGTTGATTTGATGGATGCATATTTCGATAACAGTGCAACAACAGCGCCGTGCTGTGAAGCGGTTAATGCGGTTGCAGACGCGATGACTCGCTGCTGGGGCAACCCCTCTTCTCTTCACCGTCAGGGCAATATCGCAAAGGAGCTTCTCGATTCTTCAAGGGAGTCTGTTGCAAAAGTTCTTTCGTGTTCTCCCGAAGAAATTTTCTTCACATCGGGCGGAACGGAAAGCAACAACCTTGCCTTAAGAGGTGCGGCATATCAGATGCGGCGTTTCGGCAGACGCATTGTTTCAACCTCCGTTGAGCATCCCAGCGTTGACGAAACTCTCACAAAGCTTGAAGCCGAAGGCTTTGAGGTTATCCGTCTCAGGGTTGACGGCTACGGCAGAATAAATGAAAAAGAGCTTTATTCCGCAGTCAATCAGAACACAATTCTTATTTCAATGATGATGGTCAACAACGAGGTGGGAACAGTGCTGCCCGTTCAGGCGGCAAAAAGAGCCGCAATGATGGCTCGTTCGCCCGCACTCATCCACTGCGATGCCGTTCAGGCATTCGGAAAAATGCCGATAAAGCCCGCTTCTCTCGGCGTTGACCTTATGACAATAAGCTCCCATAAAATCCACGGTCCGAAAGGTGTCGGAGCAATCTACATCCGCAAGGGTGTTAAGATTAAACCCGTTACCTTCGGCGGTGAGCAGGAGCAGCAGAACGGAGTTTCGATCAGACCCGGAACAGAGGCAATGCCCGCAATCGCAGGCTTTGCGGCGGCGGCAAGAGCTTTACCCGATCCCCAAAAAGAGCTTGAACACATAACCATGCTCCGTGACTATATGATTTCAAGACTCAATGAGCTTGACGGAATCGAAATCAATTCCCCGTCAGACGCTCTGCCTTATGTCACGAACGTTTCGGTTATCGGAATAAAATCCGAGCCAATGCTCAACTTTCTTTCCGACAGAGGAATCTGCGTTTCAAGCGGTTCAGCCTGTTCAAAAGGAAAAAAGAGCCGTGTTCTCGTGCAGATGGGTCTTGATAAAAAACGTCTGGACAGTCCGCTGAGAATCAGTTTTTCAAGATTTACAACCGTTCAGGAAATCGATGCTCTCATAACGGGCATCGCAGACGGAAAAAAGGTTATAAGAGCAGTTAAATAGGAGAAAAAAATGAAAGAAATCATTCTTATAAAAAACGGCGAGCTTGCGCTCAAGGGTCTCAACAGAAGAACCTTTGAGGATATGCTCGTAAAGAACATGAGACGCAGACTCGACTCCGCAGGAAAATTCAACTTCACAATCTCGCAGTCAACAATCGTTGCAGAGCCTGTTGACGATAACGCTGACCTCGACGAAGCTGTTGAAAGAATGAAGAAAATCTTCGGCATCGCAGGCTTTTCAAGAGCCGCTGCCGTTGAAAAGGATATGGAAACAATTCTGAGAAGTGCCGAAGAATACCTGGCTCCCCAGCTTCTCGGAATCAGAAGCTTCAAGGTTGAGGCAAAGCGTTCCGATAAAAAATTCCCCCTCAATTCCCCCGAAATCTGCAGGGAAACAGGCGGATATCTCTTAAGAAAGTTCCCTCATCTCGTTGTTGACGTTCATAACCCCGATATGGTTGTGACCGTTGAAATCAGAGACACAAAGGCATATATCCACGGCAAGCAGATCAAGGGTGCGGGCGGTATGCCCACAGGCTCCGCAGGCAGGGCATCGGTCCTTATTTCGGGCGGTATCGACAGCCCCGTTGCCGCTTACATGATGGCAAAAAGAGGTCTTGAGCTCATCGCCGTTCATTTTGCATCACCCCCCTACACCAGCGAAAGAGCAGAGCAGAAGGTTCATTCTCTCCTGAAGCAGGTGAGCAAGTATTCGGGCAGAATCGCTCTCTGGGTTGTGCCTTTTACGGAAACTCAGGAGCTTATCAAGGATAACTGCCCCGAAGATATCTTCACCGTTATCATGAGAAGAATGATGATGAGGGTTGCCCAGAAGATTTCAGCAAGGGAAAGAGCAGGCGCAATGATAACGGGCGAGAGCGTCGGTCAGGTTGCAAGCCAGACCATGCCCGCAATTGCCTGCACGGATGCGGTTTGCGAAATGCCCGTATTCAGACCCCTTATCGGCATGGATAAGGACGAGGTTGTTGCGATTTCAAGAAAAATCGAAACTTTTGATATATCGATTCTTCCCTATGAGGACTGCTGCACGGTGTTCACCCCCAAGCATCCCAGAACAAAACCCACTCTCGACTACGTTGAGGAGTGCGAAAAGGCACTTGAAGTGGACAGGCTGGTCAACGAAGCCGCAGAGAATGCGAGACTTGTTGTTATAAGCGCTTATTGAGTGCAAAGTTCAAAGTGATAAGTGCAAAGTTAATGACGGGTTTCACCCGTACCCATTATAATATCAGCTTTTGCGGAGCAATAATAATTGCGTCGCAGACCCTTCACTTTGCACTTTACACTTTAAGAATTGCCGTCAGGCAAACATCATTAAAAAGGAGAAACGGAAATGGCAGTTTGCGAGATTTTGTCCGTAGGTACGGAAATTCTGCTCGGCGATATTCTTAACACAAATTCAAGATATCTCTCTGTTGAGCTTGCAAAGCTCGGCATATCCGTGCTCCGCCACACAACCGTCGGCGACAATGCCGAAAGACTTGCGGCAGCTCTCAGGACCGCTCTCGGAAGAAGCGATATCGTTATCGCAACGGGAGGTCTCGGCCCTACGGCAGACGACATAACAAGAGACGTCTGCTGTGAGGTTATGGGCTTTGAGCTGACCCTCGACAACTCCATCGCAAAGAAAATCAAGGATTACTTTGACTCCAAGGGTTACGATATGCCCGAAAGCAATCTGCGTCAGGCATATGTGCCCGTCGGAGGAACGGTATTTATAAATAACCACGGCACCGCACCCGGTCTGGGACTTAAGAAAAACGGCAAATGCGTTGCGATTCTTCCCGGTCCGCCCTATGAAATGGCTCCGATGTTTCAGGAAAGCGTTGTTGATTTCCTCTCCGAATACGCAGACGGTGCGATTGTTTCCCACACGGTGAGAACAATGGGAATAGGCGAGAGTGCAATGGCTGAGCTTTGTGCCGATTTGCTTGAAGCGGAAAACCCCACCGTTGCTCCCTATGCCAAAAAGGGAGAGGCTCTCTTAAGAGTTACCGCAAAGGCACACAGCAGGGAGGATGCCGAAGAGCTTTGCGGACCCGTGCTTGAAGAAATAAAGAAAAGGCTCGGCGGATATGTTTACGGTATCGACAGTCAGAGCATCGAGGAAAGAGTCGTTGAGCTTCTCAAAGAGAACAAAATGACAATCGCAACCGCCGAAAGCTGCACTGCGGGATATATCCCCAAAAGAATAACCGACATTGCAGGTGCAAGCAGTGTTTTTGAATTCGGTGCAATAACTTATTCAAACGACATAAAAGAAAAGGTTCTCGGAGTCAAGAAAGAAACTCTGATTGAACACGGTGCGGTCAGCGAGTATACCGCAAGGGAAATGGCGGCAGGCATACGCCGTGTTTCGGGTGCGGATATCGGAATTTCCGTCACGGGAATTGCAGGCCCCGGAAGCGACGGCACAAACAAACCCGTCGGACTCTGCTTCATCGCCCTCGATGCTGAAGATGTGCAGGTCTGCGAGAAAATCGAAACGGGTAAGAATGACAGGGAATATAATCGCTGGGTGACAGCGTCGAGAGCGCTTAATCTTGCGAGAAAATATATAGAGGAGAAAGCGAGGAAATCAGAATGAAAAAGGCTTTGATTGCGGCTTGTGCCGTGTTCGGTATCGTAACGGTTGTTTTCGGTGCACTTGCGGTCAACAACTTCGTATCCGTGCCCGAAACCGTTAAACTTGAAGAAAAAGCGGCTGATTTTGTCCTTTCGCAGGACGTTATCACCGATGCTCCCGTGCAGAATCTTGCAAAAATCATGTCCAAGGATATGAAGGAGCAGGAATCCTATCCCGAAGGAATACGTGAGGAGTTAAAACAGCCCTATGCTGTCAATAATAACCTTGTCGGCTGGCTCTCTATCCCCGGCACTGAGCTTGACACCGCCGTTCTCCAGAGCAAAGACAACAGCTACTACCTCAAAAGAGACTTCTACGAAAGACTGACATACGAAACAATCAACACAAACTACGGTAACATCTATCTCGATTACCGCTGTCTCAAAGACGGAATTTCCAACAACATGGTTTTCCACGGCCACACAACGGGCAAATCCGACGGCATCCCCAAGCAGTCGTTCCGTTCGCTCTATGATTTCAGAAACCTCAACCATTTCAAGGAAAATCCCATCATCAAATATACAACACTCACTGAGGAATATACCTACAAAATCTGTGCCGTATTCCTTTCCACAACTCAGAAAAAAGACGATAACGGCTATATGTTCAACTACATTTATCCCGATATGGGCGAGAACAACATGGTCGGTTATATAAAGCAGGTCAAGGAGAGAATGCTCTATGATACGGGCGTATCCCTTGAGCCGACAGATAAGATAATCACCCTTTCAACCTGTATTTATGACTACGGCAAGAGTGTCGATACGAGACTCGTAGTTGTCGGCAGACTTCTTCACGAAGGCGAAAGCGAAGAAATCGACCCCACTCTTGTTAAAGATAACCCCGATTACCGCAGACCTCAGGTCTGGTATAACGCAAAAGGAAAAACCAATCCCTATAAGAATTCAGAAAAATGGGAACCCAGTGCAAACTAAAGCGTGGCGACACTAACTCGGAGGATTTAAAAAATGGCAGATAACAAATATTTCAATCAGAACAAAAAGGCTCCCGAAGGTCTCAGTTCAATCGCCGATGATGAGGCTATAACAGAAATCGACCTCGGTGATTTCCTTGAGGAAAACTCAAAGTCATCATCGCCTCTTTTTGACGGCTTCCACGAGGATATCGAAAACTCTCACAAAAGCCTCACGGATGACCTTGAAAATCTCTATGACAACATCATAAACAGCGGCCCCGAAACAATCGTACCCAAGCCTCTGTCGGTGCTCACCGAAAAGGAAAAACCCAAGAGTGCGCTCGATGAGCTTTGGATGAATCCCGAGGATTATTTCGATGCGGATATCCCCGTTTTCTCGCTCGACGGCGAGGAAGATGAAGAAGAAGCCGGAGAAATTGCCGAAGAAGCCTTCTTCAGTCCCGAAGCGGAGGCGGAAGCATCCGCACCCGACGAGGATTTTGAGAAAAACAGCATTTTCAGCATGATTGATTCTCTTAAATCCGAAAACGAGTCCGAGATGGGATTCAGCAGCATTCTTTCCGAAATCGAATCAAACGAGGGCATTGCAACCACGATTGACGGCAGTCTTGCCGACGCTCAGCGTCTTGTTTCGGCGGATTATACTCCCGATGAAGAAGAGAATTATGAAGAAGTTTCGTTCGGCGAAGAGAGCTTTGAGTGGGATGACAGCGAATTCGAAGTCACGCCCGAAGCCGCGGAGGAAACCGAAGCTGCTCCCGAAACGGCAGAAGAAATCCCCGCAGACGAAGAAAACTTTACGGTTAACGGAGAAGTTCCCGAATATGATGACTTATCGGTTGACGATATTGTCAGACAGTACGCAACCGCCAGACCCGAAGTGCCTGTTATGCCTGCTGCACCTGCTCAGGAATCATCGTTTGATGCGGACAAAATTGACACAGGCTCCGAGGAATTTGACCGTGAGCTTGCATATCTTCTCGGCGAAGAAGAAGCTTCCGTTGAGGAGGCTCCTGCTCAGTCAGGCTTCGTTGTGAATATTTCCGAAGAAGAAGAAAACAACGCTCCCGTTCTCACGGGCAAGCTCTATGAATCAGCTCCCATGAGCAGCCAGCCCGTTGAGGAAATGCTTGAGCTCGTTGCCGATGACGACGGCAAAAAGAAGAAGAAAAAGAAAAACAAAAAGGCAAAGGAAGCTCCCGTTGAGGAAAATGCAGAGAAGAAGCCGGGCGGCGCAGGCGAGGTTATCAGAAAAATCGTTCTGTCAATCTCAATCATCGTCATTCTCGTCAGCTGCGGCATCCTTGCCAACACATATCTCATCGAGCCGCTGAGATTCAAGAAAGGCTCGGAGGACCTCAATGCTCAGATGCTTGCAGACTTCGCGGAAAAGGGCGATTCCACAGAAATCGAAGAAGAAGTCAAGCAGCAGTCTCCCCAGGTTGAATTCCCCGAAGGTATGCTCGCAAAATACGCTCAGCTCTATGCCGCAAACGATGACCTCAGAGGCTGGATTACAATTGAAGGACTCAACATCAACCTTCCCATCGCTCAGGGCACAAACAACAAATACTATCTCAAGAAGGATATCTACGGCAAATACACAACCTACGGCGTACCCTTCTTTGATTACAGAATGACCGACTTTGTAAATCTTCACAAGAACAACGTTATCTACGGTCACAATATGCGTTATGACGACCTGATTTTCGGTATGCTCGAAAATTACCGCTTCATCGAAGCAGGCTTCCAGCAGGCACCCGTCATCAAGTGTAATACAATCTACGGCGATTTTGATTGGTTTGTATACGCGGTATTTATTTCAAACGCAAATCCCGAAGACGATAACGGCTATGTTTTCCCCTATAACTTCATCGACGTAGGCGAAGGCAAATTCCAGAAGTATATTGAAGAAATCAACAAGAGAACTCTTTATCATACAGGTGTTGACATTCTTCCCACCGACAAGATTCTCACTCTTTCAACCTGCTGTTATGACTTTGAGGATGCAAGACTCGTTGTTGTTGCCAGACTCAGAAGAGACGGCGAAAGCGTTGCCGTTGACACTTCAAGGGCATATCCCAACGATAACATCAAGTATCCCCAGAAGTGGTACGATGTGAATAATAAGACCAATAACTTCGCTTCAGACCCCCGCTGGTAATAATTTCTGATAAATCAAACGGAAAAAACAAGGAACGGTGATTAATATGAGAAAGGTTTGTATATGCACCCTGAATGCCGAAATGGTTCAGGGGTCGGCAAATTATCTTAAACAGAAGCTTTCGGCTTATACGGAAATTGCTGAAACTCTCAACTTCAGCGATGCCGCATCCTTTGCCGAGGGTGTAATCCGCTGTGCTGCTCAGGGCAGTACGGTTATCTCCGCTGCTCCCGTTTCCGTTTTCCTTAAAGCAAAACTCCGTTTGATAAAATCCGTTTCATCAAAAATCGTCAGAAACTCATCCATTCTCACAACCATGGGCGCAAGTGCTCCCGCTGACCCCAGAGAAAAGGACCTTCAGGCTGCCATTCCCGAAAATTCATCCGTCATCCTCTCTCCCGACGGCGTTTTCTCGGGATTCATAACAGGAAACGGAGAAAATCCCGTTGTGTTCCTTCCGCTTGACGAAAATCTGCTCAGATTCATGTTTGTCAACGGTCTCGGTACGGCATTCTCAAAGCTCTTTGCAAAGCCTCAGCCTGCCGCACCGCAGTTTATGCCTCCGCAGAAAGCTCAGCCGGCTGAGCAGCCTGCACCCAAAAAATCAGGCGTAAACAAGCTCAGAGCCCACGTTGAAAAGGTTATTTCAAGCGGCAAAACCGTCGCAATCTCCCCCGTGGGCTGTGCAAAACCCCTTATTTCCGCAATCTCAACGGTTGAAGGCTGTCAGAACGCTTTTGTTGCCGACTCGGCTTTGCGTGACAGACTTCAGAACGAATCCATGGAAGAATATGTTGCTCAGTGTGCAAAAATTTCCAAGGAAAACTCAGGTGCCGACCTCGGTATCGGCATATCCAATATATATAATGAAAAGAACGGGAACGGAGATTTTGTTCTGGTCTGCGTTGCCGATTCCGTGAGAGCAAAGGCCGCCAAGGTTTACGCAAAAGACGGCGAGGACAAAAAGCATCTCATCGTTGCGGCGGTTATCAAGCTCTGCGAAATGCTTGACGAGCTTTCCGCTGCGGGTCTCGTCAACCCCGACCTTCCCGTAAACCAGCCTAAAAAATGGAACAGGAACTCAAAAATCCCCATGATTATTGCCGCTGCCGTGCTTGCGGTTGCGATTATCGCCTGCGTGATATTTGCATTCGTTCTCGGCGGCAAGGATGACGGCTCAACCTCCATCAACTATCAGGGCGGATACAGCGATGCCGGTCAATCCCCGGACTATGAAAGCCTGACCGAAGAATATCCCGATTACGAGGATGCTTATGTCAACCACGGCGGAAGTCCCCTTGACCCGTTTGAAAACGGAATGAACGGTGCCGTTCAGATAACCGAACCGACAACAAACGGTTTCGGCGGCTACACAACAACAAGCAGCACACTGTTCACCGCATTCACAACCGCAGTCCAGAGAATAACCACCACAACCGCAGCCGCAATCTCCAACCTTTCAACCACGGTTTCAAAAATAACAACCACAATAAAAACATCAGCCACCACAACAACAAAGCCCACCACTGCCACAACAACAAAGCCCACTACCTCCACAACAACAAAACCCACTACCGCCAAGCCTGCATCAACCAAGAAGCCTGCTCAGGTTTCGCAGGGCGTGACGGGTTCAACCGCAAAGGGCGATGCAACATTTGAAAACGGTTCATCGGGCACCTTTGTTTTCAGGGTTTACGGCTACGGACACGGTGTCGGCATGAGCCAGGACGGTGCAATCAGGATGGCAAAGGACGGCCATACATATGACCAGATTCTGACCAATTATTTCATCGGCACAACCGTCAGAATAGATGAATCCGCACCCGCTAAGGTCAAATACGGCGATGATGAAATCCCTCTTGTTGAGTATCTCTGCCGCACAACCAAGCCTGAAATCGGTCCGAGCGCACCCAAAGAAGCTCTCAAAGCACAGATTGTCTGTGCCTATACATATGCAAAATGGTATGACTTTGAGGTTTCGACCTCACGCCATGCATACGAACCGAAATACGAATATCAGGGCACGGCAATCCATGAAGCCTGCCTTGAAGTTCTCGGAATTTCGTCGGATACCGAAGCTCCCAAAGCTCCCTATGTTGACTATAACGGCAAGGCGGCATTCACCTGCTACTTTGCAAGTGCCGCAGGCAAAACCGCATCGGCATCCAGCGTATGGGGCGGAAACGAAGACCAGTATCCCTATCTCAAGGGCGGTGCAAAAAGTCCCGAAACCGTTGACACATCTACGGTTGAGATAAGTGCCGAAGATATGAAGAAGCTCATTATGAGCTACGGCAATGATAACGGCCACGATATTGTTCTTGACAGCAATCCTGCAAACTGGCTTAAAATTATCAAGCATGACAGTGCTTATAACTCAAATATCGGCTATGTTACCACGATGAAGGTCGGCAACTACGAGGTTAACGGCAATACCTTCAGATGCTACGTTGCAGACTATAAGCTCCGTTCGCACTGCTATACATTTGAATATGTGCCCGCCGAAACGCAAACAACAACCAAGGCGGAAACCACAACCGAAGCTTCGTCAACAACGGCTTCGACAACGGTATCAACAACCGAAGCAACCTCACAAACCGCATAAAAAAGTTAAGGCTTGAACAGGAAACTGTCCAAGCCATTTTTTATGCATAACTGTTGCTTATTTTATGTCTTTTGCACTTTGCACTTTGAACTTTGCACTTAATAAGTCATCCCCACTGGAACGGTCTTTGCATGAAGTCAACATCTTCCTTTTCGGGGATTACTCCGAATGAGGAAACTCTGTCCATTCCGTGAGCCTCGAATTCATCGTAAAGCTCCTCGATTGCCTGCATTCTGAACGGATTGAGGAAAATATATTCACCCATGAAAAGGTTTGCCTTGTAGTATTCCCAGCTGAGCCAATCTACCTCAATATTGAATTTCTGCTTCTCGGTAACATCGGCATTCAGCGCTTTCTTCCAGAGAGCATCGCTCTTAAAGACTGCATAGGGTGAGCAGAAGCCTGCCTGATAATGCCAGTCAAAATCATAGGCGTGTGCCGTTGCTTTGGTCATGGCGGTCTGCAAATCGATATATTCTCTGATATAGGGAGCTGCTTCTTCACCGTAGAAAGCATTGAGGAAATCCGTCATGTGGTACTCAACATCGCAGTCAACATCCCACTGAAGCTTACGGAGAAGATAGTTTCTCAGGTCATTGAATGCCGCATAATGACCGTCACCGCAATTGTAGATATAACCCGTGATTCCGATTTCATGCATATACTTCATTGTTGACTGCATGGTTTCGAAATTGGAGAAAAACTGCGCTGTGTTGAGGAAATTAATCGTGTAATCGTAGATATATGTTGTGTCGGCAACCTTGACCCAGTTTGCAAAATTCCGGGCAACAACGGGTTCATTTTCGCCGAACTGCATTTCAAAAGTTTCGTATTCGATGCCGTCCATTGCACCGCATTCCGTCAGCGGATGACTTCTGCAAGCCTTATGAAGTCCGCAAAGCACGGGTGCAACATTCTTGTTACACCTGAGGCTGAGGTCTTCGGGCGGTTGGTCGGTTTCGTTATATGCATAGAAAGTGAACATGAATTCGGGGAATTCGTCATCCAGCGCATCCGCAAAATTATTCGTGAAAATAAGGACGGGCGCACATACCGAGCCGTATCTCTCATGGAGAGCAACACAGGTTTCGCAACGGCAGTAATTCATGTTGTCTTTCTGACCGATGTGGATATAATTTGCATCCTTTTTGCATTCAAGGATGGCTTTTCTGCCGTTTTCAACCGCAATCTCAAGCACTTCGGGATTGGAAAGGCATACCTGATCGGTTGAACGGGTGCCGTCGGGCTGAAGGGCAAAATATTCGGGATGCTCGGCAAAAAGAGCATCGGGAACAAGTCTGTCAAGGGTCACGTCCCATAAAACATAGGTCAGCGCACCGCCGTATTCGGGCATATCGTAGTGGAACGAAACATTCATCTTCGTTCTCGCGCGGTAAGCATCGTTTGTGCCCGAAGTATCGTTTCTGCGGATTGCAAACGACGGCTGAACCGTTCTGTTGAGGTTTGCATCGATAATCATATCCTTGCTTTCGGGAACGACCTCAAGCTCGGGAGTGAACCAGCGTACGCCGAAATATTCTTCGAGGAGAGTATAAACACCGTAGAGCGTGCCACGGCTGTCACCGCCCGCAATGAGGAGATAATCTCCGTTTGAATAAAGCAGAAATCCGTCTGCCCCGATTGACTTGCGGTCAACGGATGTGATTTTCTTTTCAAGCTCAGTTTCGCCGATAACAATTGCTTTCTGTCCGTCTGAAAGCTCGGATTCGGTGATATATTCAAGCTCGGCACCGCTGATTTTCTTTGTGTAAGTCTGAAGTTCCTCAACGGCGGTGAGGATGCATTCATCCGCATCATCCGCTGTTACGATAACGAAATCGGAGCTGCCGTTTTCGACAATCGCCATGGGAGTTGTTACGGCAGGAGCAACGTATTCCCCTCCGCCGTAGTCGATGTTTGTGTCAAGAGGGATAAGTCCGAGGGCAAAAAGTATAACCTGAAAAAGTGAGATAACCGCTTTTAGTGTTGCCATGTTTATTCCTCCATTTATTCAATTCGTAATTCGCAATGCGTAATTAATGACGGGTTTCACCCGTACCCATTTTATAATATAACCGTCACCAACCTTTTACACTTTAAAGCGACGAAGTAGCGCGGTGGGGGGCGGGGGGTGCGGGGTTTTGCGGAGCAATATATAATTGCGTCGCAGACCCTTAATTACGAATTGCGAATTAAGCATTTCGAATTTATTAATATGTATGCTCGCAGATTTCCTTGATTTTACGCTGAAGAGCAAGGAAATCCTCAAGTGCATCGGGTTTCTGATTGGGATTTCTCAGGAGTGCGGCAGGGTGGAAGGTTCCCATAAAGAGAATTCCGTTTTTCTCGATAAACTGTCCGTGCTGCTGAGTTACCTTGAAATCCTTGGAAATAAGTCTCTGCGCTGAAATTCTGCCGAGACATACGATGATTTTCGGTCTGATGAGCCTTGTCTGCTCACGGAGCCATTCTATACAGCAATCCTGTTCCTCAGGGAGAGGGTCGCGGTTTTTCGGGGGTCGGCACTTGACCATGTTTGCGATATAGATGTTCTTTCTGCGGTCAAGGTCAACGGCTTCAAGGAATTTATCAAGAAGCTTTCCGCCTCTGCCTACAAAGGGTTCGCCCTGTAAATCCTCGTTTTCGCCGGGTCCTTCGCCGATAAACATTACCTCTGCGTTTTCATTGCCCACACCGAAAACAAGATTTGTTCTTGTTTCGCCGAGAGCACATTTTTTGCAGTTCATGCAGTCATTTCTGAGCTGTTCCCAGTTTTCATACACGGTTTTCACCTTCCCTTTTGAATATTTCTTCCGATTTTTCGGCATCGGCTTTAATCTGAGCCGAAAGCTCTTCCATTGAATTGAATTTTATCTCGTCACGCAGATAATCGAGCAGTCTTACCTCGATTTCCTGACCGTAAAGGTTACCGCTGAAGCCTAAAATACAGGTTTCGCTCCGGAAATCCTCGTTTTCAAACGAAGGTCTGAGGCCGATATTCGTCACCGACGGATAAAGTACACCGTCAACGAGAGTTGAGGATGCATAAACTCCCTTTTTGGGGATAACAAAGCCGTTTTCGAAACGCTGATTAATTGTCGGAGCGCCGATGAGCCTGCCTCGGTGCTGACCGTCAACAACGGTTAATCTGTAGCGGAATTCCCTGCCGAGCATGGCGTTGGCAAGGGGAATATCGCCGTTTTCAACCGCCTGCCTTATCCTTGTTGAGCTGACGGGTTTTCCGTCAAAGTCAACGGGGGGAGTTATCATAAGCTCCACTCCGTATTCGGTGCAGAGTGCTCTTAATTCATCAATACCGCCCTCATTGTTTTTTCCGAAACGGTAATTCCAGCCGCAGCAGACACCGCCTGCATTGAGTTTTTCAATGAGAATTTTTTCGAAAAACTCACGGCACGACATATCGCGCACTTCTCTGAATGATACAATTCTTCTGCCTGCACCCGTCTGAGAAATAAGCTCGTCACGCAAAGACGGCTGAAGTATCATATCGGGTGCCTTGCCCGAAACGGTGAGCATGGGATGCTTATCAAAAAGGAGCACCAAAGGCAGAAGCCCGTGCTTCTTCTGCATTTCGAAAGCACAGGCAATAACCGTCATATGTCCTTTGTGGAGACCGTCAAAGCTGCCGAGAGTGACGGCGGTTTTAGTTTCTGTCATATTATTTCTTCTTAAACTGCTGTTTCATTCTGAGTTCTTTTGAAAGAATTCTCTTACGCAGACGGAGCGATACGGGAGTCACCTCCAGAAGCTCGTCATCCTTGATGAATTCCATGCTCTGCTCAAGGCTGAGCACGCTGTGGGGCACAAGACGGAGAGCATCGTCCGAGCCTGATGCACGGGTATTGGTCAGATGCTTCTGCTTGCAGACGTTGCATACTATATCTTCATTCTTTGCACATTCGCCCACAATCATACCTTCATAAACATCAACACCTGCAGGAATAAAGAGTCTGCCTCTGTCCTGAGTGTTGAAAAGACCGTAAGCGGTGCTGACACCCGTTTCGTGAACAACAATCGAGCCTCTTTCACGGGTCTGGATGTCGCCCTTAAAGGGTGCATAGCCGTCAAAGAGCTGATTCATGATGCCGTTTCCGTTTGTATCCGTGAGGAATTCCGCACGGTAGCCGATGAGACCTCTTGAAGGAATCTTGAATTCAAGATGGGTTGAACCGCCTTCACGGGCACCCATATTTTCAAGCTCGCCCCTGCGTGAGCCGAGTTTTTCGATAACGGCACCCACATACTGCTCGGGCACTTCAACGATAAGCAATTCCATCGGCTCCATGAGCTGACCGTCGATTTCCTTGAAGATAACCTTGGGCCTCGAAACCTGGAATTCATAGCCCTGACGTCTCATGGTTTCAATAAGGATTGAAAGATGAAGCTCGCCTCTGCCCGAAACCTTGAAGGTATCGGTGGACTCTGTTTCTTCAACTCTCATGCTTACATTTGTTTCAACCTCTTTGAAAAGACGGTCACGGATATTTCTTGAAGTAACAAACTTACCCTCTTTGCCTGCAAAGGGGCTGTCGTTAACGATGAAATTCATTGAAATGGTCGGCTCGTCAATCTTGATGAACGGGAGAGCCTCCACGCATTCGGGTGCACAGGCAGTTTCGCCGATGTTGAGTCCTTCGATACCCGAAACGCAGATGATATCGCCTGCCTCAGCTTCCTCGCACTCAACTCGTGCAAGACCCTCAAACTGATAAAGACGGGAAACCTTGACGTTTTCGGTTGTGCCGTCGGTTTTGCACATTGTAATCTGCTGATTTTTTCTTATTCTGCCTCTTTCGACTCTGCCGACACCGATTCTGCCGACGTAATCGTCATAATCAAGGCTGGAGAAAAGCACCTGCAGAGGCTCGTCGGGGTTGCCCTCGGGAGCATCGATGTTTTCAAGAATGGCATCAAAAAGAGGACGCATATCTCCGCTTCTTGAGCCGGGGTCGGTGTTTGCATAGCCGTCTCTTGCACTTGCGTAGATAACGGGGAATTCAAGCTGGTCTTCCTCTGCGCCGAGGTCGATAAAGAGGTCGAGCACCTCGTCAACTACCTCGTAGGGGCGGGCATTGGGACGGTCAATCTTATTGATGACAACAAGAACCTTTTTCTTGAGATTGAGTGCCTTTTTGAGAACAAATCTCGTCTGAGGCATACAGCCTTCAAATGCGTCAACGAGCAGAAGTACGCCGTCAACCATCATAAGGATACGCTCAACCTCGCCGCCGAAGTCAGCGTGGCCCGGAGTGTCAACAACATTGATTTTTGTGCCTTTATAGTGGATTGATGTATTTTTGGAAAGGATTGTTATTCCTCTTTCACGCTCAAGGTCGTTGGAGTCCATAACACGGTCCGCAACCTGCTCGTTTTCGCGGAAAGTACCGCTTTGCTTGAGCATTTCGTCAACAAGGGTTGTTTTGCCGTGGTCAACGTGAGCGATGATAGCAATATTTCTTAAATCTTTCTTCTGGGACAAAGGATTCACCTGTTTCTTTTATTTTAGTGAACAATGAAAATCGGACTGTTTATAAGTGCAAAGTTCAAAGTGATAAGTGCAAAGTTAATGACGGGTTTCACCCGTACCCATTATAATATCGGTTTTTGCGGAGCAATATATAATTGCGTCGCAGACCCTTCTCTTTGCACTTTGCTCTTTGCACTTTGCACTGAATAATCCGCGCCGTAAGGCGTATATTATTCAGCAATAACCATGCCTTCTTTTTCTCTCTTTTCTTTGAGGTCGGCGAGCATCTTTTCTTTGTTCTTGCCTGCGATTTTATAGAAGAACATGGGAATTGAGCAAAGAAGCATGCTGATACCGGGAATAAGCGACACAAGAGTGAACATCGCAAATCTCTGACCGAAATCGATATCAAACGCAAATCTGATTGTTTCGGATGAGAGCATATCCTGAGGATTCATGCCGATTACCATGTAAAGCACGATAATTCCGCAGGTTGCAAATGCGTTGCCGATTTTGTTGATAAATCCCTGACAAGCCGAGCCGAGACCGTTTTCTCTGACACCTGTTGTAAGCTCCATGTAGTCAAGGCTGTCGCATATCATTGCGTAGGAAACAACATTGATTACGCCGAGGGGGATTGACTGAACAATGATGAACGGAGCAAGGATATAGAGGCTTGAAAGCTCGGTCACATAGCCGATAACCGTTGTCAGAACGCTTGCGGCAAAGCCTGCAAGGCAGGTTGTGATAACGATTTTCTTATAGTCGAATTTCTTCATGAGCATGGGCATGAGGAGAGTTGTGCCGAACATACCCACAACCGTACAGATGAGGAAAAGAGTGTTAACAGCCGATACGCTCTTGTCATATGCAATTGTTTTTTCCGCAAGCGACATGGTGTCGGTGATTTCGGGTCCGATATAGAACGAATAACGGGCAACATGGATTGCAGCCGCCTGAACGAGGTATCTTCCGCTTGAAAGCACACCCATGATAACGATGAGCATAAGCGGAGTGCACTTGAAAATTCTTGAAAGGCTTCCCTGCTGACCGGGAACCTTCTTCTTATCGGGCAGAATAACTCTTTCTCTGATGTGGAAATAGCTGTTGATATACATAGCACCGCCGATAATAACGGTTGCGATTGCGATAACGAAATATTTCATCTTACCGAACTCAATGGGATTTGTATCTTCATTGATGAACGCACCCACAACAAGGGGAATGATGAAGAAGAAAACTTCGGGGATAGCCGAACCGATGCTGTTGATGATCTTTGTGAATGAGATAACATCGCTTCTCTCTTTTGAGTTGGGAGTAAGCACGTTGGGGAGACTCCAGAAAGGAACGTCAGCCAAAGTATAAGCCATACCCCAGAGAACATAGACAATCGCCGTAAAAATCATAAGGGGTGCGGGAGCAAGATCGGGGCTGAGGAACATGAGAACGGTCAGAATTGCGATAAGGGGAGTTGCAATAAGAATGTAAGGACGCATTCTGCCTGTTTTGAGGGATTTTCTGTCAACAATCATGCCCATCATGGGGTCATTGATTGCGTCCCATACTCTTGCGCCGAGCATGAGAAGAAGAACAAACATAAGGGGGAGCTGAAGCACGTTGACATAGTAGTCGCTGATTTTACCTGACATTGTGGCATAAATCATACCCTGTCCGCCTGCGCCGAGAGCGTACATCCACAGCTCTTTTTTGCTGACATATTTCTTGTCTTGCATGGTATCTTTCCTTTCTTCGGTAAGATTAAATAAAATATTAAAAATGAATAATTTCCGGAGATTTCAATTCGCAATAATCAATTCGCAATTCGTAATTCGCAATTCGCAATGAAGGGTCGCTCCGCTCCGATTTTATGTTGCTCCGCAAAAACTGATTTTAAACGGATTCATATATAATGGGTACGGGTGAAACCCGTCATTAATTGCGCATTTCGCATTTCGCATTGCGAATTATTTCTTCGCCATTTCTTCGCGGTACTTTTCCTGAAGCTTAAGATATGTTTCTTCGGGGATATCGGGATTGCCCTTGGAATAGCCGGGGATGAACATATCGCCTGCAACCTTGGGGTCGGTGCAACGGGTATCGTTTCTCCACTTTTCTCTTTCCTCGGGGTCTCTCATGTTGGGAATATCCATGGGAATTCCGCCCTCAAGTGCCGAGAAATATGCAAACATACCGGGCAGGAACATATCCATTGCCTCGTAAACATCGATAACATCCGCTTCTTCGTTGCCTCTGAGCGACTCAATGATATGATGCATCAGATAATAGTCCGCACCGCCGTGACCCGAGGTCATTGCAAGGCGTGAAAGATGGTCCCAGGTTGAAACCTCTTTGGGCTTGGAGTTGTTGTCACCCTCGTTTTCGTCGCAGTTGACGTAAAGAGTCTGAACATCGTCGTTCTCAGCGTCTTCACGGGCTGTTTCCATTCTGCCCTTTGAGCCGTTGATGGAGAACCAGATTGAATGGCTCTGACAGCCGATGCCGTGAACGCTCTTAAGAAGACCGCCGTTTTCAAGAGTGATTATTTCAAGTCCGATGGGAGCTGCCTTTGCACCCATACGGTACATTCTGTCATTATAAGCAACCTCAAATCCGCTTACCTTGACGGGTCTCAGACCCGTGATGTGGATAAGGGGACCGATTGAATGTGTGCAGTAATAGAAAGCGTGCATAAGAGTACGCCAATGGTCGGGTCTGCCCTGAGTATGCATATGCCAGTCTGCTTCGAGATTGTGCATATATTCGCCTTCGCCGTATTCGAAGTTGCCGAGCATACCCTTGTCGCAAAGCTCCTTCATCTTCTTGGGAGCAGGCATATAACAGCAGTTTTCGGCAAAGAAATACTTCTTGCCCGACTTCTCAACAGCCTCAACAAGCTCAACCGCTTCCTTCATTGTCTGAACGGGAAGAACTTCGCTGATTACGTTGAATCCCTTTTCAAGAGCCTTGATTGCAAAGGGTGCGTGCTCGGTTGCGTAGTTGGCAAGCACAACAACGTCCATATCGTGGGTAAGGAAATCCTCATAGTTATCATAGAAAGTGATGCCTTCGCCCTCGTAATCTCTCTTTGCAAGATTGAGCTGAGGAATATAGTTATCACAGATTGCAACGGTTTTTGCACTCTTGACGCTTCTGCAGTATTCAATCATGCTTCTGCCTCTGCCTACGCCGAGAACGCCGACCTTGATTGTTTTGCCTCTGTGAAGAGTTCTGCAGAAGGAACGGTCTTCATAAACCATGTCAACGCTGTCAATTTCAAGTTCGCCGAGCATCCATTCCCAGCGTTCTTTCATTCCCTCGTCATATTCAACGGGGATAAAGCCTGCTGTGAGATAGCTCTTTACCGCACCCTTACGCCATTCGTCGGTGGTGAGATAGATATAATCCGCATCCTGCCCTGCAAGCTTCTTCACGGCAGCATTATTGAGGTATTTGCCCAGACCCTTGCCTCTGAATTCGGTTTTTATGCCGACCATGTGCACCTGACCCTCTTTTTCGTCGGGATGGTAGATGGCGGCAACCGTGCCTATATGTTCACCCTCGTAATCGAGGAAAAATACGTCTTTTTCGGGTACGCAGTCGTCAACATCGGCTACGCATTCATCAAAAAATTCGGGAGCTGTGTCATCACCCACAAGACCGTTTTTGCAGCAGTCAACCCAAGCGGCTTTGTCTTCGATGCATTCTTTATAGTTTACGATTGAGTAGCCCTCGGGCAGAGTCAGCTCCGCAACGGGAGTGCCCTTGAGCCAGTACATTTTAAGCTGTGCCATTGTAATCACCTTAACAAATCTTAATTAAGTGCAAAGTGCAGAGTGCAGAGTGCAAAGTTAAGGGTCTGCGACGCAATTATATATTGCTCCGCAAAAGCTGATATTATAATGGGTACGGGTAAAACCCGTCCGACACTTTGAACTTTGCACTTTGAACTTTGCTCTTTATTTTATTTAACTCAAAAAGGGAGTTGCCGAAACAACTCCCGTTTTTCCAAAAAATTATTCGCCCTTCATTTCAAGGAGCTTTGCAGTGCCGTCATAAACAGCCTGGCTGACCTTGATTGAATCTGTGATAGCAGCCTTGATATCATCTTCAGTTGCACCGAGTTCAACCGAATACTTTCTGTCGATGAAAAGGTTGATATCCATGATATCTGCAAGTCCGTCAACGTCAATACCGCTTTCGATACCCTTTGCGGCATATTCCTTCTTAACGCCGCCGAGACCCATTCTCATCATCCAGGGAGCAACGCTGATAATCTTTCTGTCGTTACCCATGCCTCTTGCAGCATAAACAATCTTGAGGAATTCTTTCCATGTCTGGTTATACATAGCGATGGGCCATGCCTTTGCACCCTTTGACTTTTCAGCTGCGCCAACGATAACTTCGCCAACCTGACGAACTGTGAGCATAGCTGTGCCGCCGCCCGGATACATTGTGAACGGAAGCTTATCCATTCTCTTGATCTGCTCGATGAGAATAACCCAAACGGGCTTTCTGCCGGGCTGAGTGCCGAAGATATAGGGAAGTTCAAGAACAGCAACATCGAAGTTTTCGTCTGCAAATGAGAAAGCAACTTCTTCCTGATCGATACGGCTTCTTATGTAAGGATGCTTTTCTGTGAGCTTCATGTCGGGACGCTGCTTTGCAAGATATGCAAAGTATGAACCGAGAACAACAGCATTCTTCATGCCGACTTCCTTACAAAGGGGAAGAATTCTCTTGAGGGGAGCGATGTTGTACTTATAGTATGCATCGTAAACGGGAGCAGGGAATTCAACTCTTTCGTCGATACCTGCTGCGAAAACGAAGCAGTCATAGCCCTGCATCATAGCCTTGATTTCGTCATCTGACTTTTCATAGATGTTGCAGAATTCAAGTTCCATTTCCTTGGGAATGGGAGCACCTTCGGGAAGAGGGGGAAGAGCAACGCTCTTGACTTCATGACCTCTTTCAATGAAGATTCTTGCAGCTTCACAGCCGAGAAGACCTGTGCCGCCAATCATAAACACTTTCATTATATATTCCTCCTAGAATATTTTACTTTTATAATATACATTTAAATTACTCAATAGTCAAGAATTTTTTAGAATGTCTTAACAAGTTCCTTGAGATATGCCTTGAAATCTTCGCCGATTTCGTCATGATTGAGAGCAATTTCGCAGTTTGCCTGCATGATTCCGAGCTTGTTGCCCATATCGTATCTCTTGCCGTCGAAGTTATAAGCAAGGAGCTTATCGTTCATGCCGAGTTCGGTGAAAACATCGGTGAGATAGAATTCCTTGCCTTCGGGAGTAGCGGCAATGCCCTTTTCCATAAGTTCAAATGCTTCGGGAGGAAGAACAACTCTGCCGAGGATAGCATAGAGCGAAAGAATTTCTTCGGGCTTGGGTTTTTCAATTATTCTGCGGCAGGTCATAGCTCTGTCTTCGCCCTCGATGGGTGAAACATCAAGCGTGCAGTAAAGTCTGATAAGCTCCTCCGGTACTTCGTTGACACCTACAACACCCTTGCCGTATTTTTCGTAGCAGCGGGTAAGCTGAGCTGTTACGGGGTCATCGGAAATGATAACATCGTCGCCGTAAAGCACTGCAAAAGGTTCGTTTCCTATGAATGATTTACCGCAGAGAAGTGCGTGAGCAAGACCCTTTGTCTCTTTCTGACGGATAAAATAGATGTTTGCAAGGTCTGCAACAGCCTTTACATCCTCATAGAGCTTTTCCTTTGAAGGATTGCCTCTGAGACCTGCTTCAAGCTCAAACGAATGGTCGAAATGGTCTTCGATAGCACCCTTGCCTCTGTTTGTGATGATAAGAATATCTTCTATACCTGCAGCAACCGCCTCTTCAACGATATACTGAATTGCAGGCTTATCAACGATATTCAGCATTTCCTTGGGTACTGATTTTGATGCGGGGAGAACTCTTGTGCCGAGACCTGCTGCGGGGATAATCGCCTTTCTGACTTTCATGATGTATTCCTCCGTAAAAATAATTCTTAATGTGCAATGCGTAATTATTTACATTCCGTTTATAAACACCGCAACGTAATCGAGTGCCATGAGCAGCAGACTGTTGCCCATGATGCTTGCGGCAAATGCGAGGGGTGAAAGTCCGCCTCTGCGGGTAATCAACAGCTTTCTCATGTTTTCTTCGTTGATTGTATTGTTGATTTCCTTGAGGTCGGCAAAAACTTTTTTATAATAGAGCCTGTCGGCAATCAGGGCAAAAATCAGGTGGATGATAAGCTCGGCACCGCCCACGATAAGCATGGGTTTTTTTGCCTTTTCGGTCATTTTCACCATCGCTTCGTATAACTCCGCCTCTGCCGCTTTCAGCTCTTCATCGGTGGTTTCTTCGGTTATTTCTATATTCTCATAAACGCTCAGATATTCGTTTGCCGCTTCAGTCATCTGCACCGTGAAGCCCGAAAGCACCATGGACACCGTTGCCATGATTACCATTGCAAAAATGCCTGCCTTATAGAGCTTTCTGTAGAAAAACCAATAGGGTGCAAAGAAAAATGCCGCAAAATTGAACGAGCATTTCTTGCCGTTTGCAAACTTCCTGAACTTCGGAAGATATCTCTTTGAGCTTGCCTGCACGAAAAACGCAACATCGGTTGCCTTCTGACCTGCAATCAGCTCATCCTCGGCTATTCCCGACCCCGAAAGAAACGGGTTATTCTTATAAAACTGCTGACCTCCGACGGGTGCACCGCAGTATTTGCAGTGGAGTGCGTCGCTGTCGTTATCTCTCCCGCAATATGAACACTTTTTGGGTGAAGTGTCGGTCTCCGATGCGAAGAGTGCTCCGCAGTTTCCGCAATGCAGACTGTCGGCAGGGTTTTCACTCCCGCAGATGTGACACACACGGGTGTCGGAATCCGCGGCGGTTTCTTCGGCTTTTATCTCTGTTTTTGCTTCTGTTCTGTATTCTCTTTTCCAGACATAGCCCGACTGATGGAGTTCATCGTTTGCACATCTGCCGTTTTCAATCCAGCAGTCTCTGTGCTGGGGAGTTGCACAAACGGGACAGACAACGATATCGTCACCCTCCGCCATGAGCTTACCGCACACGGGGCAGGGAATGTTTTCGTAATTCACGGGCAATCATCTCCTTTTTATATTCCTTACGGAATGTGATATCAAATAAATAATTTCAATTCGTAATGCGAAATTCGGAATTCGCAATGAAGGGTCGCTACGCTCCGATTGTGTATTACGCATTGCGAATTAAAAATTTTTGTACTTTACATACTGATTCACCTTATATAATAACTAAAAAATGAGAAAATTGCAATTATTTTTAAAAAAATATTTATATACTTTACATTTACGGATTTTTTATGTATAATATACGATTGAAATATTATGCACGGGAGATTATTTATGGTTCAGTTTGAAGAATTAAGACTTTCACTTCTTGATTATGAAGAAAAATTAAAGCAGCTCCGCGAGGCACTCGGTCTCGACGATATGAATAAAGAAATTGCAGAACTTGAAGAACAGACTGCTCAGGAGGGCTTCTGGAATGACCTTGCAAATTCCCAGAAGGTTCAGCAGAGAATAAGCCAGCTCAAAAACAAGGTCGATGCTTATAATTCTCTCGAAAACGAATATAACGACACTCTTGTTCTCATTGAGCTTTCCAATGAGGAAGAGGATCTCGATATGTTTGACGAATGCAAGGCAGGCGTTGACGGCTTTGTTGAAAAGCTCGACGCCATGACTCTCAGCACCCTGCTTTCCGGCGAGTACGACAGCAAGAACGCTATCCTCACTTTCCACGCAGGTGCAGGCGGTACCGAAGCTCAGGACTGGAACCAGATGCTTGTCAGAATGTATCAGCACTGGGGTGAAAAGCACGGCTTCAAAATCAGCATGATTGACTTCCTTGACGGCGATGAAGCAGGTCTCAAGTCTGCGGTCCTCGTTGTTGAGGGTGAAAACGCATACGGCTATCTCAAGGGCGAAATGGGCGTTCACAGACTTGTCCGTGTTTCCCCGTTCGATGCATCCGGCAGACGCCACACATCATTCGCTTCTCTTGAAGTTATGCCCGAAATCGACGATACGGTTGAGGTTGAAATCAACCCCGACGACCTCAAAATCGACTACTACCGTGCAAGCGGTGCAGGCGGTCAGAAGGTTAACAAAACATCGTCGGCAGTCCGTATCACACATATCCCCACAGGTATCGTGTGCGCCTGTCAGGTTGAGAGAAGCCAGCATCAGAACAGAGATGTTGCAATGAAGATGCTCAAATCAAAGCTCATCGAAATCAAGGAAAGAGAGCATCTTGACAAGATTGACGATATCAAGGGCGAGCAGAGAGAAATCGCATGGGGCAGCCAGATCCGTTCCTATGTTTTCATGCCCTACACCCTTGCCAAGGACCACAGAACAGGCTTTGAAGCAGGCAACATCAACGCTGTTATGGACGGCGACATCGACGGCTTCATCAACGCTTATCTCAAGATGGAATCACTTAAGGATAACGCAAAATAATAAGTGCAAAATGCAAAGTGCAAAGAGCAAAGTTAAGGGTCGATTCGCTCCGATAATATAATCGGGCATGGGCAGAGCCCACCGTTCACTTTGCACTTACCACTTTGAACTTTGCACTTAAGATCAGGGTGACGATATGAAAATCATCGACATTTCCCGAAAATTCTTTTCCTGCGACATATACCCCGGTGACCCCGAACCAAGGGCGGAACAGGTCTGCGAAATCGGCGAAGAATCCGACTGCAATCTCTCCGTTGTTCATGCCTGCGTTCACACGGGCACCCATGCCGACGCACCTCTCCACTTCATCAGCGGCGGCGATACAATCGACAGTCTGCCTCTCGAACCCTTCATCGGTCCGTGCACCGTTATCGAAGTTCCGAACGGCGTTATCACGGGCGACTACGTTGACCGATGCTTCCCCAAAAACTGCGAACGTCTGCTCATCAAGGGTAACGGCAAAGCGTTTTTTATGGATTCTTCCGCAGAGGAGCTTGCGGAAAGAGGTCTTTTGCTTATCGGCACGGACTCTCTTTCGGTGGGATGCAAGGGTAACCAGACGGGTCCGCACAAGGCTTTTCTTCACGGCGGTGTGGCTGTGCTTGAAGGTCTTGACCTCACGGATGTCAAGGCAGGCAGCTATTTCCTTTTTGCCCCTCCCGTACTCTATGACGGTCTCGAGGGAGCTCCCGCAAGAGCAGTTCTGATTGACGATTATATTTTCTGGTCGAGAAATAACAGAGGTGTGAAATGAAACGCTTTTTTGATTTCACGGTGAGTCTGATACTCATCATTCTTCTCTCTCCGCTTTTTGTGGCCATCGGCATAATTGTGCTGATTGACGACGGCGGTCCCATTGTTTTCAAGCAATACAGAGTCAAGAAGGATAACAAGCTTTTCTTTATCTATAAGTTCCGCACGATGAAAAACAACACGCGCAACACTTCCACTATTGACCTTACGGAAGCGGAATTCCAGATTACGAAAAGCGGAAAGTTCCTCCGCAAGACAAGCCTCGACGAGCTTCCTCAGCTCTTCAACGTGCTTATCGGCGACATGAGTTTTGTGGGTCCCAGACCCCTCATCCCCGAAGAAAAAGAAATCCGTAACCTCCGTAAGGAATACGGTGTTTATTCTGTCAGACCCGGTATCACGGGCTGGGCACAGGTCAACGGCAGAGATATGCTCACAGACGAAGAAAAAGCCCTGTTTGACAAAGAATATGTCGAAAAACAGAGCTTATTGTTCGATATTAAAATTATGATTAAGACCGTTGCTGTTGTTCTCAAAAGAGAAAACATATCCGAGGGCGGCGAGCCTCATAATAAACGCAGAATTTAATTCGTAATTCGCAATGCGTAATGCGGAATTAATGAGATTTTTAATCCGCACCAATTTTATAAAGAATCCGTCATCATCCAATATTTTTCACGCTTTAAAGCGTCGAAGTAGCGCGTGGGTGAGTGTGAAAACGGCAGGATTTCAGCTTTTGCGGAGCAATACATAATTGCGTCGCAGACCCTTCACTTTGCACTTTTCACTTTGAACTTTGCGCTCGTACGAAGCAACCTATCCGCAACATATTTTTGCCACCCAACCGCTTTTTCACGCTTTAAGGTGATAAAGTGGCATGTGGGGTGGATATGCGGTGAATACAATCGGAGCGAAGCGACCCTTAACTTTGCACTTTTCACTTTGAACTTTGCACTTATATAAGGCGACCCTTAATTACGAATTTCGAATTTCGCATTACGAATTGAGATACTCCTCAAGGCACTGTCCGCTTGCCTTCATTTCTTTGGCGGCGTCAACGCCTACATACCTCCAGTGCCACGGCTCATAGATTATCTTCGTTATATCCTGCTTATCTTCGGGATAACGGAGAATAAATCCGTAGTCGGCGGCATTTTCACTCAGCCACTTAAATTCTTTTGTATTCTCAAAGCTTTCATACAGACTGCAGATATCCATGGCAAGTCCCGCATTGTGCTCGCTTGTGCCGGGAGGAAGAATAATCGTTGCGGCTTCCTTTGTTGCTTCAGTCTTATCGTATCCCTGATCCATGTATGTCTGAATTTTTCTTTCAAAATTATTTTTCTGACGCTCAACGGAACGGTATCCCGAAATGGGTACAAGGTCAACTCCGTCTGCC
Source organism: Acutalibacteraceae bacterium (assembly GCA_045542715.1). Taxonomy (GTDB): domain Bacteria; phylum Bacillota; class Clostridia; order Oscillospirales; family Acutalibacteraceae; genus CAG-177. Next base: position 43,010 of record JAZQLN010000048.1, read on the forward strand.
TTTGCGGCAAGATACATTTCATTATAATAGGGTGCTACCCTGTAATCGAGCTTTGCGCTGTTCGGGTCATCGGTGATTGAGTTTTCAAGCTGAGGCTTGTATCCGTCGGGCAGAATATAGTCCCTGTTGACGAGAATCAGACGCCAATCCTCAACTTCCATATCCGCATAATACGGCATGAAGCCTGCATAAGCATAGGCGTAATCCTCAATTTTTTTTCTCGTTACAGGCTCGGTTGACGGAGCTTCCGAAGTTGTTTCGTCTTTGCCGAAAATATTATCGATTATGCTCTGCTTCGTTGTTTCGGTAACTTCCGCCGATGCAGCATCGGTTCCCGTGGGATTTCCGTCAACGATTTCAGGGGTTTTTCTGAACGTTACGGCAGCATATCCCGCCGCAACAACGGCAATAATCGCAATCAGTATAACAGTCAGCATTTTTTTCATATATTCATACCTCGTTTTTTTCGGACTGTGAACTGCAGACCTGCGGTCTGTCAGAGTTGACGTGCCGTCAACCACTACAATATTTTAGTTTAAAAATCCGCGGTTGTCAAATAAAAACCGTAATATCATAAATTATTTACATTTAATTTATAACAACGGAAGGAGAAGCTTTATGAAAGCAAACGAAAGTGTTAAAAATTACCCGTCAACCCGACGTATGTACACAAACTACGCCGCAAGAAGCATCAAAAAGGTGTGCAAGGAAATCGGTCCCAGATTTTCAGGCTCGGAAGCCGAGAAAAAAGGCATCGATTACATGGCTGAGGAGCTTAAGACCTGCTGTGACGATGTTAAAACCGAGTCATTCACCGTTCATCCCAAGGCATTCATGGGCTGGATTCCATTCTCGGCAATCCTCATGATTATCTCAACCGCGCTCTTCTTTGTCGGTCAGTTTTTTGATATCCCCTGTCTCTTTTATGTAACATCCGCATTCGGAATTATCGGTCTCTTTTTCGGAATAACAGAGTTCCTTCTCTATAAGCAGACTCTCGATAAATTCACAAAAAAAGCTGTTTCTTATAACACCTACGGCATCCGCAAGCCTTCGGGCGAAGTGAAACGCCGCATCATCTTCAGCGGCCACGCAGACTCCGTTGAAGAATGGAGATACAGCTACCTCGGCGGCCCCGCACTGCTCAAAACCGTTCTCATCGGTGCACTTCTCGGACTTGTTTACTGTGCAGGTTCAGGCATTTTTGTTTCCGTTTATTCCGCAGTCAATCCCGATTTCACCGTGAGCTTCACCGTTGATATCCTCAGCTATGTTTTCCTCGGATTCAATATTTTCTTCATCCCCGTTATCTTCATGTGCAACAGCAAACTCGTTGTTGAAGGTGCAAACGATGACCTTTCGGGCTGCTTCACTTCTCTCGCAATCCTCAAATTCCTTCAGGATAACGAAATTACTTTTGAAAACACGGAAGTCATCGCTCTCTGCACAGGCTCGGAAGAAACAGGTCTCAGAGGCTCAAAGGCTTTCTGCAAGGCTCACGCAAAGGAGCTTTCAGACGTTGAAACCGTTGTTATTGCCGTTGATACGGTCCGTGACTTCGATTTCATGGGCGTATACAATAAAGATATGTCCGGTCTCGTGAAGAACGATGCCGAAGCTTCAAAGCTTCTCAGAGAAGGTGCAAAAATCGCCGGCTACGATATCCCCTACAGAACGGTTTCCCTCGGCTCAACCGATGCCGCCGCCTTCTCCCAGGCAAACATCAAGGCAACCGCATTCTCTGCAATGGACCCTGCACCTGCCCGTTATTACCACACAAGACTCGATACTCACGAGAATCTTGACATGAAAACTCTCGAAGCAGGTCTTGATATCTGCCTTGAAACTCTTTTCCTCTTTGATGAAAAAGGACTTGACATTTAATTGTGCATATTCTACAAACCAAACAACTCAAATTTTCCGAAATTAACAAATTTTTTTGATTTGTAATTATTTGGATGAAATTCGTGAGTATTTGTGATATAATGCTTTTATTAATATCGCAGAGTGCGGAAAATCCGCCCGCGAAAGGAGATTTATTATAATGAAAAAGACTATATCGGCAATTATAAGCGTTGTTCTTGTTTTCTCACTTATTTTTGCATTCGCAGGCTGTTCTTCAACTCAGGAAGAAGAAACAACCACCACAACCATCAACGTTAAGACTCCTCTTCCCACAGACATCACTTCATCTGTTGACGAAGAAAGCAACGTTATCACAGACACAACCTATTCACCCGAAGCTCTCGCTGCCAACACAGCAACCATCTTTGATTATTTCAATCTTCATATCAACGAAGTCAAAGGCGTTAAGGCTAAGGTTGAAATGAGCGAAGACAAGAGCATCGGCAAGTCGGTTGACGCTGAAGGCAACGAAATCGCAATGAGCGAAAACGATTACGTTAACGCTGCAATCAAAACTCTTGACAGCTATATGCTCCACAACAACGGCGAAACAGCTGAATACGGCGATGACCTCGTTGCATTCATGCCTGTTAAGGGTGCTGAATATGTGAGCGCACTCACTCTTGAAGACGTTGAAAGCGCAACCTGTGTTGACGACGGTATGTTCAGAACAATCACTCTCACTCTCAAGAGCCCTGCTCTTCCCGCAACAATCGAAAAGGCATATGACCTCGGCAATGTTGACGAAGTTATGGAAGAATTCAAGAAGGCAGAGAAGTATCTCACCGTTGCACAGCCCACTCTTACATACAACGACTGCCAGATCATCATTCAGGCAAACGTTGAAACAGACGAAGTTACATCAATCGAATACGTTAAGGTTATCGATGTTAAAACAGAAGTAACAGGCGAGGGCTCACTTGCAGATATGGGTACGGTTCCCGTTCAGTTCCGTTACAGAAACGCAATCAGATACACAATCGACAGAACAGATCCTTCAACAACAGCAGCAGCCGAATAAAAAAAACCAAGCACCTCTGCGGAGGTGCTTTTTGACTGTCGATAAAGTCGCTGAAACATAAACGAAAAAAGGTAGGGCGGGATGACCGCATCCCGCCGATTAATTTGCAGGGGACTTCGACCCGATGTCCCGAAAAATCAACTTGTTTCGTTTATTTGACGTTTTTTCTCCCATCGACGTACCTTTGTACGCCATCGGTCGAAGAA
>JAZQLN010000049.1:0-17135 GCA_045542715.1 Acutalibacteraceae bacterium
CACTACTATTATACTTGGAGGTTTGATTTCCTTTCAAGCCTTTTGGGCTTGCTTTGAGCTCGCCCGTTTCGGCTTTACTAAAGTCTTTTTTCACCCCCGGCTGTACCGGGGGTTTATTTCCACACCTAAAGGCACCAACAAAATAACCGCCCGATACATTTAGTATCAGGCGGTTAATATTTTAAATAATTCCAAGTGCAATTAAAGCAGATAAAGCAAGGGATACAACGCCGATTCCACCTGAAACAAGAGCAATAATTTTTGCCTGTGCAATCTTTTTCTCTGCTTCTGTTTCTGCGTTTTTCAATGCGGCAACTTCGGCAATCAAATCATTGATTTTATCAAGGTTTTTCTGAATATCAGCTCTGTTTTCTTCAACATCTTCTTCGATTTCATCGATGTTTTCGTCGTGAGATTTGAGAAGCTTGTCCTGTTCCTCGTTCTTAGCTTCAATCGCATCAACGTCTTCTTCGATTTCGTCGATGTTTTCATCGTGAGATTTGAGAAGCTTGTCTTGTTCTTCATTCTTAGCTTCGATAGCATCAACGTCTTCTTCGATTTCATCAATATTTTTTTCAACAGCATTTATTGAACTTCCGAAAGAAGCCATATCTGTACGGATACCGGCAAGATTCAGGGTGTGTTCTTTAATAAGTTGCATTTGCTTTTCTTGCTTAACCATCATATCTTCCTGAGCTTTAAGCTGAGAAACGACATTCATAAGCTCCTGCTTTGCAAGATCATTAAGTTTTTCTTTTGATGCTCCGCTGAGTTTGAGTTCAAGCTCACGGCAAACAGTACGGTTCATAGCAATATTGGTTACACCAAGGTTGAAAAGCAGTTTTGAAATCTCGGCAAGTCTTTGCTGGAAATCAAATGAAACTCTTTGTGCATTTACAATTTCTTTCTGGGATTTAGCAGTTGCAACAGCACTGTCCTGAAGAGCTTCTATGGCTTCTGTGTGATGACCAAGTTTAGATTTTCTTCCCGCAGCATATTCCGCTTCTGATTCTGCTCTTTGAGCAGCTTTCTGTGCTGCATCAACCTTTGAACTGAGTGTGGACAAAAGAGTAATGTTTTCCGATATAATTTCCGGCAGATACGAAACATTAAGTTCGGTTACCGAGTTTTTTTCGGGTTCTTTTTTTGCGGGAAGATTTGCTTCTTTCTGTTTTTTTGTTTCATTCAAAGCATTTCCTAATCTGCTGAATGCCAGTCTGTGCTCTTTATCTAACATTTTAATTACCCCCAAGTTAATATATCCAGCATGTCTTGCATAAGGCCGGGATTGTTTTGCTCGGCTTTTTCAAGATGTTTGTCAATTTTATCCATATTTTTCTCGATTTCCGCTATTGATTCAAAGGTAAAGCGAATTGAATTTTCTGCAATGCCATATAGCTCCTCCATGGATTTGCCTGCACTTTCAGCAGAAATCCACATATCCGCTTCATAATAAAAGACTTTTGCATTCAACAAGTGAATCTGCTGATTGTAAATCGCCATGCGTTCATTTCTTTTTTTGCTTCGCCGAATGCCCATTTTTATATCAGAGCCAACAGCTACGGCAAATCTTCCGATTCCGACAAAATTAACCTTCAGAAGGAACTTTCCGGGATTGAATCCTCCCGACTCAATTACCGTCCTGATTGCGGCATCTGCCATATCAATAGCAGTAAATGTTCCTGTTGAAATGGTAAGCATTCTGACTATTGTTCGATTTTTGAATGGAAGGGTGTTTTTCCAATTTATGTTTTTCAAGTCTGAAACCGATTTAATATTGTTTTCTTTCAGCTCTGCAAACAGTCTGCGTAAAAAGTAAAAACCTCTTACTATGCATTCATTCACTATAACAGGAATTGCTTGTCTGCCGATTTCGTGTGCAACACCGATTTCTGTTCTCAGATCAAACTTAACAGCTTCAACAAGTTTCTTGTTTTCATCCCGCTTACCCAGCAATGTGCCGTTGAAAAGTTTAGATATCCAGACAGAAAATTCTTTGTAGCCGTCTTTATTCATAGTGCGGAATATGGGTAAAGCTGAAATTTCTTTAAGAAACGAAACAAGAGGACCTGGTAATCCTGTTCCAACAGAACCTTTTTCAACAGACGACGATGAACCCGCCATATCACTGACCATATGAAAAAACCAATTAATAAGACCAAATGTAATTTTTTCGGGAAGGTTTTTACCTATCAGGGTCGATGCATCCACAGAAACAATTTTGAATACGCCTGCCACATCAGTTCCGTAAGCTTTCTCTGTAAACTGTGTGAGCATAGAAAAAATCAATCCTACGGGAGTCGGATGATGAGAAAAATCACGAAGATGGTGTTGTTTTCCACCACCAAAAGCATTTGTTGCTTTGTCTGCGGCAATCTCATATTTATCTTCCAGATGTTTGATTGCTTTGGACAAATCATCCCCTTTATATCCTTGCTTCTTAGCGATTTTCATAACAAAATCATCAACTTTTTTGCTTCCCCATTCATTTGCTCTGTCAATGGAGAATTCACCAACCCACACGGAATCAATTATTCCAGCAATAACTCCGCTTACAACGGCAATTGTGTAATCTATGCCGTCAGCGTGGTTTGTTAGCCTGTCTATTTCTGTATTCATTTCTTCGATTTTCTGCAGATTAACTTCAAGCTGTTCATCGAGACGCTCAATGTTTTCGCGTATTTCCGCCCGACGGTCATCAATTTCGAGCGGCATAATCTCATATTCCACCTCAAAATCATCAACTGCAAGCTTTAGCTGAGGATTATCCATAACCGAATCACTCCGTTTACTGTAATAAAATTATTATACAAAATGCGAAAAAACAAATCAATAAAAACATATAAAAATTATGAAGACTGGTTTTCTTCGTATATTTTTTTAGAATTAAATCCAAAAATTTTTATGTATATTTTATGTTTGTAAACATATACTAATAATTTAACCATATCAATCCATAAAACAGACCCGTTAATGATGACATTGGGACAGTCCGATATTTTCTGCGTAAACATGCTTGATTTGTCAAAACGGATGGGAATTATTTAGTACATATCACTAAATTGATTCTTTCAACCGTATCAACCCGCAAAGGGTAAAAATCAGAGTTTCTGTTTGTTTTGTGTTATCATTAAAAATAAGGGATGTGCTGAAATGAAGAAAATTATCAGAAGTTGTTGGTTTAATGTGGATACTGCGTGCGTTGAGGTCACTCTGACAGACGGGTCTGTGGATGGGAATTGATTGCACCGCAGTTGAGGATGAATATGCCGACAATATGCATGAACGCTCGGAACTTGATTATCTTGTTTATAACGATCCTCTGAAATATGTGGAGCTGTTGCTCAGAGGAAAGCTGAAAGAACATCTCCGGGATAATACGGATTACACTCCGCTGGCAGATTTGAGATAAAATTGCCATTATCGGCAAAATCAGTTCGAAATTCCGTACTGAAACATAAAAACAGTTCGGTTTTTCGAACTGTAATATTGACAATCATTCTTGCCTATAATATAATGAGTGTAAAGAAATAATTATTTACACTGTATCGTGAGGTGAGATTATGGCAACGGATTACCGCAAGCTTTGCATTGAACTTTTCGGAACAGATAATGTGGCAGAGCTTCGAAGAATTGCAGGCAAGCAAAAAACAGGTCGGAAGAAAGCTTTGACAAATACCGACATTCAGAAAATAATCGAAATGCAGCAGCAGGGAATAACAACTCAGGAGATTGCGGAGAGCTTCGGTGTCAGCCGTCAGACAATCTCAAAATATCTCAACGCATTTCCCAAGGGCAACTACACGATGCGTATGAATTATATGTTCCGTCAGAAAGTCTGCACGGAAATCTACGTTGATTTTCTCAACGAAAAGATTTCAATAATAAATCGCACAAACGATATTCTCCGCCGTGCATTCGGTGTTATTGAAAATCCGACGTGGGAAGATTTTCAGTATTTCCTGCGTGAAAGATGTTTCCCAGAAGAACGTGGTAACAAAAAAGAAATCCTGAAATCTCTCGGCATTGACCATTTCGACCCGCTTCAGATTATTGAAGCTACAAAGGGCAGAATGGCAGAGGATAACCAATATATAAATTTTGTCTATGAAAGCAGGTGTTGATTTATGAACAATAAAACAATAACAACCAAACCTGTAAAAATGACTACGGATTCATCTTCAAAAGGGAATCAGCCTAAATGGTATGGTGACGGCTTATGGTTCAAAGCTGACCATATGGGATATGAAGGCTTGAGTGAAATTGTTATTTCAAAACTTCTTGCAAAAACAAATATTCAGAATTTTGTAATATACAAACCAACATTCATTGAATACGAAGGCAAAAAACTTATCGGTTGCTACTCTGAGAATTTCAAGAAAGATAATGAAACGATTTACACACTCGAAAAACTTTTCAGAGCATATACAGGTCAGTCTCTAGCGAAGGCATTGCTTGACTATCCCGAAGTGACAGACAGGATAAAGTTCACCGCTGATTTTATTGAAGAACACACCAATCTTGAAAACGTTGGTGCGTATCTGACGGCGATGCTCGAACTTGATGCCTTCTTCCTCAACGAGGACAGACACACAAATAACATTGCTTTTATCAGAAATGATGACACGGAAGAATTCGGCTTTTGTCCTTATTTTGATTTCGGACTTTCACTTTTATCCGATACTAACGATTATCCTGTTGATACGGATGCTTATGACTGCATAGCAAAAGTAAAAGCAAAACCGTTTGATACGGATTTTGATTTGCAGATGGACTCTGCAGAAGAACTCTACGGCATTCAGCTTGCAATCGGTTTTACGGAAAACGATATTATCAATGCGGTTGATGAGTGCAAAGAATATTATGATGAAGAAGTCCGTAACCGTGTAAAAAGCATTCTTCTTGCGAGAAGAAATAAGTTTAAATATCTGATAAAATAACTCGTTTACACAAAAAGAGCAACAAAACTGTTGCTCTTTTTACATTATATCATTCACCGAAAACTTCTTTTATCGCTTCAAGATAGCCGTAACCGTAGAGGTCATCGGGCTGAAGATAGCTTGTTTCTGTCCATTCATTCCAGCTGTTTACCGTTATAAACGGAGCTTTCATAATGCCGTTTTCAAGCGCCGAATCCGCAAAATCCTTTATTCTTTCGCAGGCGGTCTTAAAGTTTTCTGGCGTATTGTTTTCCACAACTCCGGGAATAAATTTATTGAATCTTACGTTGTTATCCCAACCAACCGAAATATTCGGATAAAACGGAACGTTGAGTTTCTTTGTTTCCTTTTCAATTTCACCAATGTATCTGTCCGTAATCTCGGTATAATCGCCGTCAAAATCCGTTGAACAGCCCCAGTTATAGCTCGTTACGGAATCAACCCCGAGAAAACGGTACATTTCAGCAGAGTCAACACCTTTGTTGCTGTCGGAATCATCGAGCCAGTTGAAAACACGGTTGCGCCAATGAACAACCTGAAAATGAAGTCCTTCAAAGCCTGCCTCAACGGTTTTTCTGCGGAATTCATCAATACCTTTTCGGCATTCGTCACTCGTGCCGAAAGAACGGATAAAGTTGTCTATGTCAAAAATCATATAAACGGGACAACCGTCAATCATATAATAATTTTCACAGCTGAAATATTTTTCAATCGTTCTGTCACAGATGTTTGAAAAAATCTCGGGAGTAACAACACCGCTCCAGATAACGGTTGAAAGGTCGTTGTCGGAATTACGTTTGTCCCAGAGGTGGGTTGCATCGTGGTTTGCCCACATCAGACAGAATTTCATATCCTTGTTGTTGCGTGCCTTGAGGAATCCGTCATTAAGGCAGTTTTCGAGAAACGGACGGTTATCGTACCAATACCAGTCATAGATAAAAACGTTAACTCCGTACGAAACGGCGCAGTCAATCTGCATTTCCATAACACGGCTGTCGGCTTCGTTGACGTAACCCCAAGTCGGTATTCTCGGCCAACGGCAACCCTTGTAGCCTTTGTCGGTCATCGCTTTTACCGTTTGCCATTCGCCGTAGCCTTCGGGCCAGAAAATGCGTGTGCGCGGCTCATCGCCCGTATATGACGGCCAAATAAATGCAGCTATATCGTATTTCATGTTTTTGCCTCCGTTTCGCAATGTTATGGGTTCAGTATATCATACGCACATATAAACATCAAGCCGCCCGATTGCTCGGACGGCTCTTTTTGTTCGGTCAGATTAAAACAGTTGTGTGGGGAGTTTCAGCTTTTCTTTCGGCGGGAACTGTTTGTCGAATTCTTCGGCTTGAGCCTCATCAACAAAATATCCTTTCGGCGGAGTATATTCACCGCTGATGCCGTCAAGATAACCTTTTTTCAGCTCCTTGCACAGAAAGAACGATGCGTCCGCACCTTCGGGCAAACCGTGGTAACGTATACCGAACTCGCTCGCATAAGTGAATCCGCTTTTACCGTAAAAATTGATGTTTCCCTCAAAGCAAAGTGCTCCGCAGCCAAGCTCTGCCGCCTTTTCCAAAGAATAGTCAAGCAGAATTTTGCCGTAACCTTTACTCTGTAGTTCGGGAGTAATGCAAATCGGTCCCATAGTCATAATGGGCAAATCTGAGCCGTCATCAGCTTTGATAACCGCCCTCATAAACATGTTCTGACCAATCAGCCTGCCGTCTTTTTCCATAACGAAATTCAGTTCGGGCACAAACGCTTCATCGTTCCTCAGCTGATTGAGCACGTAATGTTCAAGACAGCCGGGACGGTAAACGTTCCAGAATGCTTCTCTGACGAGAGTTTCGGTTTCACGGTGTTCTTCTGTTCTTTCCAAACGAATGATGCAGTCATTTTTCATTGTTAAACCTCCAAAAATTGTTGACTTTCAATCACCGGAGGCTTGCGGAGAAGTATTTGCAAACCTCACGGTAGGCGTGTCAGCAATCAAGCTTCATACGGTTTTGAAAGGCATCTTTTCACCAATACTTCGTCAGAAAAACTTGCAATGCACAAAGCATTCCTTCATTTTTCTTCCTTGTCTTGGCAAAAATCTGCTCTCTCAAAACTGCAAAGTGCCATAAAGGTTGCAATTTTGAGCTGCTGCGTACTCAGCTTAATTGCTGACACGCTGCATTACTATCTCCAAGGTGTTGTTCATTTTCAAACAGCATTCTCCAAAAAATATATTCAGGCACAGCCTGTAAATTCAGTATAGCATATATACAAATAAATAACAAGTGGCTGCCTCACTTCGTTCGTGATACAGCCACTTCAAAGCTCATTTACAGTATTCAAGTATAGCCTTGTTCACGAATTCGGCAGTACCGACACCGTGTTTATCAATGTTCCGGGTAAAGCGTTCATCGAAGATATACATCTGACCAAGGCTCGATAAAATTTCCTTGGTGCAGGTATAAAAATTATCTGTGATGTGCTTTTGCAGTTTCTCCGCAAGTGCCTTTGCCGCCTCGGAATCGGGAGCGTTACCACCCTTCATACACTCTGCAAATTCACCGATAATGCTGTCCAAGCCGTCCATAACGGACTGCCACTTGTCCTTTGAATAATCCTTTGTTTTCTCGGTGTGTTCCCTATATGCCTCGGTTTTGCCCCATCTTTCTTTGGCTTCTGCTTCATATTGCTTGCGTGCAACCTCATAATCATTATTATTTAATGCTTTCATAACAACCTCGCTTTCTTCTGCATTGTCAATAGCCGAGATAATTCTCTCAAGACGCTCCTTTTTAAGAATAAGAAGCTTCTTCTGCTCGGACAATGCCTTTTGTTTGTCATAATCGGGTGAAGATAAAATCTCACAAATGCTTTTCAGAGGAAAATCCAACTCACGGTAAAACAGAATCTCTTGCATGCGCTCAAGAGCAGTTCTGTCGTAAAATCGGTAACCGTTGTTTTCGTCAATCTCTGCCGGCTTCAAAAGATTGATTTCATCATAATAGTGAAGTGTGCGCACACTCACACCGGTAAGTTCAGCAAATTCCTTGACAGACATTTTCATTATCATCACCTCTGATTATGATTATAAACTATGACGTAACGTTAGTGTCAATACTTTTGCAAAAAAAATACAGGAAGATTTCTCTTCCTGCTGTTACTTAATTTCCTGTTCCAAATCGTCAAACAAATCGCTGTCAAAGAATTCTCTGATGCTGATTTCAAGACCGTCGCAAATCTTTTTGATTGACACTACACCGGGATTCTTGCTCTTCTCATTAAGCATACTGTAAATTGTCGAGGGTGAAACACCTGAGATATTAGCAAGTGCGTTAATTGCAATGTTTCTTTCATTACAAAGCTCAATTATTCTCTTTTCAACCGCTTCTTTAATATTCATACCTATACCACCTTTACGATATATCGCTAATATAAGTTTAATAAAATCTGCGATAAATCGTGTGGGACATATCGCACAATTATATTTTCTGTGCTATAATTGCGATATATCCCATATTGAGAGGTGGTGTTTTATGGTTTGTACCTTCTTTGGTCACAAGGACACACCAAAAGAAACAGAGCCAGCCTTGCGACTGACTCTGACAGACTTGATTGAAAATAAAAATGCAACTGTGTTTTACGTCGGCAACCACGGCAATTTCGACGATATGGTTCGCCGTCAGCTTGAGGATTTGTCAAAGACTTACCCGATAAAATATTACGTTGTCCTTGCCTATATGCCGGGCAAAAACGATAACCCAGACGAACACTCAATCCTCCCCGAAGGAATAGAAACCGTTCCCCGCCGCTTCGCTATAAATTACCGCAATAAATGGATGCTCACCAAATCAGACATCGTCGTAACCTATGTCACCCGCAACTTCGGCGGTGCATGGGAGTTTAAACAGATGGCAGAAAAAGTGAATAAACTGATTGTAGAAACAAATTTGACCCAGTAAAACCACTGAGGCGATTATTGTTTATTCAGCTGTTATCGCTATTTTAACTACCCCATCACGTTTATTCTCAAAGATTTCGTATGCTTTTTCGATACCTTTGAGGGCAAAGCGGTGGGTAATCAGCGGGGTTGTGTCAATCTTGCCTTGTTCGATGAGCGAGAGGATTTCGTCGCAGTCGCAGCCGTCAACACCGCCTGTTTTGAAAATCAGATTTTTGCCGTACATATCGGGCAGAGGAAGACTCTGCGGTTTATCGTAAAGTGCAACAACCGTTACAATCGCATTCGGTCTTGCACATTCCCACGCAAGGCGGAAAGTATCTTCTGCGCCTGCAACTTCAAGCACAATGTCCGCACCGCCGTGGTCGGAATTTTCAAGCACAAAATCCTTGCAGTTTTCTGGCTCGCAAACGAGCACATCGGGATAATGCGACTTCACAAAATCAATGCGGTTTTGGTCCTTTTCGCAGACGATAATTCTCTTTGGATTTTTGAGCATAACACAAAGCAGCGTGCAGATGCCCGTCGGACCTGCACCTATAATCAGCACGGTATCATCGGGAGCAATCTCTGAAATACGTGTTGCCCAGAATCCCGTTGCAAGCACATCGCCGACAAACAAAGCCTGCTCATCGGTAACGGTATCGGGGATTTTGTTGAGCCCCATATCGGCATAAGGCACACGGACAAACTCAGTCTGTCCGCCGTCAATACGGCAACCGAGTGCCCAACCGCCATTCTTATCGGTGCAGTTATTTACAAATCCCTTCTTGCAGAAAAAGCACTCTCCGCAGAAGGTTTCAACGTTGACAGTAACTCTGTCACCGACTCTGACATTCTTGACATCAGTGCCGACAGATTCAACAATACCGACCATCTCGTGACCGACAGTAATACCGGGCACCGCACGGGGAACAGAGCCGTGTTTGATGTGCAAATCACTTGAGCAGATACTCGAAAGAGTTACTCTCACAACCGCATCACGGCTGTCGATTATCTCGGGTTTCGGCTTGTCCGTAAGCTCAAATTTCCTGTGTTCTTTGTATGTATAAGCTATCATAGTGTGCTCCGTTAATCACATTGTTAATCTTTAAAAGAATGATATGTAATCTTTATTACAGATTCCGCGGGGAACCAATCGTCTTGTTCAAAATCCGAATCTCCATTTATCGATATTGATTTAATGCTGTTTTCTTTTGATATAAGTCCGAAAACCAGATCATTCTCTTCAACTAACTCTATATTATAGAAACCATCATTTTCTAATATTTCATATGCCGTTTCATAATTTTCACCGACTATGTCTTCTGATGAAAAAGACACCTGAAGTTCATCTCTTATATGATGTTTGTTCTCTTCTCGTTCAGCCATAAAAAAGCAAAAACCAATTAAAATAGCAAAAAACACTGCACCACCAATCAATCCTATAAATGCAGTCTTGGTATCTCGTTTTTCTTTTCTTTCTTTATAATCGTTTTCCAACTCAATGCGTTTTGTTTTTTCTTGCTCTCTTTTTGTTTTTTCTTGAGCTCTCTTAGTTTTCTCTCGTTCTGCAAAAACAGTATTCATTTGCTCAACATCAAACAAAAGTTTTTGACCGCAATAAGGACAATACGCAATCATATTATCAATATCTATATCAAGCTTTCCGTCGCAATTTTGACAATTAAGTTTAATTAAATTCATAGCTGTCAATCTACTCCTTAATCATAAACATTAAAGATATTTACGAAACCATATAACATCCGCCATCATATCAACACCCCGTCACAATGGTCAACTTCGTGCTGAATTATCTGTGCAGGAAAGCCTGTGAATGTTTTTATACGGGTCTGAAATTCAGCCGTCTGCCATTGCACTTTTATAGTCTGATAACGCTTACACTTTCGGGGACCTCCGAGCAGAGAAAGACAGCCTTCTTCTGCATCGTAGGGACCCGATTTCTTTATGATTTCAGGATTTAACATAACCATATATGTACCGTCATTATCAAAAGCGATAATACGCTTGTGCACACCGATCATATTCGCTGCCATACCTACACAGCCGTCTTTGTGCGCAGTAAGAGTATCCAGCAAATCCTGTGCAGTCTGCAAATCTTCTTTTGTTGCGACTTCCGATTTCCTTGCAAGCAAAATCGGGTCGTGGATTAATTCTTTAATCATAGCAAACTCCGTTATCTTAAGGTATAAATTTATTGTATCACACTTGCATAATGTTGGCAATTAACAATTTGACTGTTGACCGTATTTTCTGTATAATCAAATCATAATCAACAGACAAGGAGAATGGATATGTCTCTGCGACTTTCAAAATCAAAATACTGCAATGCCGTTCAATGCCCCAAAATGCTCTGGCTTCACAGAAACAAACCCGAAGAATTTGATGATTCTGTTATGAACGATGCCGTTCTTGAAACGGGCAATCAGGTCGGTGACCTTGCAATGGGTCTTTTCGGAGATTTCACCGAAGTTCCGTTCGGTGATTTAGGCGATATGCTTGAAGAAACTCAAAGGCTTATCGATGCAGGCACGCCCGTTATCGCAGAAGCATCTTTTGCCCTCGACGGTCTTTTCTGCAGTGTCGATATTCTCAAAAACAAGGGCAACGGTCACGTTGAAATCTACGAAGTCAAAAGTTCAACCGCAGTGAGTGAAATCTATCTTCACGATACCGCTTATCAGCAGTATGTGCTGGGCGGTCTCGGTTACAAGGTTGACGGCGTTTACCTTGTTCATATCAATCCCTGCTATGTCCGTCACGGTGAAATCGACCTTGATGAACTGTTTGTGATTGAAGATGTGAAGTGTTACACCGACTGCAGGCAGACGGGCATCAAAGATTTTCTTCCCGAGCTTGAAAGAATAATGGAAAGCGATTATGAGCCTCACCGTGAAGTGGGATGCCATTGCAACAACCCCTACACCTGCGGATATTTTGACTACTGCACGGGCAGACTTTCGCACCCGAATGTTTTTGATATCAGCAGACTTAAATTCGATACAAAAGTAAAGCTTTTCAATGAGGGAGACTACGATTTTGAGAGCCTTGCAAAGCGTAAAGAAATCAAGGGCAATCAGCGTCTGCAGGTTGAATCTCACATTAACAACATCGGCAAAATCGATGCAAAAGGAATCCGCGAAACCGTTGACTCTCTTTCGTTCCCGCTTTATTTCCTCGATTTTGAAACTTTTCAGGAGGCTGTACCTCCGTTTGATTTCACCTCACCCTATGAACAGATTCCGTTTCAGTATTCACTCCATTGGCTTGAAAGTGAAAACGGTGAACTCCACCACACGGAATTCCTTGCCGAAGCAGGCAAAGACCCACGCAGAGCGCTTGCAGAAAAACTCTGCAACGATATTCCTTATGATGTCTGCACAACGGCATACAATATGGGATTTGAGAAGAATGTCATCAAGAAACTGGCAGAGATTTATCCCGACCTTGCCGACCATCTGATGAACATTCACGATAACATAAAAGACCTCATGACACCGTTTTCAAAGAAGCACTATTATCTCCCCGCAATGCAGGGTTCGTATTCGATAAAATATGTTCTTCCCGCACTTTATCCCGATGAGCCTTCGCTTGATTATCACAATCTCGAAGGCATACAGAAAGGCGACCAGGCATCGAATGCGTTCAGAAACATGAAGTCGATGACGCCTGAAGAAGTCGCAGAAACCCGCAAAAATCTCCTCGCTTACTGCAAACTCGATACCTATGCAATGGTAAAAGTCTGGCAGAAGCTGGTTGAGAATTCATAATTGAATAAATTCCTGAAAAGTCGGAAAACCGCCGTAAAAAAGCAGTTTTTCGGTTTTTTGTTTGCAAGTCCGTTTTATGGGACAGATAACGCGCTATAATACAGTCAAGATAGTCATAACAGTGAAAGAGGTGTCATAAATGTACCGCTACTACTACAACATAAACAGTAGCAAAAAGGTTCTTCATTTGTATGGATGTCATTATTTAACCAATTCAAAAAAGAAAGAATACGGTGAAAAGCACAGTCTCAAAAAAGCTTTGAATAAAGGATTTACATTGTGTAGGCATTGCTTCGCTCTTCAGAACAGATTTTTCAATGAAGATAAACGCATCAGCACTTATCTTATCAGATACAATTATTCTTGCAGCTGTCAGAAAGACTGCGTTGAAATCACAACAGGAAACGGACGTTGGAAAATACTGTACGCTGAAAACAAACAGATTCTTGAGCTTTATCACGAGAATAAACAGATAAGAAGCACCGACAGTTTAAGCCGTATACAAGGATATCATGATCAGAAAGTCAGCGAGTATGAACTGAATGATATTTTGCACTACATATATGTTCATGACGGCAAGCGGAAACTACCTCCTGCAAAAGGCACAAAGCGATATAAAAAGTTGCAGAAGAAACAGGAACATGAAGCAAGAAAAAAGTCTATTAACAATGTACTTAATTTAATAGATAATCTGCATATCAATTCATCGGCAATATAGAAGGAGAGATGAAAAATGGACAATTACACTGCAATAATGAAAATGAGCAAAAAGCATCTTGAAATGTTTCTTGATGATGTTTACTGCACAGGGCTCAACAACGGTATGTATGCATCTGAACATCCCGAAAATGACGATATTCTTGCCGATTTTCCGTTTAATGAAAAGTGGCTTTCTGCCGATGCCGAACCTGCAACGCTTTGTCCGGAAGGTGAAGACGGTGACGGATATCTCACGGAATTTTTCACACACTCCGCTATACGACATGCAGGAATAGATATTTCGGAGTCCGTAAGTGAAACCGAGAACACAAAAAATATCAGCGTAACAATCAAAAAGAAGTAAAATTTATTTATAATTTTTTCGGGAGGAAATAAACGATGTTTGATAACGGTTTATTCGGAAATCTCTTTGATTTCAACGGAGACGGCAAGCTGGATTCGTTTGAAAAAGCTGCAGAGTTTGCGACGTTTATGGAACTGATATCGGAATCAGAAAAAACAACCCAAAATACTGCAGATGATTCTTCCGACATCTTTGACACAACGGAGCTTGAAGATACTCTTGACGATGCAGGTATCGATATGCTTGATTTTGAACTTATGGATGACGATGAACGTGCCGAAGCTATTGCAGATGCAGGCTACGATATTGATGATTTTGATTTCTGATGTTCAACAATAACCGAAAACGGCGGCAGGCTTATCCCTGCCGCCACAGTCATATTTGCAAAGCAATATTTTTGTGATATAATAAAATTAATATAATTGACAGGAGGTGTGAGTATGTCAAAAGATTTTGACGATTATTTTCCTTTTTTTAACGAGGAATATTTAAAGCTTCGTTATGACTTTGACCGCGACGGTGAACTTGATTTTTCTGAGGAAGTATCTATCGATGTAGAGCGCTATCGCAGAATAGAAGAAATCGGAAAAATTCTTAACCCTCCTAAAAAAGAGGACGAATACGATGATGAAGACATATTCTCACCACGTAATCGTTTACTCGATGAGGGCTATGATGAATTTGATCTCGATGCGATGGACCTCGACGATATGGATGAGTTTGAACAAGAGGAGTTTGCAGAAAATGTTGAACTTGGTCTTGTTTTTGATGATGATACATCGATTAATAATAGTGTCCGGTATTTGGTTGATGCCAACACAAATGAACTCAAAGAAGCTGATTATTCTGATAAGCATGCTTTCAAAGCTGCACAACAGCTTGATTTTATTGAAAGAGGTATAATAAATTTAAGCCGTAAACAGAAGGAAAAAGAAATCAAGAAATGCAAGTTTATTCTTGAATCCAACTGTATTGCTGCAAAATATCTGACGGTAAGTGATGGGTTCGATTACGGTCGGGCTTTGAAAGACCATTTCGAATTGCCGATAAATATACAGGAAGAGCATTTTTTTGATTTTGATAATCTGTTCAACAGCGTTATTCAGATAGATTACCGTGTTGCGGTTGATATGTGGATATGGTGTGTCAATACTTTTGGTGAATATCAGGATTATATGGACTATTCTTATAATCTTTATAATTCCGTTCTTGCTTCCCTTTACGAAGGTCCGAAAGAGAATTTGATATATTTTTTTGATAAACTGAAAAACAACAATGAACTCACAGATAAAATATTTGCAAAGAATCCTGATTTTCCTGCTTCGGTTGCACGACTTATTGCAATTGCTTTTGAATTCGGAAACGACGAAACAGCACTTGCTATATTTAATTCCGTTCTGAAGAATTCTGATGCAAAAGGGAATCAACTTGAATGGTGCATTTCCGGAATTATATCCGAATGCGAAACATATAAGAGCGCCAAAAGAATGAAAGCATTTGAAAGAACAATTTATCCTGTTGTTAAAAACATTGAGGATAAAAAAGTTCAAAGAATGCTTCCGAGATACAAAGAAGCAATCTATCCGTATATAAACTCTGTTAGCTCCAAGAAATGAGGTGATACTGTGCCGTTACAGATTATAAGACAAGATATAACCAAAATGAAGGTTGATGCCATTGTCAACACCACCAACGAAGAAATGGTGGGTTACAGCGGTGTCGACCTTGCCGTGCATACCGCCACAGGTCCGATGCTTGATGAGGAATGCCGTAAAATCAGACCTCTCGGTCTCGGCACTGCAAAGATTACGGACGCCTATAATCTTGATGCAAAGTATGTTATCCATACATCGGGTCCCGTCTGGCACGGAGGACTTGTGGGTGAGAGCATCATTCTCAAGTCGTGCTACACAGAATCGCTCAAACTCGCAGTTGCAAACGATTGCGAATCCGTTGCATTTCCGCTTATCTCTGCAGGTGCTTACGGTTATCCGAAAGACCAGGTGCTTAAATTCGCAATTCAGGTTATCACCGAGTTTCTTTTTGAACACGAACTTAACGTTTATCTCTGTGTTTATGACCGCAAATCATACGAATTCAGCAGAACTGTTTTCAATGAAATCAGCGAGTTGATCAACGATGACTATGCTGAAGAGAAAGCATCTGTTTTTTCATCAGAAGCCGAATGCTCCGAAAGAACGATTTTTTCAAAAGAAATCAGATGTAGAGACCGCGAAATTCCTGCGCCGAAGCTTTGCGCTTCAATGCCTGCACCGACAAGCAGTGTTGGAAACAAAACGCTCCAGGAATATATGAAAGCGATGGATAAATCCTTTGCATACAAGCTTTTTGACCTGATTGATTCAAAAGGAATGACCGACGTTGAGTGCTACAAAAAAGCCAACGTCGATAAGAAAACATTCTCAAAAATCAAGTGCAATCCCGATACATACAAACCGTCAAAGCAGACAGCAGTTGCATTTGCAATTGCTCTTGAACTGACCCTTGACGAAACGCAGGATTTGCTTGCATCCGCAGGGCTGACACTCTCCCGCAGTTTCACATTTGATAAAATCATCAGATATTTTCTGCAAAAGGGTGTCTACGATATTTTTGAAATAAACGAAGCACTGTTTGAATTTGACCAGGTGCTGTTGGGTTGCTGAAAAACTGAAGTTGTAGAGGTGGTTATATGCCTTTGAATTTTAATATTGATGGAATAAATGTTTACTTGAAAATTAATAACTACAGACATTCAAATAAGGAAAACTGGGATTCACTCTGGTGCAACTGTGATTTTATGTTTAATTCCGGAGATTGGCTTAATTATCATAGAGAAAACGATGAAATATTTCTTTGCAGTGAAATTGAAGAATTAGAATCTGTTTTTACCATGTTGCTTAATGGTGAAATAAGCGAAGATAAAGAACTTTCATTCATTGAACCTGATTTTGTGTTCAATATTTATCCGATAAAAGATATTCAAAACTCGGTTTCTGATATTTTGATTGAGTGGAGAGTTTATTTTTGGCACGAGGGTTTAACTGATAATTATCTTTCCATAACTCTTGATCGAGACGAGATAATAAAATTGAGAGATTATTTTTCGAGTATAATTAGAAAACGTTAAATCAATCAAGCAGATTAAAAGTCTCCCGTCGAGCGACCAATTGAATAAAATAAATCGCTATAATGTGGTTGTAAGGTTGAAAAACCAAGCAACCACATTTTTATTTTTGGAGGAGAAAACAATGAAAAACAACATTACAGAACTCGTATTTATCCTTGACAGAAGCGGCTCAATGGCAGGTCTCGAGAGCGACACAATCGGCGGATTCAACGCTATGATTGAAAAACAGAAGAAGCAGGACGGCGAATGCTATGTATCAACCGTGCTTTTTGATAACGAA
>JAZQLN010000050.1:0-23902 GCA_045542715.1 Acutalibacteraceae bacterium
TCAGTATGACGAAAACCTTCGTCCCGCCCTCAAGAAGGCAGGTTTCCTTACCAGAGACCCCAGAATGAAGGAAAGAAAGAAGTACGGTCTCAAAGGCGCACGTCGTGCACCCCAGTTCTCAAAGAGATAATTTTTCCCGAACGGGGATTATCGAAAACCCTTGGAATCTCAACGGTTCCAAGGGTTCTTTTCTTTTCAAGAATAATTTCAAAATCCAAAATGTCAATATTTTGTCAATAATTAAGAAAAAACACAAGTTCAGTACCGACAATCAGTTAGGAGTTTGATCCTGAACGCATAACACTATCGCTTCCGCTGAAAAAAGCGGCGATAAAAAGCGGCGATAAAAAAGCGGCGATAAAAAAGCGGCGATAAAAAAAGCGGCGATAAAAAAGCGGCGATAAAAAAGCGGCGATAAAAAAAGCGGCGATAAAAAAAGCGGCGATAAAAAAAGCGGCGATAAAGACCCTTGCACATAAGCAGGCCATTATAGAATATCTGACAACAAACGCTTCTGCAAAAGGCACAGAGCTTGCGGAACTTGTCGGGCTGAAAAGTTCAAGGCTTAAGGAAATATTGAGCGAAATGATTTCAGATGATATTATCGTGCCGGAGGGTAACAATAAAAACCGCAGATATAAACTGAAATATTAAATTAAGGAAACCACAGATTCGGCGGTTAAACCGAACCTGTGGTTTTTAAATTTAGACTGTCATATTATTTGAAACATTACCATTAAACCGAAAGATTGTCCAAGAAATCTTTGATATCATCTTTTTTTAGTTCAGGAGAACCCCAAAAGCCATAATATAGAATGGATTCTGTTTCTGAAGAGTATATTTCTATAACTTTATGTAACGCATCTGCTTCAATTTTCATATGTTTTCTCGATGTAAATTCATCTTGTTTTACCATATCGAAAAATTCTGAACATATGGTTTCTTCGCTGTGCTTGGAGTCGCTCACGATGAAGTAACGCCAATCAGCGGTATGCTGGTCTTTATTGCCGTTTTCATCAAGATGTTCAAACCTTGCAAGATGTCCTGCAGCATGTATATGCAACTTTTTATTGGCATAGTCCTCACTGTTCAGGATTTCTTCAAGTTCTGCTCTGTTTTTAATAATACTAAACATAAATTTAATTCCTTTCATTTTTTGAATTTTGTTGTTTGATTGTTGATTATCCGTTCCACACAAGTGAAGCGAATTTTTTGTTTGCGGCTTTTTGCGCATCATCGTCGATGTGTACATATAACTTAAGTGTTATTTCAACGCTTGAATGTCCGAGCTTTTCGGATACGGTCTTAACGTCAACACCATTGCGAATCATAAATGTTGCCATGGTATGTCTGAACTTATGAGGGTGGCAATCCTCAATACCGTACTTTTCTCCGAACTTTCTGAAATAAGCGGTAGGGGCCTGAGGATTTATTCTGTCTCCCGAATCGAGATGAGTGAAAACATGCTTGGGAGCTTTTTTCCCAAACCCCTCGACCACTTCTTTCTGAAGTGACTTCCATTCCGAAAGAATTTTGATAACCTGATCATTCAGATATATGTATCTGTCTTTTTCCGATTTTGTACTGGTGTCGTATGTACCTTCACCTTCGGTGTATTGAGCATTGTTAACGATATGAACGCTTCCCGTTGAAAGATCTATATCTGACCAGCGCAAAGCACATGCTTCTCCTCGACGCATTCCTGAATCGGCAAGAAGAAGTGTCATTACCTGCCACATCAAAGGCTCGTTCTTTGAGCAATCGATAATTCTTTTGAGTTCTTCAAGAGAATACACGGCTACTGCTTCAGAACCTTTTTGGATAACTGGCTTATTGATATTATCCATCGGATGATGTGAGATGATTTTTTTCTTAAGGCACCAGTTCAGAAAAGCGTGCAGTGTTTCATAATGTTTGCGGACAGTTGATGTTTTGAGATCATCCTCTTTTAAAACATTAAGATATTCCCGACAGTCGCTCTCACTTATATCTTCAACTTTTCTTTTGCCAAACACTTTCAATGCCCTTTTCATAGTTGTATTGATACTGGTTATTGTGTTGATCTTTTTATCTTCCTTGGTTTCGTACATGTATAAATCAAAAGCATCTGCAAAGCTCATCTTTTTCAGATCTTCTTCAGCGAGTTGTTTTGCTATTGCTTTTTTCTCAGCTGATTTTTCAGCTTTCGTTTTAACTTCGCCTCTGTCGCAAGCAACCTGAAAATTAGCTTTTGCAATATCAAGCTCTTTTTGCTGACGCTTTTTAGCCCACTTATCCCAGTCTTCAGGCAGTTTCCAAACTGTGGAATAGGGAGTGATTTGCTTGCCGTTGGCGTCATAGCCTCTTGATACCTTTATTCTGTATCCCGTTAATTCTTCATTTTTATTATACATAGGTGTTGCACTTGCCATTAAATTTTCATCCTTTCGGTTTTTATTGATTTGCCTGCCCCTTCTGCATAGGAAGGGGCAGATGATATTTTGTTTTTACAGGCATCTTATGCTGCGTTGTTTTCAAGAGACTCAAAGTAATCCATCATTTTCGGATAATTGATAAGATACTTCATGCCTGACTTGACGTGTTTGATTTTGTTAGCCTTTACAAGGTCTCTGATGTAATGGGCACTCATGCCGCTTGTCTTTGCTGCATCGTTGATTGACATATATGTAGGTGTAGTTTTCATAATTAATAATTCCTTTCGTTATACAAAAATATTTATAAAAATTGTGTCGGTTGCCTATAGTACAGTTTTACTCGCCTTTTTGTAAAAAACTAAATCCTTCTATGGTAGAGAGGAGGTCTTACAATAACACTCTTAAGTGTAGAGAAACGATAATCGGGACATGTTGGTCTTGCCTTCTTCTTACCGTTATAATCGGAACATCTGCAGTTGATAATCTCTGTTGCTCTGTTTGTGAAACCGTAACATGGATTATGCTTAACAAACGAAGCATCAAGCTTCTTAATCGGTTCATCACGTTTAACGAGTACAACAGGCTCTGAAGGTTCAATGATTTCAGCAGCTTCAGTAGTTGCAGCAACTGTTTCTTCTTCGACATATTCGGAATCTGAACGGCGACAAACATTATCGATGAAGCTTATTCTGTAATTCAGTTTTGTGTAGAGAATGCTTATCTCTGCATCCTGTGCAAGATTAAGGCAAGCATTGTAAATAACACGGTTACCCTTCTGTGAATGAAACGAGTGACAGCCTTCTTCGTTTATCTGCATCATATTTGCAAGGAGGTGGTCAAGCTTAAACTTCAGATATGAAGGCTTCTCGCCTTTGGGGTTTGCGCTGTATTCAGCCTTCTTGGCGTTGTAGCAATCGGTTATTAGCTTTTCATATTCATTCTCTGGAACGAAATCGTAAATCAGATTCCGAGAGGTAAGAAGATAAGCGAAACGGTTGTTGGCTTTCCTGAACATCTTTTCAACACTGCCGAACACCTTACCGTCATAAGCACTGAACGGCTCCTTGCATCTCATTTCAAGCCTCAGGGTGTTTTCTATTTTATTTTGGTCTTCCTTCGCTTTATCCTGCTCTTTCGCTTCATTCTGCTCTTTCGCTTTATCATAAAGAACGATATCCAATTTCTTTGAAGTAAAGCAGTAACCGTCAATGTCATAATCATAGGACTTGCTGCCTGAACGACCGGGCTTCAAATATTTAAAGTACATGTTCTTGAACAGTCGGCAGAATTCTTCCTGTTCTTCTATACCGTTGATGCGAAATGAAAAGCTGTGGTCAATTCTCCTTACATCAAAAACATCAAAATAAATCGGATTCGCCGCAAGGTCAACGTTGATGTTGTAGCAGGTTAAAATATCCTTGGCTTCATACTTCAGAATACTACTGTCCTTATACAGAAAACCGGTTGTGTTATCGTCGTAAAGAACCTTCGGAACCGAAAACTCGATAAACACATTATCGTAGGGCTTGTCCTTCAGCTTCTTGTAAATGAACTTTGCAGTCGCATTGAGAAAAGGTATATCGCCTATGTAATGGTATTTGCGTTCGTTATCCCAAAGCCATGTTCCCTTGACAGGAAGAATTTCTTCCGCCGGGTGGCAGGCTTTGATTGTGTCGACGAAAACCTCTTTCGGAAAAGGTTGTTCCAACTCTTTAATAAACTCTTTGCTCATGACATGTCTCCTTCTGTGTTTTTGGGCGCAATTTGTGCAACTTTCACAAAAAGAATGTAAGAAAACCTTCTCGTCCCGTGTTTCTGAACAAGAGTTTTTGAAAAAACGACAAAAAGTTGACATGTTTTGGCGAAAAATTACCACAAACAGGGAATTTCTTTGTGGATAAAGAACAAGGTTTTACGAAATTTAAGTAGGTTTTATTGGTCAGGTTTCATGAAAATTAAATTTTTTTCGAGCAAAAAAATAATGCCCCGCAAATACCTTGCGGAGCACCATTCTGTTTGTATGAGCATAAAGATGGTAATTAATTAAATAAATCACCTATAATACCGTTGCAAGCATCAGCGGTATGCTTGCAACTGGATTAATTATTTTGTGTTTTTGTTCTACCTTGCAAATAATTGGACTGCATAAAAATATCCTTCGTCGGATTCTAAAACGCATATTCCTGAATAAGTCCACTTGCCCAAAAGAATTTTTTTGTGAGTTTCTGAGGATAACCAGAGACTTAACGCATATGACGGCGAGAAGTTCTTTTGAGAACGTATGATGACGATATTCTCGCCGTAAGCATCATAAACCATACCGTTTTCTTCAAAGACAGTATAGAATCTTGAAGAATCGGGTCTCAGGTGACCTTGGGCAACAAGCTGTTCACAGGCCCGTATATAAGAAAGCTGCGAGATTTCACTGCTGTATACAAGCTTGTCCAATCCTGCGTCCTCTCTCGCCTGATTACAGAGCTCAAAAAGTTCAACGGCATTTTTGTCGTGAACATTGCCGGAAGAGCTCACAGAGCATTCTGTCGAAGGACAGACAGGTTCTGAAGATACGATTTCATCAAAAGGTTTCGAAACGGATACCAGCGTTATGATTATTGAAATAAGAATTGATAAAACCTTTTTGATATCTATTCCTCCTCAGCATAATCAAAGTCGAAAACAAGCCTGCCGTCAAAGTCAACAGATACATGAGCCAGAATCTTTGCTTCGCAAGACTGATCGATCAAGAGCAGAAGGGCATCTGTAATAATACCTTCCCCGTATTCGGGGTTTTGCAGAATCAGCATTCTGTTGTCGTATCCGCCGAAGACCTCGATGTGCGTGTCATCGTTTGACAAACTGCCTTTGAATTTAGTTTCAGGATCTTTGATGAGCCTTGCAACAATTTTGCTTTGACCGTCCGTTTCGCAAAACAGCAATCCCGATTGTTCTGTATCCGAGATTGATCCGACTACGGATTTCACACCGTCTTTAAATCTGAAGAAGCGTATTTCGTTATCTTCGCTCACGCTTTGAGCGAAGTAACAAGCCTTCTGGTTCATCATGAACATGTTTTTCAGTGACATTCCGAATCCTCCTCATGCAAACTCTATCATCAGCATGCCATCATTGATATAGCAGCGAATGAAAAGTCGGGTTGATTTTCCGTCAAAAAATCCGACCGTAACACCATCAGATTTAATATCCTGATAATAGTCGTTTCTGAATATGAAAATTTTGCCGTTAGGCAAACGAAGTTCTGTCTGGTCATCGTACGCACCGGGTTCGATTATGTATCGTCCACCGTCGTATGTCCATTTTTCTTCCGGCGGATATTCTTTCTTCTTCAGATCAAAACCATCTTCGGTTCGCTTGAAAAAGAGAAAATAGTTTTCGGAAGAATCAAGAATGGAAGCCATGGGCTTACCGGAATGACAAGTATCGCAGAAAAAGTCCAACGAATTATGACCTTTGCCGGATAACTTGATTGAAAATGTGGCTTTTTCGCCTTTGGTTGAAACAGTAATTGCTTTGGTTAACATTGTGTTATTCCTCCTGATATTTTAATTTTTTTGAATCGTAGTACGAAATTTTTTCGTTTATTACAAGTTACGAAACCGTCCCTGTCTTGCCCCGCTGAAAAACAAGACAGGGATAAAGCTGTTGATTCTTCTGCAGATATCCAAAATGATATAAAAGACGAATTAATGTTGGAGATTGAATATCTGCTTCCGAATCGTTACGTTTAATCTTAAACAGTCAATAGGAGGTCGACATTTTAGAAAAAACATAAGGACAACAGCTATTACATCTCAACGGGTCAAGGGCTCCGTTGTTACGCTGAATTTTTTGATAAACAAAATACAGCACTGCGGGTGATATATGAGACGTATTGGATTGTGCTGCTCGCTTTTACAGGTTTGAGCGGTCGCTCAGGGCGGTGTTATAATACAAACCACCGTCCTTCGCAACAAGGTCTTCAACTCAATAAATATTCCTCCTCTTACATTTAGTTTGTAGATGATAAAATTCGATAAAAAGGCAAGGTTATTACTTATCATCCAAGAAATCTCCCTTGACGATTTCTCAGATAAAACTCCTGTTGCCTTAAATCATGAAAAGTATGTAAGAATAACATCGTTCATAAACTCGTGTATGATTGTGATTTATAAATTCGTTGATACTAAAGGAGTTATAGAGGATATATTTAAAAAAGCACAAAATTATAAATCTACAGAATTTATTTTTAACTGTTGCGATTTGCTGATGATAATGATATAATGGAGGAACAAGAAGGTGACTTATGAATCATCAGGATAAACTAACAAATAAAAACTTCCCCAACGGGTTTGCGACAACTGCCGAACTGAAATCTGCCGGTATCAGCGGATACTGTATCAATCAGCTTTGTCAAAACGGCGATATTGTCAGAATTAAACACGGACTGTATAAAATAAAAACCTTGAAGATAAGCGACAAGCGAGATGTTATTCTTGCCGCTGTTCCTCAAGGTGTGTTTTGCATGAGTGAAGCATTATATATTCACGGCTTCAGAAAGAGAAAACCGTATAAGCACGAAATTGCTGTTCCGAGAGGTTTGGTTCACTCGAACAGCAGGTTTATAAAAGATATTGATTTACAGATTTACTATGTCAAACCCGAACATTTTGAAATCGGAAAGACTGTTTTGGCAGACGGATTGCCGTGCTATGACCTTGAGCGCACAATTTGCGACTATTTCAAAAATCACACACGTATCAGTTGGCGCAGACTGCGAGAGCTTTCAAAGGCATACCGTCGCTATGACAGTAAAAACATCGAACTACTTAAATCCTATGCAGAAAGACTCAATCTCTCCGTTGCTGCTATGCAGAAAATGGATTGGATGATATTTAAGCATTTCGAAGAAAAGAAGAAACAGAAAAAGCGTAAAAAGAGAAGAACCCGCAGCTGATTCGGCTGCGGGTTTGCTATATTTCCTATAAACCACTACGTTTTGGGAAATATCTTTTTGATTATTTAAAAATAGTTATTGATATCCTTCCTGAAACGTGATAAACTTATCATGTATTATCGTATCCGAACGGAGGTACACTCTATGAACTATATAAAAGCGTCTCAGGCGGCAGAAAAATGGGGTATTTCCCCCAGAAGAGTACGTATGCTCTGTGCAGAAGGAAAAATAGAAGGAGCTGTTCAGAAAGGCAAGCTCTATATGATCCCCGAAAACGCACAGAAACCTGCTGACGGCAGAGTGAAATATAATATTCTTGCTGATATCGAAGCGAAAAAGGCTCGTCTTTCAGAGATGAGACCGCTTACCGCAGGTGAGGTTGAACGTCTTCGAGAAGAGTTTATGATTGAGTTCACCTACAACTCCAACGCAATCGAGGGCAACACCCTTACGCTTAAAGAAACCGCAATGGCTCTTGAGGGTATGACCATAGACCAAAAGCCTCTCAAAGACCATCTTGAAGCCGTCGGACACCGTGATGCATTCCTTTATGTGCAGGACATCGCCACAAAGGATATGCCCATCAGCGAGAGCGTAATCAAAAACATTCATTCCCTTGTTCTCATCAACAGACCCGAAGACAAGGGTGTTTACCGAAGAATTCCCGTTCGCATTATGGGAGCTTATACAGAGCCTCTGCAGCCCTATATGGTTCAGCCTGCGATGGAAGGGCTTCTGATTGAAAACAACAAGCGAATCGAAACAATGAATATCATCGAGCGCATTGCCAGATTCCACCTTGAATTTGAGGGCATACACCCCTTTATCGACGGCAACGGCAGAACAGGCAGACTCATTCTGAACCTTGACCTCATCCGCAACGGCTATCCGCCTATAAACGTCAACTACACAGACAGAAAGCGTTATTACGAAGCCTTCGATGCATATTACCGCGATAACGATGCATCAAAAATGACCGCCCTCATCGCAGAATACGTCAACGAAAGATTGGATGAGTATCTGGCAATTCTTGAAGATTAAGTACAGTTTAACGGACATCAAATAAATTACAATACAATTGAGGTATAGTTATGGTTAACGATAAAATCAATGTAGTCGGAACAAACATTGCAGAAAAGGCAACGATGATCTGGAACGTTGCAGATATGCTCAGAGGCCCTTTCAAGCCTCACGAATACGGTCTCGTTATTCTTCCTATGACCGTTGTGAAACGCTTCCACGATTGCCTTCTGCCTACTCACGAAGCGGTGCTTGCACAGTATGAAAAGGTGAAAAATCTTGCTGTTATTGACGGCTTCCTTTGCCGTGCATCGGGATACCAGTTTTATAACACAAGCAAGTTCACATTTGAATCTCTGCTTGCCGACCCCGAAAACATCGAGATAAACTTCCGTGATTATCTTGCAGGCTTTTCTGCCAACGTTCAGGATGTTCTCGCAAAGTTTGACTTTGAAAGCATAATCAAGCGTATGGTTGACAGCAATACGCTTTACCTCGTCATAAAAGAATTCAATTCAGCAAAAGGCTATCTCGGTCCCGATAAAATTACCGCTGTTGACTGCGGATACATATTCGAAGATCTTGTTAAGAGATTTTCTGAATCATTCGGAGAAGAAGCGGGAGCGCATTTCACAAGCCGAGATGTCATTTATCTTATGACAGATATTCTCCTTTCGGATGCAGACCTCACCGAAGGCAATGTTACCGTTTATGATATGGCAATGGGAACGTCTCAGATGCTTTCCTGCATGGAAGAGCGTATCCACGATTTGAGTGAGGATATGTCCGTTACCTGCTTCGGTCAGGAGTTCAATCCCAGCACATTCGCTATTGCAAAAGCAGATATGATGATTCGAGGCGGCGACCCCAACAATATGCGATTTGGCGACACACTTTCCGATGACCAGTTCAAGGGATACACCTTCAAATATATTATCTCAAATCCGCCTTTCGGTATTGACTGGAAGAGAGAGCAGAAAGCAGTTGAAGCTGAAGCGGCACTCGGTGAGCTCGGACGCTTTGCACCCGGACTTCCCAAGATTTCGGACGGACAGCAGCTCTTTGTTCTCAACGGACTTGCGAAGCTTGCTTTTGACGGTAAGATGGCAATTATTCAGAACGGCTCACCGCTTTTTGCAGGCGATGCAGGCAGCGGACCTTCAAACATCCGCCAGTACATATTGGAAAACGATTGGCTTGATGCAATTATTCAACTTTCGACAGACCAGTTTATGAATACGGGCATCAGCACTTATATTTGGATTCTCTGCAAGGACAAGCCTGCCCACAGAACAGGCAAGGTGCAGCTTATTGATGCATCGCATTGCTATGAGCAGCGCAGAAAATCAATCGGCACAAAGCGTAATGATATAACCGACCTTTGCCGCAAACTGATAACCGAAGCCTACGGCGAATTCAGACACGATGCGGTTTACGGCAGCGAAGACGGCATACATTGCGTGAGCAAGATTTATGAAACCGTTGAATTCGGCTATAACAAGATTGTTGTTGAAAGACCGCAGAGAGATGAAAACGGCGAAATCGTTATGAAGAAGGGCAAGCCCGTAGCGGATGCGAGCCTTCGTGACACAGAGAACGTTCCTCTTGTTGAGGATATTGACAGATATTTTGAGCGTGAGGTATTGCCCTATGCGCCCGATGCGTGGATTGACAAGAACAAAACAAAGGTCGGCTATGAAATCCCGATGACAAGATATTTCTATAAATATCAGGCACCCGAATCCGCCGACGCAATCCTTGAACGCATCATCGGACTTGAAAAGGATATAAGCAAAAGCTTGGAGGATATATTAAAGTAACTCGGAGGTGAAACCGTGAAAAAGTATTTTGATAATATGCTTGATAAGTTGACAAAAAGTTATGTTGACAAAACACCTATGTCGGCTGATGATTTCACGGTTGAATCTTTGAAGCATTACCCAAAGTGTTTATACAGATACCGTTCTTGCACTGACTATAATTTTGATGCAATCCGCAATGACTATCTTTGGGCATCTGCGCCATCGGATTTTTATGACCCTTGTGATTCTGTTGTTAATCTTAAATTGAAAAGCGAATTATCAGATGTTCATAGATTTATGAATTTACATATGGCGGAATTTATTTATAACAGTATTCCGCCAAAGGGAATGAAAGCTCGAAAGAAGGGCTTAAAGCTTGAAGACTTCATTAAATTTCAGAATGAATTTGTAAGCGCTGACGGAGTTTATGATGGTGTTAAGCTAAAGAATTATTTAACGGCACAGCTTAACGGCTTAGGCGAACGGGATAAATACATTATTTCGGGAATGCTGGATTTTCCTAACAAACCTGAATTTAAAAACAGATTTGAGTCGCATTTTAATGAGTTGTTATTCGATATAATAAACACATTAAGATACACAACATATATTTGCTGTTTAACCGAAAGAAATGACAACAGAAAAATGTGGGAAGAATACGGAGACAAATATCAGGGCTTTGTTGCTGAATATGAGACCTCTTTGATAATGTATCATCCGAAATTAGCTGGCTCATTTATGCATTTGTTTCCTGTTTCGTATTATAAAAGAATGCCAAGAGTTCCGACACTTCCGTTTCTTGAATATGCGTTTTATAAAGAAATATACGGCAGAGAAATTGACGTGTTTGACGCAAACAAAAAGCTTTATAAACAACTGTTTGTTAAACATTACGATTATCATTCAGAAGAGGAATGGAGAATCGTTTCAAATAGCAACATAATACATTTTCCTATCCTTTCATCTATATATGCAGGATTTTTAGTTTCTGACGAAAATCTTGAGATTTTGAAGGATATATGCAGAGAGAAAAATATTCCACTCTATAAACAACACTTGAACAATACCGGAAATAAATTTTATTTTGATAAAATTCTATAACAAAAAAGAGGTGCTGTAAATAAATGGAAGCTATCATAAATTTTATAAAGGAAAATTTTATGGAATTGCTTGCAATCGGTATATCTTTGCTTCTTGCGGTATATACAACAATAAGTAATCGTGGCATCGAAAAACAAAAAAGTACTTTGCAGAAACAAATTGATAAAGCAAACAGTCTTAACGAGCGGGTTAATCATATATATAACAGTCAGTTTGATTACAAATTTGAAATTTGCAAGAATTTATCTGAAACAAGTTTTAAAATGTGCAATGATTATTGTATTTACATACAACTTGCACTTTTGGGCGGGCCAGAGGACAAAGCACGTGAGAACGAGTTAATGATAAATGTTGAAAGCAGCACTTATTTGTATAGAGATATGCTTCATAAATATGCACCTTTTATCCCTGAAGATTTATACAATCAATTTGATGAACTTCTTACAAGTGGATTTTCGTTTGTTAGACTTATCGGAAAGAACAGAATTAACAATTTTGGTATTGATGTTTCTTTGATTCATTCCGAATATGAGACTATTATATCCAAGCATCAGAAGTTGATAAAAGTACTTAGAACTTATCTTGAAAAATTAGAACGGGGCGAAACAAATGCGTGAAATGAAAAATAGTGGAATAGCGTGGATAGGAGATATTCCGAGTGAGTGGGAATTAAAAAAAGGAAAATTTTTGTTTGCTCTAAGAAACGAAAAGGGCAACACCATAGAACTCCAATTGTTATCGCCAACACAAAAATATGGAGTTATTCCACAAAGTTTATACGAAGAGTTATCTGGGATGAAAGCAGTAAAGTTAAGTGAAGATGCTAATTTGACAGATTTTAAATCAATATATACTGGAGATTTTTGTATTAGCTTAAGGAGCTTTCAGGGTGGTTTTGAATACGCTCTATACAATGGTGTGGTTTCTCCTGCGTATCAAGTGTTTTATAAAATTACAAAAAATACATTTGATGGTTTTTATAAATATATGTTTAAGGAACAAGGCTTTATTGCCTATATGACATCATTTACTAAGACTTTCAGGGACGGAAAAAGCATATCATTTTCAGACTTTGCAAACTCTCTATTACCGCTTCCTCCTTTCGCTGAACAGAAACGAATTGCTGAATTTTTAGATAATCAATGTGCGGAGATTGATACGGTTATTGAGAAAACTAAGGAGACGATTGAGGAATATAAAAAGCTCAAGCAGTCGGTCATCACTCAAGCCGTCACCAAAGGCATCCGCCCCAACCGCCCGATGAAAGATTCAGGTGTTGATTGGCTCGGAAGTTTACCTGAAAATTGGTCTGTGAGCAGAATTAAATACATTTCCGATTTTGAGCCTTTCTGTGATTTGAGTAAATTAGAGAATGAATCTATTGTTACGTATACACCAATGGAATGCATTAAAAATGGTTATTTCATAAATAGGACAGAAATATTTTCGAAAATTTCATCATCATTGGTTTCTTATCAAGAAGGTGATATTGTTATGGCAAAAGTTACCCCATGTTTTGAAAACGGAAATATTTCAATTATGAATGGTTTGTCATCTGGAGTTGGTATGGGTAGTTCGGAACTTTATGTTTTCAGACCGACAAAAATTAACGAAAAGTTCTTGTTTTATTGGTTGAGGTCGGAACCATTCAAGGATAAAGCTTGTTCAACAATGACAGGAACAGGAGGTTTGAAAAGGGTTTCTGCTTATTTTGTAAAAAACAGCGAAATATTTGTTCCTTCTGACAATGAGCAAAAAGAAATTGCAGATTATCTCGACAAAAAATGCTCTGAAATCGACGAGCTTATCGCAAAGAAAACAAGTCTCTTATCCGAACTCGAAAGCTACAAAAAATCATTGATTTATGAATATGTAACAGGCAAAAAGGAAGTGTAGGTAACTTGAAATTAAAAGGTATTAAAAACATAGCGAAAAAGTATAAAATTGTATTTTTAACATTTGCTTTGTTTCTTTTGCTCGGGATAATATGTCTTGTATTGGATTATTTTAATATTCCGTATAGATTGGGTATTAATTTTAATTTCTTAAACTTGAACTTTTGGAGCATCTTCCTTGGAAATGGAATAGTCATAGCACTTTTCATAACTACATTCATACTTTTCGATAAAAGAAATCTTGATAAAGAAAAATTAGCTGATTATGCAGGTACAGTGTTATTGATAGATGCTTATTATCAATGCGAATCTTTTCTGCAATTATTTGAAGAACTATTAAAAAATGATAATGCGATTGAGAGACCTTTATCGAAAAAACAAATTGAATATGTATGTAATGAGCCATTTAAGAATGACGATAAGATTTTTGAATGTTTGGTAAATGGTCATATTTTACGCGAGCATTATGATGCCTATTCAAAAATAAAAAGTGACTATGGTACGTTGGCTTTTCTTTCATTGGAATATGAAAATTTGTTGAGTATCAGAAAATTATATTTTGAAAGATTAACAAATGAAATTAAAGAAGAAAAAATAAAGCTTGAAAAATATAAAGAAAACTTAAATTGATTTTTTCGAAATGTTTCTTTTTAATTTAAAAAGGAGATAAATTATGTTTGATATTTCTTGGAATACATGCGGTAATTATGATGAAACTACGCAAGAATATTTTTGCTCGTATTGTAATTTAACAGTTGCTGGTAGAAAGCACAAGATTGTAAAAAAAGAATTTAATTCGCCTGGCTTTGGAAGTAGATTAGAAGATATATATTATATTTTAGAATGCCCTTCATGTAATTGCCCAACAGTTTATGAGGTTTCAACTAAAAATACTTATCCATTTTCAAAGGCTTTGTTGCCAGTTAAATGTCTACCCGAAGGTGTTAAAGAAATATATGATGAAATTGCAACTGCGATTTCTGCTGGCTGTTATACATCATCTGTTATCCTTGCTCGCACAGCAATTATGCACATAGCGGTAGAAAAAGGAGCGGAAGAGAATAAGTCATTTAAATTTTATGTGGATTTTTTAGTGGAAAATGGGTTTGTTCCACCTAATGCAAACGGATGGATTGACAAAATTAGAACAATGGCAAATGATTCTGTTCATAAGCTTGAGATATGGGGGAAAGAAGAAGCTGAATTAATAGGTAAATTTCTTAGATATCTTCTAATATTTATTTATGAATTGCCTTCATCCATATAAGTGCTAACATAGTGAAATGAGGTTTTAGAATGATAACCACCGAAAAACGATTTGAAGAAGATATTGAATCCTTCTTTCTCTCTCCTGCGGGCGGATACACCAAAACCGCCGATAAATATGACGCAAAGCTCGGTTTATACGTTGATACCCTCATCGAATTCATTCAGAAAACCCAGCCCAAAGAGTGGGCAAGGTTTGTTAATCAAAATTCCGTTGACCCCGTGCGCAAATTCTGCCTTGCATTCAACAATGCCTGCGATGCGGACGGACTTCTCTATGTCCTTCGCCACGGATTCAAGCACAGAGGCATAACCTTCCGTGTCTGCTATTTCAAGCCCGAATCGGCTCTCAATCAGACCGCCGCCGCCCTCTATGCAAAAAACATTGTCAACTGCGTGCGTCAGTGGCATTATTCCGCAGAGAATAACAAATCCGTTGATATGGTGCTCGTCATCAACGGTATTCCCGTTTTCGCTTTTGAACTCAAAAATCAGTATACGGGTCAGAATGTCAACAACGCAAAGCTTCAATGGATGGATGACCGTGACCCCAGAGAAATCTGTTTCCAGTTCAACAAGCGTATTTTAGCCTATTTCTGCGTTGACCACTATGAAGTGTGGATGGCAACAAAGCTTGCAGGCAAGAAAACGTTCTTCCTGCCTTTCAATCAGGGCTCAAACGGCGCAGGCTCCGACGGCGGTAAGGGTAATCCCGCAAACCCCGACGGCTATCCCACCGCATATCTCTGGGAAAACGTTTTCCAGAAAGAAAGCATGATGGATATTATTCAGAAATTCATCCATCTCAAAGACGGTAAAACACTTATATTCCCTCGTTTCCATCAGCTCGACGTTGTCAGAAAGCTCCTTGCCCACGTTTCCGAAAACGGTTCGGGGCATAACTATCTGATTCAGCACAGCGCAGGCTCGGGCAAATCCAACTCAATCGCCTGGACAGCCTATCGCCTTGCATCTCTTTTCAATGCAGAAAACAAACCCGTTTTCAGCAGCGTTATTGTTGTAACGGACAGAACTGTTCTTGATGCACAGCTTCAGGAAACAATCTCTTCATTTGACCACACTCTCGGTGCGGTTGAAACCATAGGTGAGGATAAAACCTCAAAGAATCTCCGTGATGCCATAAACGACGGTGTCCGCATAATCGTAACAACATTGCAGAAGTTCCCCGTTATCTATCAGGAAGTTGAAAACACCGCAGGCAGAAATTTTGCCGTTATCGTTGATGAGGCTCATTCGTCACAGACGGGCAGTTCCGCATTGAAGCTCAAAGCGGCTCTTGCTGATACGGAAGATGCTCTGCGTGAATATGCAGAAATCGAAGGCAAAACCGAAGCCGAGCTTGACCCGAATGACAAGCTGATGAACGAAATGCTCGTTCACGGTAAGCATAAGAATCTATCGTTCTTTGCGTTCACCGCAACTCCCAAGGATAAAACCCTTGAGCTTTTCGGCGAGGAATATGCCGACGGATCGTTCCATCCGTTCCACATATACAGTATGCGTCAGGCAATAGAAGAAGGTTTCATTCACGATGTTCTTCAGAATTATATGACCTATGACACCTGCTTTAAAATTGCCAAAACAACTCCCGATAATCCCGACGTGCCTGCAAGCAGAGCCGCAAAGATTATCCGCAAATTTCAGGAGCTTCATCCCTACAACATCAGCCAGAAATCACAGATTATTGTTGAAACTTTCAGAGAAACAACAAGACATAAAATTAACGGCAGAGCCAAGATGATGGTTATAACCTCATCAAGACTTGCTGCCGTAAGATATTATCACGAAGTCAAGCGATACATAGAAGAGCAGGGATATGACGATGTTCAGATTCTTGTTGCTTTTTCGGGTGCTGTTGAAGACGGCGGCGTTGAATACACCGAGCCGAAACTCAATAAGCGTGCTGACGGTACAAGCATTGCCGAATCGCAGACAAAAGCTGAGTTCAACAAGAATTTCAATGTTCTTATTGTTGCAGAAAAATATCAGACCGGCTTCGATGAGCCGCTTCTTCACACAATGATTGTTGATAAGAAACTCAAAGGTGTTAAAGCTGTTCAGACTCTTTCACGCCTTAACCGTACCTGCGAAGGTAAAGTTGACACGTTTGTGCTTGACTTTATCAATACAAAAGAGGATATTCTTGATGCATTCCAGCCTTTC
Organism: Acutalibacteraceae bacterium; assembly: GCA_045542715.1. Classification (GTDB taxonomy): domain Bacteria; phylum Bacillota; class Clostridia; order Oscillospirales; family Acutalibacteraceae; genus CAG-177. The sequence continues at coordinate 16,634 of JAZQLN010000050.1, forward strand.
TATCAGGAAACATATCTTGAGCAGGAAGTCAATGCAGACCTCATCTATAAAACTCAGAAAGAGCTTCGCGGATTTGCTATTTACAGCGATAACGATATTGATGCATTCGAAAAAGTGTATGTTCAGGGAAGTGCAAAGCAGGATGATAAGTCAATGGGCAAGATGTCAAGCACATTGAAACCCGTTGCAGACCGATATGACCTCAAATCTCCTGATGAACGTTATCAATTCCGCAGACAGCTTCGCAGCCTTATCAAGTGGTACGGCTTTGTATCGCAGGTCAGCAGAATGTTTGACAAAGATTTGCACAAGGAATATCTTTTCTGCTCATATCTCATCAACTTTATCCCTGCCGATCCCGTTGATAAAATTGACCTTGACGGTAAGCTGAAGCTTGAATACTACAAACTCCAGAAAACTTTTGACGGAGCTATCGAACTTCAGAAGACTAAAGGTGTATATGAACCCGCCAAGCAAAAAGGCGCAATGGGCATTGAATCCAAAGAACCTCTTGATGAAATTATCGAAAAGATAAATGAGAAATTCAAGGGTGCATTCACAAGCGGCGATAAAGTTGTGTTCAAGGCTCTGTATTCAAGGCTTATTGAGGATAAAAAACTTGCAAAAGATGCCGCAAGTTCAGATCCTCAGATATTTGTTGAAAGCATCTTCCCAAAAGTGTTCGGCGAAGCAGCACAGGACAGCTATATGGAAGAGCAGGAAGCATACGCTTCTCTATTTGAAGATCAGCATAAGTATAACGCTATAATGAGCGCTCTTGCTGAGATTATTTACAGAGAGTTAAGGAAGAAAAAATAACCACATTGATTGGGGCTTGATAATATGTTAAACAGAGATAAACTTGACGAGATTCTTTCATCATACAAAAAAAGATTCAAAGAGCTTTTTAACGGCAAATCAAAAAATGACGGTGAGAAATACAAGTGGGTTGCAGTAAAGCGTTTTCAGGATATTTGGGATATCAACGCTCCTGATTTTCTTGATATGTTTATGAAAGCAACCGATAAAACATTTAATCTCCTCGCTTCGATGAACAACTTGCCAAGAGGTATGATTAAAGAATTTGCAACAAAGGATCCTGAAGCGGTGAGAGAAATGTTCATCAATCTTTATGATGAATCGAAAGATGTAACAGAAAGAATAAGAGCTTTCAGTGCGGCTGCGGATGAAATCAAAGACAAATATAATCCCGGCTCGTGGCAACAACACTATCAAGGTGTAAATGCAATTTCAACATATCTCTGGCTCAGATATCCCGACAAGTATTATATTTACAAATATTCCGAAATCAGCAAAGCGACAAAAATTACAGAAAGTGATTTTATTGCCAAGAAGGGTTATGCTCTTGAAAATTTTGTTCCCGGTCTTGATTTTTACGGTGAAATATGCAAAGCAATCAGCGAGGATACAGAGCTTGTTCAGATGCTGAAAGATGAAATCGATGACACCTGCTATCCCGATGAAAAATTTATGACCATGGCAATTGATGTAGGATTTTATATCAGTCGTTATTATGAAGATGATATTTCAGGTAAGAATGAATGGCATCCCAAAGATTATAATCCCGGTATTTCAAAAGAACTTTGGCTTGATCTGCTCAAGAATGAAACTGTTTTCACAAAGCGCAGTCTTGAAATTATGTATCGTTTGAAAGATATCGGCGGTGCTGCGACCTGTACAGAACTTGCAGAAAAATACGGTGAAACCAAAAACTTCTACAATGCAGGTTCTTCTTCTCTTGCGAGAAGAGTAGCTAAAGAAACATGTTGCCCTTTAATGCAGGAAGACACGGAAGATTCCAAGTGGTGGCCTGTTCTCTATGTCGGTAAATATGCAGATAAGGATGCAAAAGGCAGATTTATCTGGAAACTTCGTGATGAGCTTTCCGATGCTCTTGATGAATATGAATTCAACGGTGTAGCTTTATATGCTCAAAAGGATGAATCAAAAATGGAATGCAATTATTGGTGGCTGAACGCTAATCCTAAAATATGGAGTTATTCTAACATAGCTGTAGGCGAAGAGCAGGATTATACTTTGTATAATGAAAACGGCAACAAACGCAGAATATTTAAGAATTTCCTTGAAGCAAAAGCCGGTGACATAGTTATCGGTTACGAGGCTGTTCCTGTAAAACAGATCGTTGCTCTCGCAAAAATAACAAGAGAAAATGATGGCGAAAGATTATATTTTGAAAAGACAGAATCTCTTGCAACACCGATAGATTATGCAACGGTAAAAGAATGTCCTGAACTTGCAGAGATGGAATTTTTTACTAATCCAAACGGAAGTCTTTTTAAACTTGACAAAGATGAATATAACACAATTCTCGATATAATCAGGGAAGAAAATCCTGTTATCAAAGCTGACAATATTGACTTATACACCAAAGAAGATTTCCTTAATGACGTATACATTTCTTCCGAAAAATACGATTCTCTTGTTTCTCTTCTGAATCACAAATTGAATGTTATCCTTCAGGGTGCACCCGGTGTCGGTAAAACGTATGCCGCAAAGCGTCTTGCATATTCAATTATGGGTAAAAAGGATGACAGCAAGATTGAATTTGTTCAGTTCCATCAGAATTATTCATATGAAGATTTTATTATGGGATACAAGCCGAATGGCGATTCTTTCAAACTGACAAACGGCATCTTTTATAATTTCTGCAAGAAAGCAGAAAGCAATCCAAATGAAAAGTATTTCTTCATTATTGATGAAATCAACAGAGGAAATATGAGTAAGATTTTCGGTGAGCTTCTTATGCTTATCGAAAAAGATTACAGAGGAACAAAAGCAACTCTTGCATATAACGGTTTACCTTTCAGTGTACCCAACAATCTTTACATAATCGGTATGATGAATACTGCAGACAGAAGTCTTGCGATGATCGACTATGCTCTTCGCCGCCGTTTCAGCTTCTGTGATATGGAACCCGGCTTCACATCGGATGGATTTGTAAAATATCAGAAATCTTTTGAAAATGAAACTCTTGATGCACTGGTTGATAAAGTCAAAGAATTGAATACTGCTATAAGTAAGGATTCAGCTCTCGGCAAAGGCTTCTGCATCGGTCACAGCTATTTCTGCGGTCACGAAAATGAAACCGACGATAACTGGTTAAGTGAAATTGTTGAGTATGATATCATCCCGATGATCAGCGAATACTGGTTTGATGATAACGATAAACTCCTTACTTGGAAGAACAATCTGCGTGGTGTTTTAAATGACTGAAGATAAAGGAATTCTGATAAAAAACATCTATTATATGCTGACTTATGCTTTTCAGGTTCTCCGCCAGTCAAACTACGAAAGCATTGAAGCGGAATCTTTTGAGAACATTCATGATTTATTTGCTGAAATACTTTCAAAATCCGTTTCTCAACAGTTAAAACAAGGTTTGCACAAAGAATACATATCAAAGCAAGAAGTATTACCTGTGCTAAAAGGTAAACTTGATATCGGCGGTACAATCAAAGAGAAGCTACAAAGAAAACAACTTGTTTCTTGCGAACATGATGAGCTTACAGAAAACAATGTTTTTAATCAGATTATAAAAACAACCGCAGATTTACTTATACGGCATTCCGATGTGAGCATCGAAAGACGGTCTGCACTCAAAAAGAATCTGCTGTTTTTCGGTGATATTGATTGTATTGAACCGTCTCTCATTAAATGGGACAGGCTTCGCTTTCACAGGAATAATCAGACTTATAAAATGCTGATGAATATCTGCTGGTTTATTCTTGACGGTATGCTTCTTTCAACTGAAAAAGGCTCTTATAAAATCGCATCATTTATTGATGACCAGAAGATGCACAGACTGTATGAGCATTTTGTTCTTGAATACTACCGCAAGCACTTCCCACAGCTTAAAGTCGGAGCAGACCAAATCAAATGGGATATCGCAGAAGATGAAAATGATATCTTCCTTCCTGCGATGCAGACCGATATCACTTTGAAAAACGGAGTAAAGACTCTGATAATCGATACGAAGTATTACGGAAAAGCTTGGCAGACACAGTATGATGCAAGCACTTTGCGCTCGAATAATCTTTATCAGATATTTACTTATGTGAAGAATCTTGACAAAGAATCAACAGGTAATGTCGGCGGTATGCTTCTTTATGCCAAAACAAGCGAAAGAATCAGTCCGGACTGCGATTACACAATGGGAAACAACAAAATCAGCGTAAAAACACTTGATTTAAATTTGCCGTTTAATCTTATAGCGTCTCAGCTTAAAAAAATCGCAGAAAAATTTTTTGAAATATAACAAATCAGGAAGTGGTTTGTAAATGAACATTAATTTAGAAAAAACTTTATTGCCTCCGATATATAAACGTAACGGAAAAGATTGTTATCTCGACCCTATCAGGAAAATGCTGATTTATGTTACTCCTGAAGAAACTGTCAGGCAAAAAGTGATTTCTTATCTTATAAAGGATCTTGGGGTTCCCGCTGAAATGATTGCAGTTGAAGAACATCTTTCCCATTATGGTGTTCAATCAAAACGACGTGCTGATATTGTCATACATCAGGTTGATGATACAGAAGAAGTTTTATCTCCTATAGCAGTTATTGAATGTAAAGCACCTAATGTGTTTTTGAGTGAAAGAACAGCTGATCAGATGCTTGACTACGCCAATTTACTTGGTTGTGAATACGCTGTGATGATTAACGGCTTTGATTGTTTTTCCTACAAATATAAAGAAGACTCCGATCAGTATGTTCAAATAGAAAAACTACCTTCATATTCTGATATGTCTAACGGTATTTATGAGGAATTTGATATAGGAGAGCTTCCTCAGCGTGTTGCTTTTGAAGAGATGGAAGGTATTTTGAAAGAAAGTTTGCAATATAAAATGGATTTTGATCCGTGGGAATATGACATCAGTCCACAAACGCCTTTTGAACTTGCCCACGCAGCTTTTAATTTATCTGAATGCCTGCTTGATACAAGAATAAAAATGCCGATAGGTAAATACGGAAAATTCACTTTAATTGAAGATTACGGTGTGCGTTTGCTTACTTACGGCAATTCATCAGGTGGAACATTTTACGGACCTTATCGCTCTTTTCTGATTGAATATAACGGTAGCACAGAGTTTGTTTCATTCAACATAACGACATATTGGAAAGGTACTTCTCCTGATAAAGTGAAAACCTGTCTATGTGTTGCAATAGATAATGAAAAAACAACACATCACGCTTTGCAACTTGTAATTGATGATAACGTTTCTGTTGAGGGAGATACAGTTAAATTTTATCATCATGGTAAAATTGCGATTGGTAACAGAGGAAGCGGAAAAATTGACGAACTCAGAATGTTTGTTAATGATTTGTGCCCTCAGATTATCAGTGGAAAAAGATTTTATCTTGGAAGTTTAAAAAACAACAGAAATTGGACTCTTGAGGATAAAGAAGTAATCAATCTTATTGAAAATCTTATTACCTATTCTCTTGCCAGAGATGAATACAGGAAACATATTAAATCGAATACACAAAGGTGAAGTTATGAACTTTTTAAACCTTGCCACCGAAAGATATTCGGTGCGGAAATTTACAGACAAGCCTCTTGAGAAAGAGGTTATCGACAAGATACTTGAAGCAGGGCACATTGCGCCTACGGGCTGCAATTATCAGCCACAGAGGATTCTTGTTATGAGCAATGAAGAAACCCTTGCAAAGCTGAAAGACTGCACTCGCTGCCATTTTGATGCACCTTGTGCAATGCTTATCTGCTACAACAAGGACGAATGCTGGACAAGACCCTATGACGGTGCACAGTGCGGCATTGTCGATGCGAGCATTGTCACAACTCATATGATGCTTCAGGCGTGGGAGCTTGGTGTCGGCTCAACTTGGGTTATGCACTTCAATCCATTCAAAATGAGTGAAGCATTTGCAATCCCCGAAAACATCGAGCCTGTCGCACTTCTTGTTATGGGTTATCCTGCACCCGATGCAGTTCCCAACGAAAGGCACACGGCTTACAGACCGACGGAAGAGACTGTTTTTTACAATAAGTTTTAAATGATTATTCGTAACGAGGTGCAGTAAATGAAAAAGATTTTAAGTGTGGTGCTTGCTATGATAATCGGTGCTTTATCAGTTCCGTTTACCGCATTTGCGGCTGAAAACGGATTCAAGGTTTACGAAAGCGTTATTGTTGTTTCTGCCGATGCTTCGGCGACGGATATCTATGCCTCGCAGAGATTAAAGCATTATCTTGACAGAATCACAGGTAAAAACATCGAAATTGTTACCAATAACGATTCTTCGGAATATGAAATCTGTGTCGGTGCAAAAAGAAGAGCCGAAAATGATTTTTCGGAGTCCGCCGACGGAAGCTATATCATCACCTCAACCGATAAAAGAATTATCATCAACGGTGCAGGAAACAAGGGTACTATAAACGGTGTTTATGCATTTCTTGAAAAATTCTGCGGCTGTCATTGGTATGAGACGCAGGTGATTATCGCTCCTGAAAACAGCACTCTCACCGTTCCTGCCGATATAGATATCAAATACACTCCGTTTTTTGAATATACGGAAACAGACACCGCAAGCTCCCGTGATACTGAATTCTCTCTTGCAAACGGTCTTACGGGCGGTGTTTACAGAGATTTTACGGAAGAACAGGGCTCGGCAGTTGATTATCTCGGCAGATTCTGTCATACGATGACAACATTTTTCTGCAAATCCGAAACATATTTTGATGAGCATCCCGAATATTTCGCACTCAGAAACGGCAAGAGAACACCCAATCAGCTTTGCCTCACCAATGAGAAGGTGAAAGATATCGTGACGGCAGAGGTGCTCGAGCTTCTTGAATCGGAGCACAACCCCGATGCGGATATTCAGATTGTTTCGCTTACTCAGCACGATAATTTTGATTACTGTATGTGCGATAACTGTAAGGCGGTTGACGACGAAAACGGCTCGCAGTCGGGCACAATGATTTCTTTTGTCAACGAAATTGCACGCAGGGTAAAAGAACACGGCTATGACAACGTTGTTTTTGACACCTTTGCATATCAGTACACAAGAAAAGCACCCTCTCAGGTTAAACCCCGTGAGGATGTCATAGTCAGACTTTGTTCAATTGAATGCTGCTTCGGCCATACGCTTGACAACCCGAATTGCGGACAGAATGTTGATTTTATGAACGACCTTCGTGAATGGGGCAAAATCTGCAACAGAATTTATATCTGGGATTATGTTCATAACTATGCCAATACACTT
>JAZQLN010000051.1:0-40184 GCA_045542715.1 Acutalibacteraceae bacterium
AGCAGCCTTAACCATAGCTACAAGATAGCCGTGTGAAGCATATTTTCTTGCGCCTGCTGAAACCTGAAGAATAACGGGTGAGTTGTGCTTCTTAGCAGCTCTTGTGATACCCTGAATGATTTCCATGTTGTTAACGTTGAATGCACCTACAGCGTAGCCGCCCTTATAAGCATCTTCGAACATTTTCTTTGTGGTTACTAATGGCATTTTAATCACTCCTGATATTTATTAAATCTAACCTTATATATTATATCAAATTTTTATGGATTGTCAATCAATATCGGAAGAAATCATGCGAACAAACTCATAAATTCTCTGTAAAGCAGACCGAATACATTTCCGATTGCTGCAAAAAATTCTTCAAATGCGTTGTCATATACCGTATAGGGTTCATCAACCTGAAGCTCAAGCCTTGCATTTCCTGTTTTAACACTGCCCTCATAGGTATAAAGCACGTTCTCATAATTTTCGATATCGTTCTCATCAAAGGTGAAAACTCTTACACCGTAAGGTCCGACTTTTGCGAATTCAGCTCCGTAGGTCATGCCGAGCTCAATGCCCTTCCATGTGCCCGTGTATCCCTCGGTGTGCCAGTGTCCGAAATATGCACCCATAACGTCGCCCGTTTCAGTCCATGCCTTGAACTGTTCGGATGTTGAACCGGGAATCATTGCTCCCGAATGATATCCGTTTGCAAGCTCCTGATTAAGACGGTAGCATTTGCCGTCATCTCCTATGCTTGCACCCTCGTCCCAGAAATTACATTCTTCGAAAAGATTTCCGACATCATCAACGGGAACGTGCTGGAAAAGAATTGACGGTACGGGTTTTCCGCCGTTCTCGGCTTTGAGTGCCGCACTCTCGGATTTATACCACACAAGCTGTTCCTCCGTGATACCGCCGCCTCCGTTATCCATCATCCAGATGTTTAAAACATTTTTCTGTCCGTCACTTGATTTTATTTCAAGATTAAAGTCAATTCTGCCGTCTTTATCGTTGCTTTCATCGGCGGTGAGGCTGTATTCATAGCTTTCGTAAATCTTCAGCCAGTCCTCATTGGTAACGCCGCTTGCGTAATCATTGTTGCCCTGAGCAACGGCAAAAGGAATGCCCCTGCTTTCAGCCTCGGCAAAAACAGCCTTGCAGGCTTCGGTGACATTGGCAAGAGTCTGCTCATAGCTGTCAACCTCAACACCCTCACGCAGACTTTCATCATCAATTCCGATATCGCCTATACGGCTGTCCTCAACGATGTCACCCGTGAAAACAATAAGGTCGGGATTGGTCTGTTCGATTGAAATTTTAATAAGATTAACCATATCGTAAGCGGGATAACGGTCATCCTGCGGGTCGGTTATCTGAAGCACGGTAACCTTGCCGTCACTTCCGAAACGAAGCTCATCGGTGCTTTCCGCATCCGCAAAAACACAGAGCGAAAATGCGAGCATCAGAGCAAGAAACAGACTGATTAATTTTTTCATTTTTTATCTCCTTAATATAAACTGCAAAGCGAACGGTCGGCAAACGCAACAAAAACGCTTGCCATATTTGTGTAAATTTCTTCTGTATCCGTGCTTCCCACCGAACCGATTCCGATATAGCCGTTCCGGATTTCCCACACCGCAAAGGGCAGATTTGCCTGAACTTCGGTGATTTCGGGATCGGTTTTACAAAGAGCGGTAAGCTCCTCAAAAGCAAGAACATCGTTTACCTTGGGGAAGGAGGTTGCGGTAAAAACGGAAGAGGTCAGATAGCCGTAAAAGACTATTTTTCCCCTTTTTACTCCCACCAAAATACTGTCGGAGCCGTAGTAGTACGTTACATCATCCGCAGGCTTCGCACAGAACGCATTGAACAGCGTTTCGCTTGTTGTTACATATCTTTTGACGGAATATTCCTTCTCATATGCTGCATAATCCATGCCGAGAATATCATGGCTTACATTTGCCTTGCCGACTGATGAGCATGAAGTCAGAAATATAAACGACACTGCAAGCATCAGAGCTATGATTCGGGATATATTTCTCTTTTTCATTATCAATATTTATCCATGCTTTCAACGTCAAGCACAAACACTGTTGCACCGCCTACGGTTACTTCCTCTTCAAGGCTGTCTTTCTGGAGACCCTTGCCGAGTGAACCTGTTGTTCTTGTAACCTTATTTCTGGTCATGGAATATTCACGGATAATTTCCTTTGCACGGGCAACCTTATCATCCTCTGCACCGATGAGCAGAGTTGTGTTGCCTATCATAAGGAATCCGCCTGTGGTTGAAAGCTTTGTTACGCTGTAGTTTTCTCTTGTGAGAGTTGCGGAAACAACCGCACTGTCGTCATTATTTACAATTGCAAGAATAAGTTTCATTGTTATAAATCCTTTCTTAATTACATATCGGGAAGAATAAGCTTCTGACTGCGTTTGTCAAGCTCGTAGATATTGGGAATTTCGTAACGGTTATCGTTGCCGTCTTTGATAAGAATTCTCTTATCGTAGAACATCTTCATCGACTGAATATGGTTGATAATCTCAAAGGTGTATTCGCCCTTATCGGTTTCAACATTCCACAGCCAGATTCGGTGTTTTTCGCTTCGGTTGATGAGCCTTGTTATCTTGGGAATTCTGTAGTATTCCTCAAGACAGCCCAACAGAAGTTCTTTCTGATCGGGCGCCATGTTATCGAGCTTACGGAGAATAAACTGTTCCTCACCTTTATCGTCGAGGAAAGTTATGTATTCCGAAAGCCCCGAAACAGGGAAAAGCCTGCGTGGTTCAAGGTTATAAAATTTCTCACCGGAGAAAAACTCAACATCGCAGAATATCTTATCGTTAACGGTTATGCGGATTTCGTTTCCGTCTATAAAATTTCTTGACATATAAGCTCCTCCTTATTCAAAATTTTCCGCTGCCTTTTCGGCGGCAACCTGCTCGCTCATCGACTGAATCTGAATGAGCTTATAATATTTGCCCTTAAGAGCCATAAGCTCTTCGGGTGAACCGAATTCGATTATGTTGCCCTTGTCAACAACGATGATTTTGTTTGCCTTTCTGAGAGTTGAAAGTCGGTGGGCAATCATAAGAGTTGTTCTGCCTCTGATAAGGCGGTCAATCGCATCCTGAATGAGTTTTTCCGTTTCGGAGTCAACAGCCGAGGTTGCCTCGTCAAAAATCAGAACACCGGGATTCTTGAGCACTGCTCTTGCGATGGAAAGTCTCTGCTTTTCACCGCCCGAAAGACCTACGCCTCTTTCACCGAGGAGTGTATCATACGCATCGGGAAGGCGTGAAATAAAGCCGTGTGCGTTTGCGATATCCGCCGCATTGAGCACCTGTTCCGGATGTGCACCGGGCAGAGAATATGCAATGTTATTGAAAATCGTATCTCTGAACATCATGGGCTCCTGCTGAACATAGCCAATCTGTGTTCTGTAGTAACTCATGTCGATGTCTCTGATATTGACATCGTCAACAAAAATCTCACCCTCATAGTCATCATAGAATCTCATAAGAAGGTTGATAAGAGTTGATTTACCCGAACCCGTTGTGCCTACGATACCGACAACATCGCCGGGTTCGATAATGAAGTTGACATCGTTGAGAACCTTCTTTGAACGGTCAAAGGAGAAGTTGACATTTCTGAACTCAATCTTGCCGTTCATGCGTTCAAGTTCCTTGCCCTTGCCGAAGTCACGCTCAGGCTCTGCATTGATTATATCCATAACCTTTTCGGTTGATGCAAGAGCATTCTGATATGAGTCGCTGAGGTTTGCAAAGAAGTTGACGGGATTATAGAACATACTTGTGTATGAAATAAACGAAACAAGAACACCGAGTGAGAGTTTATCGGGGGTATCGATTACCATGTTACCGCCCACAAACCAGATGATAACCGAGCCGCAGGTAATAAGGAATGTTATAACCGCAGGGAATGTTGATGCAACCTTGGCAGCTTTTTTATCTTCGTTGAGCCAGTCATCAACCTGACGTGAGAACTTCTTGATTGCCTTGTCTTCGCTCGAGAATGATTTTACTATTCTGATGCCGGGAATTGTGTCGGAAAGAATGTTGGAAATAGCAACACCTCTTCGCCACAGACGGCGGTAAACGGGTGAAATCTTCTTACCGAAATAGCGGCTGCAAAGAACAACCACGGGAACGGGAACAAGCGAAAGCAGAGTCAGTTTCCAGTTCATGGACATCATGATAACAACAATACCTATCATGGTGAAGAACTGAACAACGGCTTCCTGAGTAATACGGAGCATGAACTGCTGAAGCACGGTTGTATCCGAATTTACACGGTTGATAACCGAGCCCGTTGAGGTTTTATCGTAAAAGCTCATGGGGAGATACTGCGCTTTTGCGTAGATTTCTTTTTTGAGGTCGGCAATGATGCCGTCACCCGCAACACGGAGCATATACGAACGCAATGCACCGATGCCGTACTGAATAAGATACACTCCCAGAAGGAAAAGTATAACATAAATCAGCATCATTTTGTCTCTGTTGGGGATAACGTTATCGACCATAAGGCTTGTTACATAAGGCGGAACAAGAGCTGCAACCGTTGTTATGATTGACAGAACAACGCAGAAAATCAGCTTGCCTGCGTAAGGCTTTATGTAGTGTGCCATGGTTGAAATAATCTTCTTTTTGCCCTGACAGTTAAGGCAGTCTGCGTCGGGTGAAGGAAGCTTTCTGCCGCATTTCGGGCAGAATGAACGCAGATTCTTGAAGGTTACTTCCGCCGCCGCAAGACGGCTTTCAACAGTTTCGCCCTCCTTGACCTTTGTCACGAAATCCGCAACGGCATCGCAGACATCAGCCATTGCAAAGGTGAATCTCATAAGGTCAATCGAAGAGCCGCCGACGGTCTTTGCTTTCAGCACCGCATTGCCGTACATTCTTTTGACAGCGATTTCGGAAATGCTTGAAAAGTCAAGACTGATGAAGCCTTCATCAAACTCCTTACCGATTGCAACTACACGGTCTCTGGCAACATAAACGCCGCCTTCACCGTATTTACCGTCGGTATCGAGGTCGCCTATAACCGCAAACAGTGCGTCATCATTCTCAAACTGCTTTTCGGCAACTTTAATAATCGCGGGCGATGCAGGCTTGTTGATTAACAGGTTTTTGGGAATCATATCTCTCCCCCTCTCAAAAATTGAAAATTCCTGTATTTGTCTGCATTATAATACATTAATAGCCAGAAAAAAACATATTTTTCAACATTTTTAAATTTTGTAGACTTGTATAAAAATGCATATTCGTTTTTGGGTATTTTTACCATATAAAAATCTCCCCGTGCCGAAGCAAGGGGAGATAAATCTTACATGAATTTTTCTATATTTTCTTTCATAAAATTACCTGCGGCAATGCAGATTTCTTTTTCCGAAACAAGAGACGCAAATTCGGAATCAAGCTTTGCAATTTCATCGGGAATCATTGACTGAGTTTCGTTTTCGGGGTCAAAAGCATCGTATTCCGTTACGAAAATTTCCGATACTCTGCCGTCAAACAAGCGCTTTACCGCATTGAGTGCCTCACCTGTAAGGGGCTGACCGTTGGTCTTGAAAAACGAGCTTAATTTTTCACCGCCGTCTTCGATTACGAATGAAAGCGCATAGATTTCTCTCTGCTCCTGAGTGAGTTTTGCGAATTCCGCTTCCATATCATCCGCATGATGGATTCTTTTCTGAAGATTGAGTGCAACTCCCTTGAAAAGTCTGTCTGCATCGGATTTTTCGACAAGTGTTTCTGTCAGGATTGCGAATTCATTGCGAAGCTCGTTTTCTTCCTTCATTTTTTTGATGAGAGCTTCGTTGCCCTTTGTTCTTTTTGCGCTTGCCTGAGCCGCTTTAAAGCAGACAAACAGAGTCAGGAGAGCAACCGCCGCAAGGATGGCTATAAGATAAGGTCTTTCAAGAAAATACTGAATCATTTAAATCACTCCGATTATTTATCCTTTTATATTAAAATTTTCGGACGGGTTGTACTTGTATCAGTGCAAAATGCAAAGTGCAAAGAGCAAAGTTAAGGGTCGCTTCGCTCCGATTGTATTCGGGTGTGGGCAGAGCCCACCATTCACTTTGCACTTATCACTTTGAACTTTGAACTTTTATACAACACAGACCTTTATTTTCACTCTTCGTTATTCATTCAGAAGCATTTTGTATATCTCGCCCTTTTTGAATCCGCATTCCTTCGCGGCTGTTTTGGCGGCATCGGTTTTGCTTTCTCCGCCCGCAACGAGCATTTTTGCATATTCAACCGCCTGCTCAAGGGTCATTTCTTCCTTTTCCTTCGGCTCGGCTCCGCCGATAATCAGAACGATTTCTCCCTTGATATTCTCCTCGGAATATTTTTCCGCAGCGGCACAAAGAGTTGTTTTTATTACCTGCTCGTGGATTTTCGTAAGCTCGCGGACGATCGCAATTTCTCTCTCCCCGAGAGCTTTTGCAAGGTCGCTGAGAGTTGCGGAAAGCTTGTGCGGCGCTTCGTAGAAAATCATTGTTCTTGTTTCGTTTTCAAGAGATTCGATCTGCTCCCGTCTTGCATTCTTCTCAACGGGAAGAAATCCTTCAAAAGTAAATCTTCTTGAAGGCATACCCGAAATCGCAAGTGCCGTCGTAAATGCACACGGGCCCGGCACGGATTCAACCTTTATACCCTTTTCATGACAAAGTCTGACCAGGTCCTCGCCGGGGTCGGATATTGCAGGCATACCCGCATCGGTAACGAGTGCACAGCTTTCACCGCCGAGAATTCTTTCCGCTATTATGGGGCCTCTCTCAAAACGGTTATGCTCAAAATAGCTGACCATCGGCTTTTTGATTTCAAACCGGTTAAGCAGCTTGAGGGTAACTCTGGTATCCTCTGCCGCAATAAAATCGCAGTTTTCAAGGGTTTCCAAGGCTCTGGGAGAAATATCGCCGAGATTTCCTATCGGAGTACCCACAACAAAAAGAGTTCCGCTCAAGTGTTTTCACCTCTGTTTTCCAAAAGATAATCGCCGTAAATCCGTTTCATTTCATCGGAATATCCTCCGTCTGCACCGTGCACAAAAAGCTCGGGTTCAACCGTCATTCCGACCTTTCCTCCCCGTCTGCCCTCAATCAGCACAAGCCAAGGTGCTTTCCCCGGACATTTCGAAACAAGCTTCATGCGTTTAGGCTCGATGCCTGCGGAATGCATTTCGCAGATAAGCTCCGCAAGTCTTTCGGGGCGGATGCACATACACAGTCTGCCTCCGAAGTTAAGAAGCTTTTTCGCCGTCTGACAGATATCGGAAAGCTGACACATTGTTTCGTGCCTTGCGATTTTATCCGCACCGCTGCGGCTTTCTATTCCCGCACCGCTTGCTTTATACGGCGGATTCATGGTGACAACATCGAAGCATCCGAAGGGTACTATGCCCTTTAATTCTTTCAAATCGGCATTTACCGCAGTCAGTCTTTCCGAAAGAGAATTATATTCGATTGCCGTTTTTATCTGCTCTGCACCCAGAGGCTGTATCTCAACGGCGGTTATTTTCCCCGTTTCTTTTTTGCACCAGAGAAGAGGAATTATTCCGCATCCCGACCCGAGATCGCAGCAAACGGCTTTTTTTGTCGGCGATGCAAAGTCAGCAAGCAGAACCGCATCCGTGCCGAAGGAATGAGCCTCCGAAACAAAAGCAGTTATACCCGAACCGAGATATTCTTTTCTGAAATTCTCCATAACAGTCTCCATGCAAAATAATAATTTATTATATCACCAAAAAAGTAAAATGTAAAGTACGGCGAAAATTGTTGAAAATAATAATAATTTATGATATACTGATTTTATCTATCAACTTTATGGGGTGTTATCAATGAAAATACTGCTCCGAATAACGCTTGTTCTTGCAGTCATTGTTATCGGTACGGTAGTGTTCAAAGCGGGTTACAACCGCTATGCATGGCATAATTTAGAGCAGGCACAGACAGGAGTTTTCACAAAACCTCCCGCCACTCTTCCGCCGACCACCACAACCGAACCGACCACTCAGGCACCGTCCGACACCGAGCTTTCTCCGCCTGAAAAATATATAATCCAGACCCTCGATAACACAACGGGCACTCCCGTCGGCTCAACGGTTGAAAAGGCGGATTTTGAAAATTCCGTTTTCATCGGCGACTCGGTTTCCCTCGGCTTTTCAAGATACTGCATGAGAAACGGCAAGCTCAAGGAAACAAACTTCCTTACCGTCGGCTCATATTCTGTTGCATCTGCGCTGAGCACGGATATGTCGGCAAACAAAGGATTCAGCCATCCGATGTATAACGGCAAGGAGACTCCCCTCAAAACGGCTCTCGAAGAAATCAAGCCGAAAAATGCATTCATCTGCCTCGGCATAAATGATGTTGCGATATACGGCGTTGACGGCACGGTCAAGAATTACTGCAAGCTCATCAACATGATCCGCAAAATCAATCCCGAAGTGCAAATCTATGTTGTGAGCACAACTCTTATGGTTGACAATGCACAGGGCACAAATCTGCGCAACATCGGAATAATAAACCTCAACCACAACATGAAGCATCTTTGCGAAACCAACGAAAATCTTGATTACATCGATATCATGTCAGGTCTGCAGAGCGAAAATTTTGCACTCGACGGAAAATACTGCAGTGACGGATACATTCACCAGAGCAATTCGGCATACAAAATATGGCTTGAAAAGCTCGGTGTGGAATAAGGAGAAAAAATGAAAAAAATAATTTCACTCATTTTATGTACGGCAATCTGCCTTTGTGTTTTTGCTTCATGCGGAGAAAAAACACAGTCAGCATCCCTCGAAGAAATTTATTCATCCCTTCTGAGCGTTCCGAATATGCCTGAAATGGCAGTTATGCCCGATGAACTGATAACAACCCTCTTCGGCTTTGACACGGCAATGTTTGAGGAATATGTTTTTGCGGAAGCAGCCTCACCCGACGTCAATGCGGATGTTATCATCATGGCAAAGGTTGCCGACAAAGCAAACATCGATTCCGTTTGCGAAACGCTTGACGGATATCTCGCAAGTGTCCGGGATTACACCGAATCCTATTCACCCGTTAACTTCGCCAAGACCGCAAACAGCAAGGTTACCGTTGCAGGCAACTGCGTTGTTCTTATCATCACTTCCGAATACTTCGAAGCCGAACAGATTGTAACGAACAGTCTTAAAGGTCTTATAAAAAGCAATGCCGAGACAGTCAGAGAAGCCTGACTGCCTCGGTTTCTTTATTCTCTGTTTGTATTTTTGAAAACGGTCACTCTGTCCGAAACTTCCGTTTCAAGCTTGATATAGCCGTAATCCTCAAGAAGAGGCTCCGCAAAGCCGAAAACATCATTCTGATTTCTCAACACAATATAATCGTATTTTTCAGGCTCGTTGACCGTATTTTCTTCCTTGTTTACATCCTTGAAATCAAAGATATAAATATTGTCTTTATCTGCGATATGAGGAAGCAGGAAGGGGTCTCCTCCGATAACCGCATCGTCGGGCAGGCTGTCGAGGGTTTCTTCAAGCGCCTGATAATATGCCTTGTCTTTGTTATAGTTTGCAACTCTCGAAACCTGATTTGTTGTTGTTCCGACCGTCATCAGCAGTGCCGCACATCCGAGAAGAATCGGCAAATCCCTTTTCATTTTATCCGAGAAATCGGAAACATTGATAACCGTCATGAATATCAGCAGAACCGATGTGCCGAAAACATACTGAAATCCGGCGTTTGCCGCATAGCCGTATTTTGCACCGATTATCAGATTGGTCACCAAAAACGGAATAATGAGCAGAAAACGGTGTATTTTCTTTGTGAACAGCGGCAAGAACAGCAACGGCAAAAGCATCTGAACAAAGAATGCCAGCGTATCCTCCTGCACAAGCAGGCTGAGAAGATAGCCGGGATTCCTGACGGAGTTCATGACAACCTCCGCAATTCCTCCCTCATCTCCGATAAGCAGATGGCCGAAGCGTGAGGAAGTCATCATTTCTCCGTCGCCGTTCCGGGTAAGCCATGAGGTTATCAGCATCATATAAACACCTGCAACGCCCGCAGCTGCCGGACCGTGCAGTCTTTTCCTGTTTCCCTTATATTCAAAGAACCAGTACATACCGATGCAGATTATGTAAAGCGGTGCATCCTCTTTAACGATGCACACAAGAACGGACATGATGTAGAACGGTATGGCTTTTCCGCAATCCACCGCCCAGAGAAGCCACATAAGCAGAGTGGGCAGAAATGCATTTTCATGGAAATCATAAAAGCAGGGTGCTATAAGCCCCGTGCAGAACGTATACATCGCACATATGAATATAAGCGATAAGCCTTTGAACCCTCTGCGTTTTGCAATAAGAAACAGAGGAAAAACTCCTCCCATCGACAAAACCGCCTGAGCAACAAGCAATGTTTCCTCACGGGGAAAGAGCTTGAAAAACGGAACAAGAAGATAGTATATGTACGAAGAATGAATTGCGAAATGAGATATCAGCTTATCTCTTTCTACGGTTGTTACCGCAGTCAGATTCTCGGCAAGGGAGTGGAACATCTGAACAAATAAGCCGAAATCATGAGTGGTAGACGCAAAAACACGGTGCTTGTAAATGCTGATTACTATAATAAACACGGTTGAAGCAACCGTAAGAATCAGAACGGCAATTCCGCAGACAGACAAATCGATTTTATCCGATAATCTTTCGTCGCCGAGTTTTCCGAGTGCGTAGCCGATAACAACAAGCGAAACAACCGTCACGCCGATGCTCAGATAAACATTATTGTATCTCCACAAAAGTGCACATGAGAAAAACACTGTTGCACCGATTGCCGCAACGGATTCAAGCTTTTTGAATTTTGCCGGAAGAAAGATATATATTGCAGACATCACGGCAACACCTGCCAGCACCGAAACAATCATATCGGCAAAAGAAATGCGTACGGTGAATTCCATCCACGTATCAACCGAAAGGATATTCAGGCTTCTGCGCAGCTTGCAGATTTCAACGGCAAAGAAACACAAATAGCTTGTTATAACCCTCAGCAAAAGCATATCGGGAATACCGAACAATTCAAGATTATCACGGATTTTCTGCTGAAACTTTCCTTTCAAAAAGCACTCCCCCCTCCGTTAAAAAATTCCTTTCCGACACAGTTTAACATATAATTATGAACTTTTCTACTGTAATGTAACATATCGGAATTAAAATTAACGTTCATAAATATTACAGCTTTGTTAAGATTTGCATACAAAACGGGGATGCCTCTGCGGACATCCCCGTTAAATTACATTATAAGCTTTTATTCCGTTTCACTGAAAGCAAAGCCGTTTTCGCCGTAGGTGCAGATATACTTTTTGCCTGCGGTAAACCTTCCTTCAAGCATTTCTTCGGAAAGCTTATCCTCAATCTGCTGCTGAATTGCACGGCGGAGAGGTCTTGCACCGTAAACAGGGTCGAAGCCTGCTTTCCCGATTTCCGCAACCGCTTCATCGGTGAACTCCATCTCAAAATCAAGCTCTCTGACTCTCTTTGAAAGCGAAGCCAGCATACGTTTTGCGATTTCATCAATGTTTTCTTTTGTAAGCTGACGGAACACGATTATATCGTCAACACGGTTAAGAAATTCGGGTCTGAAAACATTTTTCAGCTCACCCATAACCGCTTCACGGATTTTCTTTTCGCTCGCGGTTTCTCCGCTGTCTGCGGAAAATCCGAGAGTCTTTGCTCCGCTTTGAGCTATCATTTTTGCACCGGCATTTGAAGTCATGATAATAACGCAGTTCTTGAAATCGACCCTTCTGCCCTGAGAATCCGTCAGAATTCCGTCTTCGAGAATCTGAAGAAGCATATTGAAAACATCGGGATGCGCTTTCTCGATTTCATCAAAAAGAACAACGGAATACGGCTTTCTGCGTACCTTTTCCGTAAGCTGACCGCCTTCGTCATAGCCGACATATCCCGGCGGTGAGCCAACAAGCCTTGAAACGGTGTGCTTCTCCATATATTCGGACATATCAAGGCGTATCATTGCGTTTTCATCGCCGAACATTGACTCCGCAAGGGTTTTGCAAAGCTCGGTTTTGCCCACACCCGTAGGACCGAGGAAAATGAATGAACCCGTAGGTCTTTTCGGGTCTTTGAGACCTGCTCTGCCCCTTCTGATTGCCCTCGCAACGGCACTGACCGCTTCATCCTGACCGACAATCCTCTTGTGAAGCTCCTCTTCCATACGGAGAAGCCTCTGACTTTCTTCCTGAGTGAGCTGAACAACCGGAATTCCGGTCCACTGCGAAACGATTGCCGCAATTTCCTGCTCGCCGACTTCACCCGTTGAACGGTTATTCTTTTCTTTCCAGAGCTGACGCTCGTTTTCAAGCTCTTTGGCAATTTTGTTTTTCTCGTCTCTGATTTCGGCAGCTCTCTCGAAATCCTGAGAGTTAACCGCAGATTCCATCTCCTCGCCGAGAGATTTGAGCTTATCTTCGAGAGCCTTGAGGTCGGGCGGTGCGGTGAATGCACGCAGTCTGACTCTCGATGCCGCTTCGTCAACAAGGTCAATCGCCTTATCCGGCAGATATCTGTCGCCGATATATCTCGATGACATCTTAACCGCCGCAACGATTGCACTGTCGGTGATTTTTATTTTATGGTGTGCCTCATATTTATCACGCAGACCTCGGAGAATTTCAATTGCCTCTTCTTCCGTAGGCTCGCCAACGGTAACAGGCTGGAATCTTCTCTCAAGAGCCGCATCCTTCTCAATATGCTTACGGTATTCTTCAAGAGTTGTTGCACCGATAACCTGAATTTCACCTCTTGCAAGCGACGGCTTGAGGATATTCGCCGCATCAACGGCACCCTCCGCCGAGCCTGCACCGATAAGGGTATGAACCTCATCGATAAAGAGAATCACATCGCCTGCTTTCTGTACCTCTTCAATGGCATTGCGGATTCTCTCCTCAAAATCGCCTCTGTATTTCGTGCCTGCAACCATGCCCGTAAGGTCAAGCGAAACTATTCTTTTGTTGCGAAGAAGCTCAGGAACTTCGCCCGTTGCAATCTTGAGGGCAAGACCCTCTGCAATTGCCGTTTTGCCGACACCCGGCTCACCGATAAGGCACGGATTATTCTTTGTTCTTCTGCTCAAAATCTGAATAACGCGTTCAATTTCCTGCTGTCTGCCGATAACGGGGTCTATTCTTCCCTGAGTTGCAAGCACGGTCAGATCTCTGCCGTATTTGCTGATTGTGGGAGTATCGGACTTTTCTTTTGAATCCCCCTTCGAATTCGGCTTTGAGCCTCCGCTGCTGCCCAGAGCCTGAGTCAGATCATTGAGCAAATCCTGCGGCTGCACTCCGAGCTGGCTGAGAATTTCCGTTGCCGCACCCGTGCCTTCACGGATTATCCCCATAAGGATATGCTCCGTACCGATATAGGAATGACCCATTCCCTTGCCCTGAAGTATCGCAGTATCAATAATATTTTTTGCCCTCGGAGTAAAATCGTTGGGCGAGAGCACGGTAGGAGAGCCGATACCGATTCCGCTTCGGATAATCTGCTCAACCTCTCCGTGGGTTACCTTCCTTGCCGAAAGAGCCGTGTGTGCCATACCTCCGCTTTCCGCAAGCAGACCGAGCAGAATATGCTCACTGCCGACGTAGGTATGACCCAGTCTCTCCGCCGAAGAAATCGCACTGTTGAGTGCATCGTTAGCTTTCTGAGTAAAGCCTGTAAACCTGTACATACAAATCCTCCTTATAAATTTATGCCAGAGCTTCCCGCACCGCCTTTGCTCTTACCGCATCCCTTGCCGTGGGATTGGTTGCATCCTCATTTGCCGCGCTGACGGTAGCAGGCTGCATATTGACTATAAGCTCGTTGATTTTTTCAACCGAAACATCTATAAGACCTCTTGCAGCACCGAGTCTTACAACGGAAATAAGCTCCATGAATTCGTCTGTGCTGAGCAGTCTTGCATTCTTAAGCACACCGAGTGCACGGAAAATCTTGTCCTCCTCCGCAGGATTCTTTATCATTTCCGCAGCCGCCGCCCTCTCCTGGGCTACAAGCTGAAGCACAATCGACTTAAGATTTGCAATCGCTGTTTCTTCCGTTATGCCGAGAGTAATCTGATTGCTTATCTGATACATATCTCCTCTGGGCTGTGAGCCTTCACCGTTTGCTCCTCTGATGGTCAGACCGAGCTTTGAAACGGTGTTGGAAAGCCTTGTTATCTGTCCGCAACGTGTAAGTGCAGGCAGGTGAAGCATAACCGATGCTCTCATCGCAGTGCCGAGATTTGTGGGGCACTGTGTAAGATATCCGATTCTGTCGTCAAACGCATAATCAAGCTTTGCATCGATAACATTATCAAGCTTGTTTGCGATATCGTAAGCTTCTTCAAGTGCAAGCCCCGATTTCATAACCTGAAGTCGGATGTGATCCTCTTCGCAGAGCATGATGCTGACACTCTCGTCATCGGAGAGAATCAGTGCACTGCCGTCTTTCTTCACGGCAAATTCGGGACTTATCAGATGACGTTCGGCAAGAGATACTGCCTGAATTCTTGACAAATCCTTCATTTCAATATAGCTCAGACCCGTGCCGTCATTCTCAAAAAGAGTGCTCTTCACAAGCGAATTCACCTTGTCCTTGCCCGCGGTATCAAGCTTTGAAGGGAAGGGGTATTCGTTGAGATTTCTCGCAAGACGGATTCGGGTGCTGATAACGATATCGCCCTGGTCGCCCTTTTCAAAATACCATTTGCTCATTTTGATTCTCCTCCTTCCAATGCCTTGATTTCATCTCTGATTTTTGCGGCGGTCTCGAATTCCTGCTTTGCCACAGCTTCATTCATTGCCGCCTTAAGCTTCTCGATTTTTTCCTCGGTTGTTTCCTCGGCAGGCTCAACGGGTGCGGAATTCGTAACCTTTCCGCTGTGCTTGATTTTTCCGTGGATACGCTGAATTGAGGGCAGAAGCTTATCGTAGAATGTTCTGTAACAATCCGCACAGCCTACTTTTCCGCTGCGTACAATTTCCTCAAACGATGTTCCGCATTTCGGGCATCGTGGCGACTTACCCGCCGAAATCGAGGGCATCATATCCCCCAGAAGTCCGCCGAAAAGTCCCGAAAGATTAATTCCGAAACCCGAAAACATATCCGAGTAGCCGAGATGTGAGGCACAGTCGGAGCAGAGATGGCTCTCAGCCATGTCGCCGTTGATAATCTGTTTGATGTGTGTGGTCGCCTCGTTTTTTCCGCAATTCTGACATAACATAATTAATCATCCTCCCTGTTAAGCGTTATCAGCATTTGTTTCAATACAGAAGCCCTTACCCTTTCTCTGACGGGTACAGGCAGATTTTTCAATGCATTTTCTCCCGTTGCCGCAAGCAGCAGCCTTGCCGCAGAAGAACTGATTGCACCGTTATGGTGAAGATTCATGACATTCGCCCTGCACGTTGCAAGGTCAATGGCATCACCTATGCAGTTGACCGTATGCATAATCATCGAAGGTCGGTCAAGCTGCATTCTCGTTATCTTGATGTAGCCTCCGCCGCCCCGACGGCTCTCAACTATATATCCCTGCTCAGGCGTGAATCTTGAAGATATAACATAATTTATCTGGCTGGGTACGCATCCGATGCTCTGCGCAAACTCGTTACGCTGAATTTCGGTTGTGCCTCCTTCCTCAAGCATTTCAAGAAGCATTCTCGCTATATCGTTGCTTAAACTCATATCATCAACTCTTTCGTTTTCGACTTTGACTTTCTTTGACTTTTGACTATATTATATCCGTCAAAGGTCAGAAGGTCAAAAGTCAGAAAAGGTCAAAAACGGTGTTTTGTGTTCCGATTTCCGGGTTTATCTCCTGTTTTCTTTGATTTCCTTCGTTTTTCTTGATTTTTTAATTCTTCGTCAAAAGTCAAAGGTCAAATAAAGTATAGGCTGAAGTCAGAGATTTTATGTTGTTTTTATTCCGATAATGTGTTATTATTCCATGAGTCAACAAATTTGAAACGGTGTGTTATATATGAACAAATCAAAAACCGCCACGGGAATTATTCTGTCCCTTCTCGGCGGTATTTTCTGGGGATTTTCAGGCTCCTGCGGTCAGTATCTTTTCACATATCACGATGTAAATTCAACATGGCTTGTGCCGATAAGAATGACTTTGTCGGGCATAATCCTGCTGTCATTCTGTGCGTTCAAAAACAAAAAGAAAATTTTTGATGTATGGAAAGGCAGAAATAATTCCGTGAGGATGGCGGCATTCACGTTTTTCGGTCTGATTATGTGCCAATACTCCTATTTTACCGCAATCCAGCTATCTAATGCGGGCATAGCAACGGTTCTGCAGTATCTCTCACCCGTCATGATTCTTGTTTTTGTCTGTCTGAAAAACAGAAAAAAGCCGTCACTGACAGAGATAATCGCAATCATCCTCGCCGTGGGCGGTACATTCGTTATTGCAACGGGCGGCAAAACCGGCTCTCTTTCCGTCTCAACCGGTGCACTGATATGGGGTCTGCTTGCAGGCATTTTTCTTGCGTGCTATTCACTCATTCCCGGCCCTCTTCTCGAAATCGCCGACACTCCCACCGTGCTCGGCTGGGGCTCGCTCATCGGCGGAATCGTTCTCATGCCTGTTTTCAGACCGTGGGAAACAATGCCCGTTATCTCCCTTCCGCTTATCGGTGCGGTTGCCGGAATAGTTATCATGGGCACTGTTCTCGCCTATGCATTCTATCTTGAAGGCATTCACCTCATCGGTGCCGCAAACGCAAGCATTATTTCAAGCATCGAGCCCGTTGCCGCAACCGCCATTTCCGCCGTATGGCTCGGCACGGAGTTTTCCGGCACGGATATAATCGGATTCATTATGATTATTTCAACTGTTTTCATCATTTCTTTTCACGCCAAAAAGGTTAACAATATGTAAATTTATTATAAAATTACTAAATATATATTGTTTTTTTTATAAAAATCTGTCATAATCAATATACTATAATCCCACGGAGGTATTATTATGAAAAAAATCATTATCGCTTTAATCGCAGTTGTTCTTGTCGCAGCTCTCGCTGTAGGCGGCTATTTTGTTCTTTCCGATAATAACAAAGAACCTCAGCAGCTTCTTGTTTACCGCGATGATTTTGTTGAAGGCATCAACCTTCTTGAGCGTTTTGTCAAGAATCCCGACAGATACAAAGCTGCTCTTGTCAACGAATATCAGATGGGTGAAGACGTTGCCGCAAAGTTCTATGAAGCTCCCGAAGAGTGGCTTGCATATGAGCAGATTATCATTCTTAAGAATGCAGGCGATGAAGATCTCACCATCTACGGCTTTGAAGTTAAGAACAACGGCAAAAACGGCATCTATATTTCAACAAACCTCGGCGGTGAACTCGGAATTGCCGCAGGTGCTCTTGAACCTGCAACCGCAAGCTTCAGCGTTCTCTGCTCCGACGGAGAGCTTTCAAGCGAAGAGGTTATGGAACTTGCAAACAAGATGGAAGTAAGCGTTGTTTACTCCAAGACTCCCACCGAATACAATGACGGAACCGAAAGCGTTGAAGAAACAAAAACGGCTCCCGTTCTTTTCCGCGAAGACAGATAATTATGGGACTTTTTTCTAAAAACAAACCTGCATCATCGGGTGCACCCGAATTCCTTATCGTGGGGCTCGGCAATCCCGGCAAAAAATACGAGCTTACCCGCCACAACGCAGGCTTTCTGTTTGCCGACCTTATGGCGGATAAGCATGGCGTAAAAATCAACAAAATACAGTTCAAGTCAGTGACCGCCGCCATCAGGCTGGGCGGTCACAAGTGCTTGCTTATGAAGCCGCAGACATTCATGAATAACAGCGGAGAAGCTGTCCGTGAAGCTGCCGCATTCTATAAAATTCCGCCTGAGAACATCATCGTTGTTTTTGACGATATTTCTCTTCCCTGCGGTAAAATGAGAATCCGACGCAAAGGAAGCGCAGGCGGCCATAACGGAATAAAGAGCATCATTTATCATCTCAATTCCGATAATTTCCCCAGAATCAAGCTCGGTGTGGGCGAAAAACCGCATCCCGATTATGAGCTTGCCGACTGGGTGCTTTCAAACTTCAAAAAAGATGAAATCCCCGCATTGAGGCAGGCTGCCGATAATGCCTGCGATGCGGCTGAATTAATCATAAACGGCGATACGGACCGTGCTATGAATAACTACAACAGCTGATTATCTGAACATTGAAGAAGAAATTCCGTTCATGACGTCTTCCATTGATTTCATGCACTTTGCGGCATTCTTGCGGAATGCTCTTTTACCGCTGCCTGTCATCATTTTTGTTCCGACAACGGCGGCTGCAGTGCCGACTGCAAGACCGATGCCCATACCCTTTGCGACGGACATTTTCTTTGACGATGAAAACATTGTTATCCCCCCTTAATTTTTCTCGGTAATATTTTAACCTCGGCAGGGGATAAAAAAGATGTAAATTTTTTTAAGGAAGTTTTTTATGCCTGTTTTAAACATTGTTCTTGTTGAGCCTCAGATTCCCCAGAATACGGGTAACATAGCCCGTACCTGTGCCGCAACGGGAGCAAAGCTTCACCTTGTTGAGCCTATGGGTTTCCGTGTTGATGACGCAAAGCTCAAAAGAGCCGGTCTGGATTACTGGCATTTGCTGGATATCACTTATTACGATAATCTTGACGATTTCTTTGAGAAAAATAAAGACGGAAGCTTTTATTATTTTTCAACCAAAGCACAAAAAATATACTCTCAGATTGATTATCCCGACAATACCTACCTCGTTTTCGGCAAAGAGACCGCAGGTCTTCCCGAAGAAATGCTTTATAACAATCCCGAAAACTGCGTAAGGCTGCCGATGATCAACAACAGTGCTGCCCGGAGTCTGAATCTTTCCAATTCCGTTGCAATCGGAGTTTACGAAGTGCTCCGTCAATGGGATTTCCCTGAGCTTCTGACTGAAGGCAGACTGACAAAATTTGACTGGAGTGAATAAAAATGAAACCTTTGGAAGCTGTAAGCAAAACCCTTGATTTTGTATTCAAGACCCAAGGCAAACACGTTACTCTCAAGAAAGCGGCAAATCCCGTTGAAAAAACTCCGTTTATCTGCCCGTCAAGAGCAAAGGGCGAGTGTTTTTCGCTGGGATATGCCAAGGAAGAAATCCTTCCCGCCGATATCGACAAAAAGAAATATTACATTGCAGGCTACGGCGAAAACAAGCCTGCAAAGGGTGTGCTTGATGCACCTCATACCCACGCAGTATGGATTGACGACCTTTCCGGCAAAGGCGGAATTGTTATAGTTTCGGTTGATGCCGTAGGTATTCTCCGCAACGATGTCAACAGACTCCGTGCAAGGCTCAAAGATTTTGCCATGCTCTCGGGATGCAGAAGCATCAATATCGTCACAACCCACAACCATGCCGGCATTGACACCATGGGCATCTGGGGTCCGCTTCCCTTAAGCGGCAAAAACCCGAAATACATGGAGCTTGTTTTTTCGCAGACCGAAAAAGCGGTCAGACAAGCCTATGCAAACCGCAAGCTCGGCAAGCTTTATATGGGTAAAACCGAAGTCCCCGATATGCAGGAGGATATCCGCACTCCGATTGTTTATTCAAAAACTCTCACCCGTCTGCGTTTTGTACCCGAAGACGGCACCAAGGAAACATACATCATCAACTTTGCATCTCATTCCGAATCGCTTCAGGGCTGTAACGAGCTTGTCAGTGCAGACTTCCCCTGCTATCTGAGAAGAAGAATTCTCGAAAAGTCAGGTGCGGAAACTCTGTACTGTGTCGGTGCAATCGGCGGAATGATAAGCATGGAAATCCCTGACGAAAAGGAAATCCGTGACAGCGGCAATGATTTTTCGGAATCAACCAAAAACATCGGATATAAGCTTGCGGATTACGCACTTTCAATCAAGGAAGACGACGAAATCCTTCTCAGACCGAAAATCGGCAGCATCACCCGCGAAGTATATATCAAGGCTGAAAACACCATTCTCCTTGCCGCGGCAAAAATCGGACTTCTTGATGCCACTGAATACAGAATGCCTGACGGTTCGGGACTTGTTCTCAAATCCGAAATCAGCTATTTTGAAATCGATTCGCTTAAAATTCTTATGCTCCCCTGCGAGATTTTCCCCGAACTCGTTTACGGCGGATATCTGCCTGCAACGGAATCCGCAACGGGATACGGCGAAGAAATCAATCCCGTTCCGCTTAAGGAAATCATCGGCGGCGATGTTATGATTATCGGACTTGCCAACGATGAGCTCGGATATGTTCTTCCTCCGAACGACTTCATTCTTCACGAATACGCTCCCTATCTTGAAGACGGAAGAGACATTCATAACCGCCGTCACTACGAGGAAACAAACTCCCTCGGACCGGATACGGCAAAAATAATTGCCGAAACGGTCAGCGAAATCGTTTCAGCAGTTGAAAAATCCAAAAAGATATGATATTATAAATATACTTATTTATGAAAGGACGACTTTCCATGAAAAAAGTTATCAGCATTCTTCTTATTGCTACATTTGCGGCACTCTGCCTTTTCGGCTGTTCAAACGTTCCTAAGGAACCCCCCGTTACATCCGTTGAAAAGTTCTCATATGTCAACCCCAGCGGTGCAACAGTTCCCGTTGCAGAAAATGCAAAGCCCGGCGACCCCGAGCAGCCCGTAAGATATGTTGAAACCCTCAACGAAGTTGAATTTGTTTTCAGCAGCTACCATGTATACTACAATTCAGTCGGTGCAATTACCGATATCGAAATCGAAGATGACGGTTTTTCACAGAACGTTGATGCTTATGCAGATATCAGAATTGACGCTATCGGTTCAAGAAGCAAAGACATGAGAATCGGTTACAAAGCATATGACAAAGACGGTCAGGTTGTAAGAGAAAGCCACATTCTTGCACTCCTTGACGGAGTTAAGAAAGGCGATGTCTGCGAAGAACGCCGCTTTGACTTCCCCAGAGAAACAGTCAGGATTGAATTCTACGATTTTGTTGACTGAGAATAAAAATCAAACCCTCGGAAATTAATTCCGAGGGTCTTTTTTTACATTCCTCTGCGTCTTACGCAGTTTTCAAGCTTGATTGCTTCATAAACGCCTTCGTCGAACAAATCGCAAACGCCTTTATATTCATCAAGCGAAAGGGTTTCAAGCGTTTTGTTCTCCCTTATGCAAAGAGCGACAAGCTCGCCCGTTGCCTTATAGGCATCTCTGAAAGGAAGTCCTTTCGAAACAAGGAAGTCTGCGCAGTCGGTTGCATTGATAAATCCGCCTGCAGCCGCTTTTCTCATGTTTTCGGGAATAGCCTTCATTGTTGCAATCATGGGTATAAGGGTTACAAGGCAGATTTTAACGGTATCAAATGCATCGAAAATCGCATCCTTGTCCTCCTGCATATCCTTGTTATAAGCAAGGGGAAGACCCTTCATAACGGTGAGAAGTGTCATAAGGTCGCCGAAAACTCTGCCGCTTTTGCCCCTTACAAGCTCAGCGATATCGGGATTCTTCTTCTGAGGCATGATGCTTGAGCCCGTTGAGAATGCATCGTCAAGTTCAACAAACTTGAATTCCCATGAACACCAGAGAATAATTTCTTCACAAAGTCTTGAAAGATGAACCATGCAGATTGAAAGCGCACTTGCAAGCTCAATGCAGAAATCTCTGTCTGCAACGCCGTCAAGAGTGCTTTTTGTGTATGAATCAAAGCCGAGAAGAGATGCGGTCATTGCTCTGTCGATGGGATAAGTTGTGCCTGCAAGAGCACCGCTGCCGAGAGGCGATGAATTCATTCTCTTCTTTGCATCCTCAACTCTGCCGAGGTCACGCTTGAGCATTTCAATATACGCAAGAAGATGGGTTTTAAAGGTTATGGGCTGTGCTCTCTGAAGATGAGTGTAACCGGGCATAATTGCCTCGCTGTATTCCTCGCCCTTTGCGGTGAGAGCGTCAATAAGCTCGCCGATGAGTTTCAGCACTTCGTCACATTCGTCACGGAGATAGAGCCTTACATCAAGAGCAACCTGATCGTTTCTGCTTCTGCCCGTGTGAAGTCTCTTACCTGCATCGCCGATACGCTCTGTGAGAGTCTGCTCGATAAAGGTGTGGATATCCTCGGCATTGGGGTCAATGAGAAGCTTACCCGTTGCAATTTCTTCCTTGATTTCGGTAAGCGCCGTTGCAATTACCGCACCGTCTTCCATGGGAATAATACCTCTTGCCGAAAGCATGGTAACATGGGCAATGCTGCCCTCGATATCCTGAGAATACATTCTTGAATCGGTTGCTATCGATGAATTGAAATCATTGGTTTTTTTGTCTGCTTCCTTTGAAAAGCGGCCTGCCCAAAGTTTCATATAGTTGCCTCCTTATACGGGAAAAAGAGCCGTCTTATATTGGCGGCTCTTATTTTTAGTTTTAATTATTTATTGCGTTCAGCCTCGAGGATTGCCTTAACCTTGATAGGAAGACCGAAGAGGTTGATGAAGCCTGCTGAATCCTTCTGGTCGTAAACTTCGTCTGCATCAAATGTTGCAAAATCTTCGCTGTAAAGAGTGTAGGGTGAAGTTACGCCTGCGTTGATGATGTTACCCTTGTAAAGCTTGAGCTTGACATCACCTGTAACTGTTTCCTGAGTTTTGTCAACGAATGCTGCAAGTGACTCACGGAGAGGAGTGAACCACTGACCGAAGTATACAAGCTCTGCATACTTATGAGCGATGATTTCTTTATAGTGCATTGTATCTCTGTCAAGGCAAAGAGTTTCAAGAATATCGTGAGCCTTGAAGAGGATTGAACCTGCGGGATTTTCGTAAACGCCTCTGGACTTCATGCCGACAAGACGGTTTTCAACGATGTCATTGAGACCGATGCCGTTCTTACCGCCTACTTCGTTAAGGTATGTGATAAGCTCTACGCCGCCCATCTCCTTGCCGTTGACAGCTGTGGGAACACCCTTTTCGAAATGGATTGTGATGTATGTGGGTTCATCGGGAGCCATTTCGGGTGATACGCCCATTTCAAGGAAGCCGGGCTTGTTGTACTGAGGCTCGTTTGCGGGGTCTTCAAGGTCAAGACCTTCGTGTGAAAGATGCCAGAGGTTCTTATCCTTGGAGTAGTTTGTTTCTCTGTTTATCTTAAGAGGGATGTTGTGTGCCTCTGCGTATTCGATTTCTTCTTCTCTTGACTTGATATTCCAGATTCTCCAGGGAGCGATGATTTCCATTTCGGGAGCAAAAGCCTTGATTGTAAGCTCAAATCTTACCTGGTCGTTACCCTTACCCGTGCAGCCGTGGCAGATAGCATCTGCACCCTCAGCCTTTGCGATTTCAACGATTCTCTTTGCAATGATGGGACGTGCAAAAGATGTGCCGAGGAGGTATTCCTTCTCATAAACCGCACCTGCTTTGAGAGTGGGGAAAATGTAATCGCTTACAAATTCGTCCTGAAGGTTTTCGATATAGAGCTTTGATGCGCCTGTTTTGATAGCCTTTTCTTCAAGGCCGTCAAGCTCTGTGCCCTGTCCTACGTCACCTGAAACAGCGATAACTTCGCAGTTATTGTAGTTTTCCTTAAGCCAGGGAATAATGATTGATGTATCAAGTCCGCCTGAGTAGGCAAGAACAACTTTTTTGATTTCTTTCATGATGTTTTCTCCAATCAAGTTTATTTTTATGCATTAATTATACATCGAATATTCAAAAAATCAAGTGTATTTTGAATATTTATGCAATTTTGGCGTATTCAACAAAAATCTTCGTTTTTTCGGTCATTAACCGAGCAAAAGTCCGACTTTTTTCTTTGCTTTGGTCAGTGTACGGTTGGCAATCCGTGCCGCTTTCTCCGCACCTGCCGCCGCTGTATCAAGAAGATACTGCTTGTCTGCGATAAGACGCTTGTATTCTTCCTGCACGGGACGGAGCTCTTCGATAACTGCTTCCGCAACCTTAACCTTGAAGTCGCCGTAGCCTTTGCCCTCGAATTCCTTTTCGATTGCATCAAAATCAAGACCTGTGCAGCATGAATAAATAGCCATGAGGTTGTTGATGCCGTCCTTGCCGTCTGCATATCTTACACAGGCTTCGCTGTCCGTAACCGCCGACTTGAACTTCTTGAGAATAACATTGGGTTCATCAAGAAGCGAAACGGATGCCTTGGGGTTGGGGTCGCTCTTTGACATCTTCTGCGTGGGGTCCTGAAGGCTCATAACCCTTGCACCGACCTTGCCGATAAAAGGCTCGGGAAGTGTGAAGGTGTTTCCTCTGAGGGAATTGAAACGGTTTGCAACGTCTCTTGCAAGCTCAAGATGCTGTTTCTGGTCTGCACCGATGGGAACAAAGTTTGCCTGATAGAGAAGAATATCCGCCGCCATGAGCACGGGATACGCAAAAAGACCGACGTTGACGTTATCGGCATGTTTCTGCGACTTTTCTTTGAACTGAGTCATTCTTGAAGCCTCGCCGAACTGGGTGTAGCAATCAAGAATCCATGCAAGCTCTGCGTGTGCCGCAACCTGACTCTGAATGAAAACTATGTTCTTTTCGGGGTCAAGACCGACAGCCAGCATGATTGCATACATTTCCATAATCTGCTGACGGAGCTTTGCGGGATCGGGATGAATTGTGAGAGCGTGAAGGTCTGCAACGGCATAGAGGCAGTTATAATCATCGCTCATTTTCTTCCAGTTTTTAAGTGCGCCCAGATAGTTGCCAAGGGTTGGAACGGATGTGGGCTGAATCATACTTAAAACTATAGGCTTCTTTTCGGGAGCTGTATTTTCCATAAGTATTACCTCATTTTAAAGATTTCTTGCAACTTCGCCGAGAATCTTAACACCCTTAACGATCGCTTCATCGGAGGGAGTTGAGAAATTCATGCGGATATAGCTGCAGGGTGCATCGCCGTCAACCATCATTGCGTTGCCGGGCACAACCGAAACACCTGCGGCACTTGCTTTCTTCACGAAGTCAAGCATATCTATTCCGTCGTTGAGCTTTGCCCAGACGAAAAGTCCGCCCTCGGGTCTGTGATATGTAAGATAATCGGAAAGCTCGCTGTCTATGCAGTCGCAGAGAAGGTTGAGCTTTCTCTTATAAATTTCTCTGATTTTGTTGATATGAGCTTCAAAATCATATTCGGTAAGCCACTTATATACAACAAGCTGCGAAACAAGAGGAGTGTGAACATCCTGAGTCTGCTTTGCAACGGTAAGCTTTGCGATGATTTCTTTGGGAGCAAGAACATATCCCACTCTTATACCGGGTGCAACAATCTTTGAGAACGAACCCGAATAAATAACAATTCCGTCTTCATCAAAGCTCTTGATTGCAGGCACATCCTCGCCCGAAACACGAAGGTCGCCGTAAGGATTATCCTCAAGCACGAGCACGCCGTATTTCTTTGCAAGCTCATAAACCGCCTTCCTCTTTTCGAGTGACATCGTAATACCTGCAGGATTCTGGAAATTGGGGATAGTATAGATAAACTTAACGTTTTCTTCTGTCCTGAGTTTTTCTTCAAGTGCTTCGATGTTGATGCCGTCGCTTTCAACGGGTACGCCCGTAAGCTTCGCACCGTAGCTTCTGAAGCAGTTGAGAGCACCGATAAACGAAGGCTCTTCACAGATAACGCAGTCTCCGTGGTTGATGAAGCACTGACTTGTGAGGCTCATAACCTGCTGAGCACCGCTTACAACGATGAGTCCGTCGCTGTCATTTCCGACACCGTAGCGTGTTTTGGCAAGCTCTGTAAGCTTTGCAACAAGAGGAGCATAACCTTCGCTGATGCCGTACTGAAGAGCAAGAATGGGATCGGTTTCAAAAACATCGCCGACGATTTTTCTGATATCGTCAACAGGGAAAGCATCGGGAGCAGGATTTCCCGCTGCAAGAGGAATTGTGTCGCCCGAATTCTTGAGAATTTCTCTGATAATCGAGGGTTTCAGAGATGCAACTCCCTTTGCGAAATTGTATTCCATTTATTTTCAGTCCTTTCGGGGAGTATTTTTCAAAAATAATGTAATATTATAACATATAAAATTACTCTTGTAAACAAAAGATTATGTTGATTGACAAAAATCTTTGTGATATAATTTCATCATTGTGAGGTATGAATATGCATAAAAAATATGATGCCGTTCTTTTTGACTTCGACGGCACGGTTGCCGACACGGGAGTCGGTATTTTCAATTCAATACAGTATGCTGTTGAGTATATGGGTCATGCACCGCTGAGCAATGATGTTCTGCGTACATTCATCGGACCGCCCATTTTTGATTCGTTCAAAAGGGAGCTTGGTCTGGATGACAGACAAAGCGAAACTGCCGTTAACAAGTACCGCGAAAAATACAGCGAAAGCGGAATTTATCAGCTTGAAATGTATGACGGCATGAGAGAGCTTCTGGCTGAGCTTAATGCAAACGGTATCAGGGTCGGAATAGCAAGCTCCAAGCCCGAAGGTTTCATTATAAGGCTGCTTGATATCCTTGAAATCGGCGGACTTGTTGACTTTGTATCGTGTCCCGAAGCGGACAAAGCCAACCGCGAAAAATACGAGCTTATCAACAGCTGTGCGGAGCATTTCGGCATTGAAAAAAGCAGAATCATCATGGTCGGCGATCGGCTTTTTGACATCAACGGTGCAAACATTGCAGGAGTTGAAAGCATCGGCGTTACTTTCGGCTACGGAAGCAAAGAGGAGCTTGAGAATGCAGGCGCAACCTACATCGCAAGCTCCGTTGATGAAATCCGCAATATTATTTTTTAGCCTTCTTGCAGGCAGGTGCATAAAGTGCATAGAAAAGCACAAAGCTTACTGCCATAAGTACAATAAGAACAATTCCCGCATCCCTTGTCACATCAAAAAGTGACGAGGGATTTTTTATTACCTGCCAGAGACTTGCATCGTATGTGAAGAAATAAATCAAGCCTGTTACCAAGAAATAAACAGGTGCCGCTTTCATGCAGAAATCCTCTGTTCTCATGGGCACGGGCACTGCCAGACCTCTTGCAACAACGTTTTTCTTTGTTGCCGCAGCACAGAATATGAAACCTATAATTCCGAAAACAATCATAAGAATTATTTCGTAGATTTCTTCGTCGGGAAGCCTTCCTCTGTCGATGAAGAAATCCGCAATTCTCATTCCGAGAGGTCTTGCCACGGTCAGAACGAAGGTGAAGAAAAGGCTCAGAACAGCACTGTATACAACATGAATCCACTTTTTCTTAAAGGGTTCTTCGTAATCGAATTTACCTTCGCCTGCAACGAGTTTTTTGGGAAGGCAAACAAAAATCAGCATCAGTCCGAATCCCATAAGGAAGCCCGTGAAGTATTCCCAGAGTGACCATGAGCCGTTCTCGAGGAATGCGGGAGGAGTAACCTTTGCGAGGAAGCCTCTGTCGGAATCGATGATGAGGAAAACATCCGCAAGCGTGATTGCAAGAGCCATAACGGTGTTCATGGCGGTTGATATAAGAGCCGTTACCTTATCCTTGAATGCAACAAGAACCGTGAGAGATGTGAGAAGTGCCGAAGCGGAATATGAAATAACCCTGATGCTTGCATAATAGTTTCTGCCGAAGGGGATTTTCTTGAACCATGCTTCCGAGCCGAGATTTTTGATAAACGCCATCATGGGCGACATCTCAATGCCTTTATCCGCAAGACCTTCCTTGAACATATCAACCGCCGTCGGGCTGATATAAGGAAGAATGAAATGGGAAATGCAGAACATGAACGCATTCACAAGGACATAGAAAACAACGATAACCGTTATGTAGTTTTTGATTTTATAGTCTCTTTTTGAGAACAGAGAACCCATAAAAATCGAGAAAAGAGGCATCCAGCCGAAGCCCAGAAGAAGCATCACCCAGAGACCGTACCAAGGATTAAGTTCAACCGTTGCCGTAAGTTCTTCGCCCGTAAAAGGCACCGTGCTTCCGAGGTATCCTCCCATCTGACTGTTGAGAGTGCCCCATCCGCCGTTGGTTATGCCCAAAAGGATAACCGCTGCGGGAATTGCCTCATAGCTCATCTTTCTGCGGTTGCCGAAGAATGCAAAAACAACCAGCACGAGCATTACGCCGACTGCAAACATTCCCCACATTGAGCCGAAGCCGTGAGAACCTCTGACTCTCCACATGAAGCCTGACATAACCGCAAACGCAAGCACAAGAAGGGTTTTGACCCCTGCCGTGAGATTTCTTGTTTCTTTGAGTTCCATGATTATTTCACCTCAAATTTCATTTTTATTTCACCTTCGAAATCTTTCCATATAAACTTATTTCCGCAAAGAGTCATGTAGCCGTGGTAACTGTCCTCCTTTGGAATTGAAGCCGAACCGGGATTGAGATAAACATAGTTTTCGTGCTCAACGCACTTGGGCACATGGGTGTGGCCGTGAAGAAGAATATCGCCTCTGCCGAGTGGAGGAAGATGGTTTTCGTTGAAATTATGTCCGTGTGTCATATAAACAAGCTTTTCGCCGACGGGCAGAATCGCATAATCCGCAAGAATCGGGAAATCAAGCACCATCTGGTCAACCTCTGTATCGCAGTTACCTCTTACGCAAAGAATTTTATCCTTCATTGCATTGAGAAGTCCTATAACTTTCTTGGGTGCATAGTCTTTGGGCAAATCGTTTCTGGGGCCGTGATAAAGAATATCGCCGAGAAGAATAAGCCTGTCCGCATTTTCATTTTCAAAAGCTTCGATAACTTTTTTGCAGTAAAACTCCGAACCGTGAATGTCGGATGCTATTAAAAATTTCATTTTCATCACCAATTTTGATTATAATATAACAAACCCCGAAATGCAACTGCAAATCGGGGTAAATATTAATTGTTATCCTGAAATCTGCTTAAGAAATGCTTTGTTCTTTCGTTCTGAGGATTGTTGATAACATTCTCGGGACTGCCCTGCTCAACGATAACGCCGCCGTCCATGAAAATAACCGTATCTGAAACATCTCTGGCAAACGCCATTTCATGGGTAACGATAACCATTGTCATGTTTTCCGCCGCAAGGTCTTTGATAACCTTGAGAATTTCACCCGTAAGCTCGGGGTCGAGGGCGGATGTGGGTTCGTCAAAGAAAAGGATATCGGGGCTCATCGCAAGTGCTCTTGCAATCGAAACACGCTGCTGCTGACCGCCCGAAAGCTGGCAGGGGTATGAATCAAGCTTTTCGGAAAGACCGACCTTGGCAAGGATATCCTTTGCGTTTGCGTTGATTTCTTCGAGAATCTGCTTTTTGTTGTGTCTCCAATCCGAACGCTTCTTTGCCTGCAATTCGCAGGCAAGGGTTACGTTTTTCAGCACGGTATACTGCGGAAAAAGGTTAAACGACTGGAAAACAAGACCAACCGCAAGACGATTCTGACGGATTTCCTCTTTGGTGAATTTATGCTGATTTTCGGAATCAAAAACTATGTTTCCGTTAACCTTGATAAGACCCTTATCGGCAGTTTCAAGAGAGGTTATGCAGCGGAGAAGAGTTGTTTTGCCGCTGCCCGACGAGCCGATAACGGAAAGCACCTTGCCCTCCTCAAGAGTGAAATCAATGCCCTTGAGAACATGGTTGTTCCCGAAGCTTTTATTAAGGTTTTTTACTTCAAGTATAGCCATCTTTCTCACTCCCGTTAATTATGATAATAGTCAAGCTTCTTTTCGATTTTGCCGAAAATAACCGTAAGCAAGCCGTTGAAGATAAGATAGAATGCACCTGTATAGAAGAAAGGCCACATAAGTCCGTCTGACTTTGCGAACGACTGTGCATTCCAGATGATTTCATAAACCGCAATGGTTCTTGAAAGAGATGTATCCTTTACGAGAGTTATGATTTCGTTGCTCATGGGAGGAACGATATGTTTGACAACCTGCATAAGGATAACTCTGAAGAATGTTTGTGTTTTTGTCATGCCGAGAACCTGACAAGCTTCATACTGACCTGCGGGTATGCTTTCAATTCCGCCTCTGTAAATTTCCGAAAAATAGCAGGCATAGTTGATTATAAATGCAATCATAACTGCTAAGAAGCGGTCAAAAACCTCCCATGTTGCAAGCCAATTTATAAAAGCATTGGTGCTGTTCAGCTCCTGCGCCCATGCGCCGAGAAGACCCGGTCCGTAATAAACAACAACCAGCTGAAGCATAAGAGGAGTTCCTCTTATAATCCAGACAAAGGTTTTTATAAGCCATTTAAGAGGAGCGAATCTGCTCATTGAACCGAAGCATATTATAAGACCCAGAGGCAACGCACCCAGAAGAGTCAGTCCGAAGATTTCAACGGTTGTTGCAAAGCCTTTGAGCAAATCAATCGTTACTTCCCAAAACATATATACCGATACCTTTCATCAGGGTAACGAGAATAATCCGAACCGTGTTTTTTGTCGGATTATTTTCGCTGTTTCTGTGTTAAAATACTCGCAAATCCGCCAAGGATTTGCTCCGTTTTTGCCTTGAACCATCTGAAAATTCTCTCGACAAAAAATCTTCGACCCGAAAACGAAGTATTTTCAGATGATTTTTGGAGGTTGAGGGTGACGACAGGCTGACGCCTTTCTAATCCGAAACCCCGAAAAGCGCTGAAAAGACTCGCTTTCGGGCAGATTCGGGTTATACTCGTTACCCTAGTCATGAAAAGGCAGAGGGTTCATCGCCCTCTGCCGCAAAATTCAAATCAATTATGCGAGTGTAAGTTCGTATTTCTCTGCAAGACCCTGGAGAGTTCCGTCTGCCTTAAGCTCTGCCATAATATCGTTGAGAGCTGCTGCAAGGTCTGAACCCTTACGGCAGGCAATGCCGTATTCTTCTGTTGTAAGCTCAAGGCTGTAGCCGAGGCCTGCATAGCTTGTGCCTTCGCCTGTCATTGCGTTAGCCATTGTGATATCGATAACGCAAGCATCAGCCGCGCCGCTCTTAACTTCCTGAAGAGCATCTGTCTGAGTGAGAACAGCTGTGTATTCAAGTGAGTTTGCTTCGAGAGCTTCAGCACCTGCAGAGCCGTCTTCCGCTGCAAAAACAAGGTCTGCAAGGCTTTCAGCCGTTGCATAATCAGCAAGCTTATCCGCTGCCATAACAACAACCTGTGCATTCTTGACATAAGCATTTGTTACGGTTGCATTTGCAAGAGCTTCGTCAGTGATTGTCATGCCGTTCCATACGCAGTCAATACCCTTTGCTTCAAGCTCAAAGAACTTGTTTGCCCAGTCGATTTCAATGAAGTCAACCGCAACGCCGAGCTTTTCGCCTGCAAGACGTGCAAATTCAGCATCAAAGCCTGTCCATTCATCGCTGCCGGGTTCTTTGAAATCCATGGGAGCATAGTCTGTGATACCTACAATGAGAGTACCCTTGTTTTTGATATAATCAAGATCGCTGTTTACTGCAGCCTGATCATCGGCAGCAGTTGTTGTTTCGTTGTCAGCTGTGCCGCCGCAAGCAGCCATTGTGAAGAGCATGAGAGCTGCAAGAATAAGTGCAAATAACTTTTTCATAATTTTACTCCTTTTCAGCCAAGTGGCTAATTAATGTATTATTATATTAACTTAGTAAAGCGGTTTTGTCAACATAAATTTGACATTTTATGCTGTTGCTTCCGTGCGGCTGTTATAAAGCTCGTAATAAAAGCCCTGTTTCTCAATCAATTCGCTGTGGCTTCCCTGCTCAACGATGTTGCCGTCTTTCATAACAAGAATAACATCCGCGTTCTTGATTGTTGAAAGTCTGTGGGCAACAATAAAGCTTGTTCTGCCCTGCATCATTGTTGAAAATGCCTTCTGGATACGGATTTCCGTACGGGTATCGATTGAGCTTGTTGCTTCGTCGAGAATAAGCATCGGCGGCAGACAGAGCATTACTCTTGTTATGCAGAGCAGCTGCTTCTGACCCTGCGACAATCCCGATGCCTCGTCGGTTATGGGTGTATCGTAGCCTTGCGGCAGACGCTTTATGAAGCTGTGTGCATGGGCAGCCTTTGCGGCGGCAATGATTTCCTCATCCGTTGCATCGGGTTTACCCATTGCGATATTTTCTCTGACAGTGCCCTCTTTGAGCCACGTATCCTGCAAAACCATGCCGTAGCTCTTGCGAAGGCTCTTTCTTGTTGCACTGTTTATGTCCGTACCGTCAACGCTGATTTTTCCTTTGTCAACATCATAAAAACGCATGAGCAGATTGACAACCGTTGTTTTTCCGCAGCCCGTAGGACCTACGATTGCAACCCTGTTGCCGCTTTCAACGGAAAGACTGAGGTTTTTGATAAGCTCCCTGTCTTTTGAATATGAGAAAGCAACGTTTTCGATTTCAACTCTGCCGTCAACATCGCCGAATTCGTGAGCATTCTCAGCATCGGGAGTCTGAGGCTGCTGTTCAACAAGCTCAAAAAGTCTTTCGGCACAAGCCAGAGCATTCTGCAATTCGGCAATAACGCCCGAAATCTCATTGAACGGCTTTGTATACTGATTTGCATAGCTGAGGAAACATGAAAGTCCGCCGACGGTTATCGCTCCGCCGACCGCCGCAAGTGCACCCGTCAGACCTACACCGGCGTAAACGATGCTGTTGACAAATCTGGTTGACGGATTTGTGAGCGATGAGAAGAATATTGCTTTAAGCGAGCATTTTTCGTATCTCTCGTTGATTTCATCAAATTCTTCAAGGGAATCCTCTTCTCGCGAGAAAGCCGAAACAACCTTCTGACCGCCTATCATCTCTTCAACAAAAGCGGTCTGCTCGCCTCTTGTCTGCGACTGAAGCTTGAACATCGAGAAAGTTCTGCTTGCGATGAATCGGGCAACAAAAAGCGAAATCGGTGTAAGAATAACAACAACAAGAGTAATTTTGAAATTAATCGACAGCATGAACGCAAGCGTGCCGAGAATTGTTACAGCACCCGTAAAAAGCTGTGTGAATCCCATAAGCAGACCGTCTGCAAACTGGTCCGCATCGGAAATAATTCTGCTGACGGTTTCGCCCGCAGGCTTTGAATCGATATAACTCAACGGTAAAATCTGAATTTTTTTCATTGCCGCATTCCTGATGTCACGGACAACACTGAAGGTTATTTTGTTGTTGAGCGTATTCATTATCCACTGTGCCGCACCTGCACCGAGAGCAAGAATCCCTATCTGATAAAGATAAGGTTTCATCGCTTCGAAGCTGACCTTGCCGGCATCAACGATTTGGTCTATCGCCTTGCCTGCCAGCACGGGAATATAGAGGCTGACAGCAACGCTCAGTGCCGCAAGAAGGATTGAAACAAACAGATGTATTTTATATCTGCCCACATAGAAGAGAACCTTTCTGACCGTTCCCTTGCTTACCTTGGTTTTCATTATTCCTCACCCTCCTCAAACTGTGTCAGATGGATTTCTTTATATACTGCATTGGTTTTAAGGAGTTCTTCGTGAGTGCCGACGGATGCAACGCCGTCATCAAGAAGAATTATCTTATCTGCGTGCATAATAGACGATGTCCTCTGCGAAACGATGAAAACAGCCGTATCTCCCTGATTTGCCTCAATCGCTTTTCTCATGGAGGCATCGGTTGCGTAGTCAAGCGCACTTGAGCTGTCATCGAGAATAAGTATATCCGCCTTTTTAATCAAAGCTCTTGCGACGGAAAGACGCTGACGCTGACCGCCCGAAAAATTTCTTCCTCCCTGCTCAACGGCTGCGTTTATACCTCCGTCTTTCTGTGCAACGAAGTCCGTCGCCTGAGCAATTTCAAGAGCCTTGTTTATCTCTTCATCGGTTGCATCGGGTTTGCCCCAAAGCATATTCTCTTTGATTGTACCCTTGAAAAGCATCGCTTTCTGCGGCACAACGGCAATTTTCCGCCGGAGTTCTTCGGTTGAAATATCCTTGACATCCGCACCGCCAACAAGCACTTCACCCGAAGTTGCTTTATAAAATGCGGGAATAAGGTTCACCAGCGTAGTTTTGCCTGAACCCGTTCCGCCGATTATGCCGACTGTTTCGCCCTTCTTGACGGAAAAGCTGATATTTTCAAGTGAATTTTCGCCTGCTCCGTCATACATGAACGATACATTCCTGAATTCAACGATATTCCCTGCTTTTTCGTCGATTTGTGCAGTACCCTCACCGCTTTCAACGGGAGTTTCGAGCACTGCACTTATTCTGCCTGCACAGGCAACCGATTTTGTGATGCTGATAATAAGATTTGCAAACTTCACAAGCTCAACAAGTATCTGAGACATATAGTTATAGAGTGCAACAACCGCACCCTGAGTGATTATGCCCGTATCAACACGGATTGCGCCGATATATATAAGCACGGCAATGCCGATGTTGATAATTATGCAGGTCACGGGATTCATAAGTGCGGATATTTTACCCGTATATTCCTGAATTTTTGTGAGTGCATCGTTTCTTTCTTCAAATTCGGCAATCTGCTCGTCTTCCTTGCAGAATGCTCTTATAACCTTAGCACCCGTGAGACTTTCCCTTGCGGTACAAAGCACCTTATCAAGCGCAACACGGACTTTTTTATAAAGAGGAATACACAGAAACATTATTCCGAAAACAACAACCGAAAGTGCGGGAATGACAACAACAAAGGTCATCGCCGCTTTACTGTCAACGGTAAACGCCATTATCATCGCACCGATAACAACAAAGGGTGAGCGAAGAAGCAGACGCAGAGTCAGATTGAGACCGTTCTGCACGCTGTCCATATCGCCTGTCATACGGGTTATGAGGGTTGAAGTGCCCGCCTTATCAATCTGACTGCAGGAAAACCTGCCGATATGCCCGAAAACCGCATGCTTCAGCCTTTTCGTGAAGCCTACGGCTGCCTGAGCCGAGAAAAACTGAGCAGTTACGGAGAAAGCAAGTCCGACTGCTCCGAGAAGCACAAGCACTCCGCACATTTTTATTATGTAATTTTTATCCGAAGCAACAATTCCCTTGTCGATTATCCCTGCCACAACGAGGGGAACAAACAATTCCAGAATTGCTTCAAACATTTTGAACAGCGGTGCAAGCACGCATTGCAGACGGCTGCCTTTGAGATATTTAAAGAGGCTTTTCATTTCTTCAATCCTTTGTTTTGAATTTCGACTTATTATTTTACCATATATTTCTCTCTTTGTGAAGTGTAATTTGATTTATTAAATAAATATTAAAATTGATTATTTTTCTTTGCCGGAATAATCAAGATGTGTTTATATGGTAATATTTTTGCGTATGGATTAAAAAATCACAGGAGGAAACCCCTATGAAAGTTACTAAAGAAACCCATTTTGGCATTCAGAGAAAAATCGTTGCCAACATGACATCCGAAAGCTGGGAAACAATCCCCCATATTTCTTATGTTTACGAGCCCGAAGTTTCAAAATTCCTTGAAACCATAAAAGAACTCAACGAAT
Source organism: Acutalibacteraceae bacterium (assembly GCA_045542715.1). Taxonomy (GTDB): domain Bacteria; phylum Bacillota; class Clostridia; order Oscillospirales; family Acutalibacteraceae; genus CAG-177. The sequence goes on from JAZQLN010000051.1 coordinate 35,440, forward strand.
CAAACAAATTCTCCGTTAAGCTCACCGTCAACACAGTTATGCTCAAGGCTCTCTGCGAAGCATTCAAGGCTGCTCCCCAGCTCAATGCCCACATTGATTTCAACCGTAAGCTTGTACGCGGTAAAATCACCCAGTTTGACGAAATCCACGCAGGCATGACATGGATTCTTCCCAACGGTGAAATGATGACAATCAATCTCCACGATATCGGCAACAAGAATCTTGTTGAGCTTACCGAATACATAGCAGATGTCAGCAGAAGAATCGGCAACACAGACCTTACGGAGGTTATGTTCTCCGTTTCCTTCAATGACACAATAGAAAAGCTCAAGAAGGGCAAAATCAAGCAGGCTGTTCTTCGTCTTTTCGGTGCAAAAACAGGCAAGCACAAGATAAAGACTCTTTCGGGTCAGGCAAAGAAGGATTACTACGCAATCCCCGAAACAGACAGACTCACCGCAAACGACATCAAGCAGGGCACGGTTACAATATCCAACATCGGCTCAATCACAAGAGGAATTCCCGGCCACGCATCGCTTCTTTCAATCATTCCTCCCCAGATTTTTGTTGTATGCATCGGTTCTGCAATCAAAAAGCCCGTTGTCAAGCAGGATGAAAACGGCAACGATATTATTGTTGTCGGCCAGGAAATGCCTATCGACCTCGTTTTCGACCACAGAGCAGTTGACTTCGGCGAGGTTGCTCCCTTCGTAAGAAGACTTGAAGAAATTTTCAAAAATCCCGAAGAAATGTATAATTGGTAAAAAATCGGAACTGCATCCGTCAACCGACGGGTGCGGTTTTTTTGTTGAAAATTGTCCGTTTTTTTCTTTACAAACCGTTCATAATATGATAAGGTAAAAGAGACAAAAACTTCAGGAGGTTGAAAAAATGTCAAAGAAAAAATTTGATCTCGGCGACGGAATTTACGATGCAAAACAGCTCGGCTATCCCAAAATGGCTCTGCTCGGATTTCAGCACATGTTTGCCATGTTCGGTGCAACGGTTCTCGTTCCCGCACTCACCGGTCTGAGCGTTTCGGCAACTCTGCTTTTTGCAGGTCTCGGCACTCTTCTTTTCCACCTGCTTTCAAAAGGTAAAGTTCCCGCATTCCTCGGCTCATCCTTCGCTTTTATCGGCGGTTATGCCGCAATCACTGCCATCGGCACAGACGAAGCCGGTAACGCAATCAATGACTACAGCCTTCTTCCCTATGCATGCTTCGGCGTAGCCTGTGCAGGTATGCTTTACCTCGTGCTCGCAGCTCTCATAAAAGCTTTCGGGGCAAAGAAAGTTATGAAATTCTTCCCGCCCATCGTAACAGGTCCCATCATCATCGCAATCGGTCTCACTCTTTCATCAAGTGCCATTTCAAACTGCTCTGCCAACTGGCTTGTTGCCGTTGTTGCAATTGCAATTATCATCGGATGCAACATCTGGGGCAAAGGCATGATTAAAATTATCCCCATCATGCTCGGCATTCTCGGCTCATCGCTCGTTGCGGTTATTCTTCACTTCACAGGTACCATGGATGTTCTTGACCCTGCAAAGCTTGAAGCCTTCAAGTCCGCTGCATGGATCGGTCTCCCCTTCCGGATGAAGGACACCGTTTTCGGTCTTCTTGCAGGCGATTTCGATAAGAATCTCCTTGTAAGTGCAGTTATCACAATCATGCCCATCTCTCTTGCAACAATGGTTGAGCACATCGGCGATATTTCAGCTATCAGCTCCACTTGCAAGAAAAACTACATCGCAGACCCCGGTCTCCACAGAACACTTCTCGGCGACGGTCTCGCAACGGCAATCGCATCTCTCTTCGGTGCACCGGCAAACACAACCTACGGCGAAAACACAGGCGTTCTTTCTCTCTCAAAAGTATTCGACCCCAAGGTTGTCAGAATTGCCGCTTATCTTGCAATTCTTTTCTCGTTCTCGCCCAAGTTTGCAGCCCTCGTAAGCCTTATGCCCACAGCTGCAATCGGCGGTGCATCGCTTGTTCTCTACGGTATGATTTCCGCAGTCGGTGTACGCAATGTTGTTGAAAACAAGGTTAACTTTGAAAACACAAGAAACGTTATCATCGCAGCAATCATCCTCGTTCTTTCAATCGGCATCAACTACGCAGGTGCAATCCAGATTCCCGTAGGCTCGGTTACAATCAGCCTTTCGGGTCTTGCAGTCGGTGCTCTTGTAGGCATTATCCTCAACGCTGTCCTTCCCGGCAAGGATTATGAATTCGGCAGCGACGAAAAGGGCGACAAAGCGGTTAATTTCAAGGTTTAATTCTTAATTGAGATTTATCGGGGAGCAGGCTTCACGGCCTGCTCTTTTTTTGACTTTATAACCAAAAAAACATGACGTTTACTGTATAGAATTCATAAAAAAATATTGCGGTATTGAAAAAGCATTAACAGTGTGTTAAAATAACTTGAATATTATATTTATAAGGAGAGATTTCATGGCATCTGAGTCAACCGCTAAGGTTCTTGAAGAAAAAGCTCCGTCCGCTGTCCCCAAGGACAGACGTTACGTCGGCTCAAAAGAAACCTTCGCATACATACTCGATGATATCGCTCAAAGCTTTAACATTGGTAAATATGACGATGTTTTCAAAATGAACATCCTCAAAATCGACCTTGTTCTGCTGTCAATCACCAACGCTGTTATCGGTGTTTGGGATATCATCAACGACCTTTTCCTTGCATCGATTGTTGACAGAACCCGTACACGTTGGGGTAAATTCAAGCCCTGGCTTGTTGTTTACGCCATTCCGGGTGTTTTTCTCACCGTTCTTTTCTGGGCACTTCCCGTATTCATGGGAACCGACGGTATCGGAAGCAACATACCGAAATTCTCGATTTTCCTGCTTCTCCAGATTTTCCAGAATCTTGCAGGTTCGCTTATCTCCATCGTTCGTCAGGGTATGACCTCAACAATCACACCCAACATTATCGACAGAACACGACTGATTACTTCGGCCAACCTTCTTTCCGGCTTTGTTGAAAAAGCTCCCGAAATTCTTATGGGTCTTTTAATCGACCTCTACATCAACAGTCCCGCAAACGATATTCTGCAAACCACAAATCCTGAAATGTATCAGTCCGGCTATAACAGAATGTTCGTTCTCGGCGGCGTTATCACCGCTGTTGTATCCGGTCTCTTTGCTCTCTTCTATGCATTCGTTGCAAAAGAAAGAGTTATGCAGACCATCGATAAACCCAGTATTTTCAGCGGCGTCAAGTCGGTTATTACAAACAAACCCCTGCTCCTTATCACTCTTTCCGAGTTCCTCGGTGCATTCAGCCTCAATTCGGGCACAAACCTTTACTACATCGAAGTTCTCAACCTTGCATCAATGGCAACAATCGTTGGTATTCCCGGTGCGGTTGTTTCACCCATTTCTTATTCATACGTTCCCTGGGCACGTTCCAAGTTCTCAACAAAGGCTCTCTGGATTGCAGGTTCTCATGTTGACAGCGTTCTCATGCTCGGCGTTTATGCCGCAGGTAAATTCATCAAGGTCGGCGGAAAGCCGGGTTATGAAAGCCTTGCAGTCATGATTCCCTCGTTCATGCTCCGCGAAACAATCTGGATGTTCTTCTGGGGTATCAGAAAGGTTATCCCCGAAGAAATGAGAAACGAAGCCATCGACTACGGCGAATGGAAGAACGGTTTCCGTTCAGAAGGTATGACAGGCGTTGCAAAGGGTCTTGTTACCAAGATGGTTCATACTGTCAAGAACTTTGCTCAGCCCCTTCTCTTCAAGGCATTCGGATACGATAACACCAAGAATCAGGGTGCTCAGACTGCCGAAGCACGCTACGCACTCTTCTTTATGTGTACTCTCCTTCCTGTTGTTACAGGTGCTCTCAGCATCATTCCTCAGCTCTTCTATGACCTTCAGGGCGAGAAGAGAGACAGAATGTATATGGAACTCCGTGAGAGACGTAAGGCCATCGCTGCTGAAGTTAAAGAATTTAACGAGCAGGCAGGCACAGAAGAAACAAAATAAAAAGCTTAAAGCCCTGACATTATGTCGGGGCTTTTTAAACGGTGAAATATGATAAATAAAATCAAAAAGCTTATTTCAGAAAAACCGAATGCCGTTATTGCAATCGACGGAAGCTGTGCATCGGGCAAAACAACTCTTGCTCACAGCCTTGCAGAACAATTCGGATTGCAGATAATTCACATGGACGATTTCTTTCTGCTTCCCGAAATGCGGACCGAAGAGAGACTTTCTCGCGCCGGCGGAAACGTTCATTACGAACGGTTCATCGATGAGGTCGTTGACGGCATAAAAAGCGGAAAAGAATTTTCATACCGCATTTTCAGCTGCAAGAAAGGTGATTTTGACGGAATACAAACAATCAATCCGCAGAAACCGATTATTGCGGAAGGTGCGTATGCTCTTCATCCCGATATTCCCGATATATACGATTTAAAGATATTCCTCGATGCCGACATCAAAACACGTCTTGAACGCATCGAAAACCGCAACGGCACGGAAGCACTCGAAACTTTCAGAACAAAATGGATTCCGCTTGAAAATCTTTATTTCGAAACTTTTGACATAATGAACAAATGCGATATCGTTATAAAATGATGATTTGTCAAACTAAGTGCAACACTTTTTGATATAATCATCAAATAAATCCAGCGGTTTTTGGTAATTTAAAACTTTCTTGGGCCTGGCGTTAATCAACGCCAGGTTCTTTTTTAATGTAGCAGGACTGACACGGGAA
>JAZQLN010000052.1:0-18933 GCA_045542715.1 Acutalibacteraceae bacterium
TTGTCGTTAAGTGTTTCGTAACCGTTGCTGAGAACGGGTTCGTCGGTACAGATTGTTACATCGAAGAATGAGTTATCATATGCGGTGTAAGGCATACTGTTACCGATGAAAAGGTCAGACTTAACATAAAGTCTGTATGTAATCCAGTCACCGGGCTGAACATAGTAGTCAGTGAGAACAAGATTACCGTCTGCATCTTCCTCGTAAGCTTCTTCGCCGAGATAGATGAATTTGTCATACTGCTCTTCGAGAGCGTCATATGACTTAACCATTGATGTTCCTTCAGCTGCACTTGCCTGAGGAACGAGGTCGCCGAGCATTGCAAATGAGCCTGCAAGCATGCAGATGCAGAGAACAACGCTCAAAACCTTTTTAAACATGGACATTGTTTTTTCCTCCTTTTAAAATTCAGATTGAATACTCCTTCCGCGGCCTGCACGGGAGGATACCTGTCCAAGATATTCGATTAATTATTGCATATATATTAAAATAAAGCAAGTAAAAAAAAGAATTTAAATAATATAAAAACAACTTTTGTGAGATTTACACAAACCGAGCCTGTTAAATTCGTGCAATTCCACAATCTCTTGCAGCCTTTCCGACAGCCTTTGCAACCGCAGGACCCACCCTTTCGTCAAACGCCTCGGGAAGTATATATTCGGGACAAAGCTTATCCTCCGAAACAAGCTCTGCAATGGCATAAGCGGCGGCAAGTTTCATTTCTTCGTTAATATCGGATGCTCTGACATCGAGAGCACCTCTGAATATGCCGGGGAAAGCAAGCACGTTGTTAATCTGATTGGGATAATCGCTTCTGCCTGTGCCTACAACCGCTGCACCCGCTTCAAGAGCTTCATCGGGCATTATCTCCGGAGTAGGATTTGCCATTGCCATAACAACGGCATTGTCAGCCATGGATGCAACCATTTCCTTGCTGACTATTCCGCCTGCGGAAACGCCGACAAAAACATCCGCACCCTTCATTGCATCGGCAAGAGTGCCTGTAATGCGGTTTTTGTTTGTGAAATCAGCGAGTTCGTCGAATGCGGGAGAAAGAGGCTGACCCTTGCAGATAATTCCCTCCTTATCACTCATGATGATATTCCCTGCACCGCAGGCATTGAGAAGCTTTGCGATTGCCGAGCCTGCCGAGCCTGCACCACTCATCGCAACCGTGCAATCCTCAAGCTTTTTGCCCACACAGCGGAGTGCATTGAGCACAGCCGCAAGCACAACAACGGCAGTACCGTGCTGGTCATCGTGGAAAACGGGAATATCGCAGATTTCCTTTAGTTTTCTTTCAATTTCAAAGCATCTCGGAGCTGCAATATCCTCAAGATTGATGCCGCCAAAGCTGCCTGCAAAAAGAGAAACAGCCCTGACAATTTCATCCGTATCCTTTGAACGGATGCAAAGAGGAATTGCATCAATACCGGCAAAAGCCTTGAAAAGCAGACACTTGCCCTCCATAACGGGCATACCTGCCTCGGGACCGATATCACCGAGACCGAGAACAGCCGTGCCGTCGGTTATAACGGCAACCGTGTTCCATCTTCTTGTAAGTTCATAGCTTTTGTTTACGTCTTTCTGAATTTCAAGGCAGGGTGCGGCAACGCCGGGAGTATAAGCGAGGGATAAATCCTGCTTACAGGCGGCATCTGCCCTTGCTTTTGTTTCGAGCTTGCCCTTCCATTCATAATGAAGTCTGAGCGACTCCTTCAAATAGTCCATTTTAACATCTCCGTGAATACTATGTTCGGCGGGAGCAAGCCCCCGCCCTACACTATTTTTTTACTTTACCCAGCCTTTTGAGCACTCAACGGCACGTTTCCAGCCATCGTAAATTTCATTTCTGCGTGCTTCATCCATTTCGGGTGCAAATATTCTTTCAACCTTGCGGTTATTCTGGATTTCATCCATGTTTTCCCACAGTCCGACTGCAAGACCTGCAAGATATGCCGCACCGAGAGCCGTTGTTTCAACAGTCAGAGGACGGTTGACGCTGCATCTTATCATATCCGCCTGAATCTGAAGCATGATGTTGCTTACGCTTGCACCGCCGTCAACACGAAGCTCCGTGAAATCAATTCCCGAGTCGGATTTCATCGCTTCAAGCAAATCCGTTACCTGATATGTAATCGCTTCAAGAACGCTTCTCGCAATATGAGCACGGTTTACTCCTCGGGTGAGACCGACTATTGTACCTCTTGCATACATATCCCAATAGGGTGCACCGAGACCCGTGAACGCAGGAACAAAATAGATTCCGTTTGCATCGGGAACACTTTCGGCAAGCTCATCGCAGCGTTTTGCGGTGTCAATCATGTGAAGCTCATCACGGAGCCATTTGATAACCGAACCCGCATTGAAAGCCGAGCCTTCGATTGCATATTCAACCTTATCGCCTATGCCCCATGCAACACCCGTAAGAAGATTATTCTTTGATTTTACACGGGTTTCGCCTGTGTTCATCAGCAGGAAGCAGCCCGTGCCGTATGTATTCTTCGCCTGACCGGGTTCAAAGCATCCCTGGCCGAAAAGTGCCGCAGGCTGGTCGCCGATTGCGCCGCAGATAGGGATTCCTTCAAGGAATTCAAGACCCAGTATACCCTTTGACACTCTGCCGTAAACCTTGCTTGAGGGAACGGGTTCGGGCAGGATTGACATGGGAATGCCGAGCTTTTCGCAGAGATATTTGTCCCAGCAGAGGTTATCAACATCAAAAAGCATTGTTCTTGATGCATTCGAATAGTCGGTAACATGAACGCTGCCGCCCGTAAGATTCCAGATGAGCCATGTTTCAACCGTGCCGAAAAGGAGTCTGCCCTGCTCGGCAAGCTCTCTTGCACCTGCAACGTTATCGAGAATCCACTTGATTTTTGTTGCCGAGAAATAAGCATCAATCAGCAGACCTGTTTTGTCTTTTATGTAGTCTTCAAGACCCTGAGCCTTGAGTTCTTCGCATATTTCAGCCGTTCTGCGGCACTGCCACACGATAGCATTATAAACGGGTTTGCCGGTCTGTCTGTCCCAGAGAATTGTTGTTTCTCTCTGGTTTGTTATGCCGATACCCGCAATATCGCAGGGATTGATTCCGCCCTGCATAATGCACGACGAAACCGCCTGAAACTGGCTGTAGAGAATGGAAAGAGGATCATGCTCAACCCAGCCTGCCTGAGGATAAATCTGTTCAAACTCGTTCTGTGCCTTGCATACGATATTGCCCTTTTTGTCAAAAACTATCGCCCTTGAGCTTGTTGTGCCCTGGTCAAGAGAAAGAATATATTTTGCCATGATTTTTCCTCCTTACTTTACGCCGAAATATTTTATTGCGTTATTATATGAGATATCCTCCGCAAGCATGCAGAGAGTTTTTTCATCGTAGGGATAGAGTCCGTCAGCAACCATGTCGCCCATGAGTCCGCACATGATTCTGCGGAAATATTCGTGTCTGGGATATGAGAGGAATGAGCGTGAATCCGTTACCATGCCTACAAATTTGCCCAGTGCACCGAGGTTTGCAAGAGCCTTCATCTGCTCTCTCATGCCGTCAATATTATCGTTGAACCACCATGCCGAACCGAACTGGATTTTGCTTTCCGCGTCGCTGTTCTGGAAGTTTCCGAGCATTGTTCCGAGAACGTAATTATCCTTGGGATTGAGAGTGAAAAGCACAGTTCTGGGAAGCTTTTCTTTAACGGCAAGGCTGTCAAGAAATCTTGACAGCTTCTGTGCGATTTCTCTGTCATCTATTGAGTCGAAGCCTGCGTCGGGACCGATTTTTCCGAACATGAGAGTGTTATTGTTTCTCATCGGGCCGATGTGAAGCTCCATGCCCCAGCCTCTGTCTGCATATTCAGCGGCAAGAAATCCGAGGAGTGCCGTCTTATATTTATCGGCTTGAGCAACGGTTGCTTCTCCGCCGTTTTTAACCTTCAGGAATATTGCTTCAAGCTCCTCAGCCGTTGCTTCTTCATAGGGTACATAAGCAAATGCGTGGTCGCTTGCACGGCAGCCCATCGATGCAAAAAATTCAATTCTTTCTTTGAGAACATCACAGAGTTCAGCGAACGAATTTATGGCTCTGCCTGCGGTTTTTTCCATATCGGCAAGCCATGGCTTCCATGCGGGAAGGTCGATTCCGAGAGCCTTGTCAGGTCTGAACGCAGGAAGAACCCTGCATTTGAAATCACTTTCCGCAATCAGCTTGTGATATTCAAGACTGTCGGCAGGGTCATCGGTTGTGCAAAGGTGAGAAACGTTTGATTTTTCAATGAGTTCACGGGGTGTAAATCCGCCCGCTTTGATTGCCGCATTGGCTTTTTCCCAGATTTCATCGGCACTTTCAGCATTGAGAATATCGTAAATTCCGAAGTATCTCTGAAGCTCAAGATGGCACCAATGATACATGGGATTGCCGATAAGATACGGCATTATTGATGCAAAAGCTTTGAATTTTTCATATCCGCTTGCATCACCCGTTATATATTTTTCTTCAACACCGCATGAACGCATTGTACGCCATTTATAATGGTCACCCGCAAGCCAGAGCCATGCGATATCTTCAGGCTGCTTGTTTTCGTAGATTTCTTTGGGAGAAAGGTGGCAATGCCAGTCAAAAATCGGCATTTTGTCTGCCGCTTCAAACATTTTTACTGCAGGTTCGTTGTTGAGCAAAAAATCCTTGCCCATGAATTCCTTAACCATGTGTCATACCTCCTGAACACAGTAATACATGATAATTTTATCATATATTATCAGATTTTCAAGTGAAATTTCGGAGTTATTCGGTAAATCTTAATAAAATCTTAGAGGTTTTCACTGTTTAATTTTAGAAATTCCGAGGATATAATATAAGTACAACGATAATTCAGGGGGAAACAAAAATGACAGCATTAATCATCACATCCGCATTATTCGCAGCCACAACCGCACTCTCTGCAGCTGCAGTATGCAGAGCAAAGGTTATTCCGAATCACAAATAAAAAAGGACAGTCCGCGACTGTCCTTTTATCTTATAGATACATACTGTTATATCTGTTTGTGATATCGAATGTGCCGTCGTTATGAATCGTTGTGACCGTAACGCCTTCAAGCCATTCACTTTCGGGGAGGTCTGTTTTATCGCCGAGATTATAAACGGCATAACCGCCTGCCTGATTATAAACCAGATGAATTCCTTTATAGAGTGCGTGCCAGTCATTGACATGGTCGTGACCGCAGAAAACAGCCTGACCGCTTCCCGTTTCAAGCATCGCATCAAACATTCCGCTGTTGTAGGCTGAACATCCTACGCTCTCATACTGATGGCCGTAGAAAATCTCACATTCGCCCGAAGGAACGAATCTTCCGTTTTCGTCTTCTTTGAATGCACGGGAATATTCGCAAAGAGGAATATGCAGATAAAGGAACGATTCGGCATTGCCGTACTGTTTTCTGAGCCTTGCAACCTCGTCTTTATAGAAATCAATCTGTTCATTCTTGAGGAAGTCATAACCCCTCATATCCTTGGGAAGATTATATTTTTCCTTATCACGCTCAAGCACGTCTCTGCCCGAGTCAAAGAAGAAAAGGCTCTTTTTCAGCTTACCGCCCTCGCCGAGAATGTTAACCGTGAAGTTGCCGTAACCGAAAAGCTCTTCGGGTCCGAATTTGCAGAGGCAATGGTCATAATCAACAAAGCTCTTCATAAGAAGATATTTATAGAATCCTCTGTCTTCTCTGGTTTCGTGATTGCCGAAAACTGCGGTCCAGTAAATTCCGATTTCTTCCATCATCTGTGCAAACTGAATGGCATCAATCTGCTGAAATTTCGAAAGAATGTTGTCACCCGTGAGCACAACAAGGTCGGGCTTCACCTCTTTTATGTGACGGACAAAATTTTCGGTTGCCTTGGTATTGATTTCATGGTCAACATCAAAATGCATATCCGTTGTTGAAAGGATAACGAAATCATCGCTCTTTATGCTGCCGTTTTTATCGACCTTTGCGATGGTTGTTGAATAGTCATTCTGAGAAATAATTTTAACATCGGTAGGAATTTTTTCGGGATTTGCTCTGTGGCAAAAAAGAGATTTCGGCAGCTTACCGCCGCTGATTGCGAAAATTGTTTTTGCCGCGGCAAGGTGAATTCTGACTGCCGACTGCCTGACAAAACCCCATACACCGTAGATAAATTTCTGCATAGCATCACCTCATTTGATTTCGGTTTTATTATATTGTTTTGATATATAAAAGTCAACAAATCACAAAAATTCTTTTGAAAGTCCGTTTTTTGGGACACATAACAGGTTATAATTCAATCATCGGAAGCATACAAATTAGCAACCGAAATAAAAAATTGAAAAATATCGAACATTTGTATTGACAAACGAACGTTCGTTTGCTATAATGAAATCACAGAACAGATGTTCGCAAGGAGGATTTACAATGAATTTTGTTGAAGTAATAAAAACATTTTTTGAATTTGCCGCAGTGGTGCTTCTTATAGTCGGATTTATCAATGAAAAGAAGGTCGTCGCTTTCGAGCAGAAGCTTTTCAGAGCAATCAGAATACATCTGCGCAACCGCCGTCTCCGCAAGCAGAGAGAGGCTACGGCAGCAAGAGCTTCCGTGCAGAAAAGAGCACCCGAGGATGTTTATGAAGAAGAACCTGTTTTCACTCTTGTGGAGGGCAGAAAAAACGCAGGCAGAGTAGCTTAATCAAACTCCGTTTCTCAAATTTATTGCATAAACCAAGGCTCCGTATGAAAATACGGGGCTTTGGTTTTTAAAACGGCAGATAATACGTATTTCGGAAAAACTCTCCCGGTGAGAGAATTTTCTTCAATAAACGGGTTATTGTTTCTTTTCCGCAAAAATGTTATTATCCGATTGTAACCAACGGCCGGGTTAACATGATTGAATGAAAAGGGGATTATTATTATGACAATCTGTTTCGGAGAAAACCTTAAAAAACTTCGCAAATCAAAAGACCTTACTCAGGAAGCATTGGCAGATTTTCTCGGTATGTCGTTCCAGGCAATAAGCAAATGGGAGCGCGGAGAAACTTATCCCGACATAACCATGCTTCCCTCAATCGCCTCCTTCTTCGGAGTTACTGTTGACAATCTTCTCGGCACAAACACAATCGAAAACGAAAACAAAATCCGCAAGTATAAAGATGAATACATCCGTCTGTGCAATGAAAAAAAGTTTGATGAAGCCATCGTATCGGCAAAAAAGGCTTCTCATGAATTTCCCGGAAACTATGAGTTGCTCGCAAATTATTTCACCTCACTCACCAATTACCGTGATTACAAAGACGGCGAATATCTCATCAGCATCAAAGCGGAAAAAGAGAGGCTTTACCATACAATCTGCAACCACTGCACTGACGACAGCATCAGAATGATGACAAAACGAAATATGTGTTACTTCCTGCGCGATCTGAGTCTTGTTGAGAATTCGGGAGTTGATTTTTCCCGGGTTAAGGCTATACTTGATGAAATGCCCGCCATGCGTAACTCAAGCGATTATGTTGCTATGTATATGTATCCTTTCGACGATGAAAAGCGTGCGGCTGCCTGTGCAAACGGCACATCGGAAATGCTCCGTCTTTTCGGCGAAATCATGGACAGAAAATATAAAAGCTTCCTTGATGCCGACGACAGTATTGCCGAAGCATACATCAATCTGGTTGAGGCTGTCATGCCCGACGGTGACTATGGGCAGAGCTGGTATCTTGTTGTAATCCACACTCAGAGACTCGGATTGAAGAAATACCTTAGCGGAGATGAAAAGGGTGCTCTTGAATATTTTGAAAAAGCCGTAAAGCTTGCGGAAAAATATGACGAATTGCCGGATATCAGCATCCATACATCACCTGCCGTCAAGGGTCTTGAATTCGACAAAACCAAAGCATACAAATACTGGAACGGCTCGTTTGCAGAAGATATAAGAGAAGGTCTGCGAAACAGACCTCAGCTTTCCGAAGAATTCAGAAACAGCGAAGAATTCAGAAGAATCACAAAAAGCATCTGACATCAGGGCAGCGGGCATAATCCTGCAGAAAACGGCTTGAACGGGAATCCGTTCAAGCCGTTTTTGTTGCCATTATTTTTTGCCGTTTTCCCTCAGAAGCCTGTGCTTCAAATCCCAGAGGGGCTGTGAAAGGTCAACGTAGTAATTATGGGGGTTTTCAAATCGTGTAACTTCATCCCAGAGAGTGTCAACCTGTGCAAGGCAGTAATCTCTGATTTCCTTGATGGGCTTCTTTTCAAAAACGCATTTTCCGCCGATAAACAAGGGTTCAAGCAGTTCTCGGGCAGTAAAATCCGTGATTGTTTTGCGTTTCCATGTATAATCGGGGTCAAAAAGCTCATAGGGCTGTGACTCATCGATTTCTTCATCCATAAGGGTTATGAGGTCTGCGGCAGCCTTACCTGTTTCGTTGTCATAAAGTCTGTAGACCTTCTTGCTGCCGGGAACGGTGATTTTCTGAACATTTTCGCTGAGCTTGATTTTGGGTATGATTTCCCCGTCTTTCTCAACTCCGCTAAGCTTGTAAACACCGCCGAGAACAGGGCATGACATTGCGGTTATCAGTCTTTCGCCGACGCCGAACGAATCAACCTTTGCACCCTGAATAAGCATATCTCGGATTATATATTCATCGAGCGAGTTCGATGCGACGATTCCGCAGTCGGGATATCCTGCCTCATCAAGCATTTTTCTTGCTTTCTTTGAAAGATAGGTGATATCGCCGCTGTCTATACGGATTCCCTTGGGTCTCTTGCCGAGAGGTTTGAGAACTTCGTCAAAAACTCTGATTGCATTGGGTACACCCGATTTGAGAACATTGTAAGTATCAACAAGAAGTGTGCAGCTGTCGGGATATTCCTTTGCGTAGGCGGTGAACGCCTCAAGCTCGCTGTCGAAAAGCTGAATCCAGCTGTGAGCCATTGTTCCGAGTGCGGGAACGCCGTAAAGCTCATCGGAAATCGTACATGCAGTACCCGAACAGCCTGCGATATATGCGGCTCTTGCACCGTAAACCGCACCGTCGGCACCCTGAGCACGTCTTGAACCGAATTCCATAACGGCTCTGCCCTGTGCAGCACGGGAAATGCGGTTTGCCTTTGTTGCGATAAGGCTCTGATGATTGATGCAGAGAAGAACCATTGTTTCGATAAACTGAGCCTGAATGACGGGACCCTTGACCTTGACTATAGGCTCGCCGGGGAATATGGGAGTACCCTCGGGGATTGCCCACACATCGCAGGCAAATTCAAAGTTTGCAAGGTAATCAAGAAAATCCTCGTCAAAATTTCTTGAACGCAGATATTCAATATCCTCTGCGGTAAATTTCAGATTTGAAAGATAGTCAACCAGCTGCTCAACGCCCGCCATGATAACATATCCGCCGCCATCGGGCACACGTCTGTAAAACATATCAAAATACGCAACGGTATCCTTATGATTGTTTTTGAAATAACCGTTAGCCATGGTTATTTCATAAAAGTCAGTAAGCATGGTAAGATTGCGTGTGGGTTTGGTGTTTTCCATTTTTCAGACCTCTTTTGAAATAAGATAGATACATTATGCATCATATCATCGCAATTTACAATATTTTGCCGGAAAATTTTTTAAAATCCCGGTTTTTATTACCGTGACTGTCAATCTCTTAAAAATTAATTAAAATCCTGAAAAAACTGTTGCATTTTCAGAAAAAATATGCTAAAATCCCAAATGCAGACACAAAAGATGTCGAATAGTATTAAAACATTTTCAGATTATACATTTTGTATAATCATTTACGAGTATAACAACAAGGATTCAGGAGGATTATTGAAAATGAGAATCAGAAAACAGGCACTCGGTGACAGAAACATTGTCGGCGCAAAGGTTGAAGCAAGACGCAAGGCAATCAACATGAAGCAGAAGGATCTTCTTACCCAGCTCCAGATCAAGGGCGTTGACCTTAACGCATCGGGTCTTTCAAAGCTTGAAGGTCAGCTTCGTTTTGTTACGGATTTTGAGCTTAAGGCTCTCTCCGAGGTTCTCGATATGAGCGTTAACGAACTCCTCGATATCGAATAATTCCGACCACTACTTACCCTCTTATATACAACTCCTCAAAGAAACCGCAGTCTTAACCGGCTGCGGTTTCGCCCTTTTTTGAGGTTGCCTCACTAAGCGAAAAACAAAAGAAACTGAATAAACAATAAAATGTTTGAATCGAAAATATACCCTCTTAAGTTTATTTCTATACCGATAATGGGATTAAGAATATATTAAATGTTTCTTTTTAGCCGTTTTTCCGAACTCGACATATCGCATATGCCTGTCGTTCGGAGAAAACGGCTTTTTCATCTTATTGAGACAACCTCACTCAAGATTTTTCAATGCGGGATTATCAATCACCTTTCCGTCAACATCGAATCTTGAACCGTGGCACGGACAGTCCCAGCTTTTAAGTTCGGGATTGAATGAGAGTCTGCACCCAAGATGGCTGCAATTCGGGCTGACTGCATGGATTTTTCCGTTTTCATCCTTATATACAGCAGCATCCCTGCCGTTGATTTTAACCACTGCACCCTCGCCGTTTTTCAGGGATTTCAGGGATTTTCCGGGAGCCTTGAGTCTTTTCAAAGCAAGAGCATCAAAGGTTTTAAGTCCGTTGGCAATAAGCTCGCACGACGCCGCACCGAGCCCCCTCTGAGGTGAAAAAACCTCTGCATTTTCGTTATCGGTGCCGCAAATCATGTCGGAGATTATTTCTGCGGCAACCATTGAGCTTGTCATCCCCCATTCGCCGAAGCCCGTTGCAACATACATATTCTCCGTTGAGTGCGAATACCTTCCGATATACGGCACGGAATCGGGCGGCATACAGTCCTGAGCCGACCAGCGTGCATATTCAGAGGCTTTCGGATAAGCCGCTTTGACCTTTGCGGAAATTTTGGCAAATTCTCCGCCCTTGCATTCCCCTGTTTTATGAGAGCATCCCGACGCAATCAGCAATCCGCCTGCGTTTCTGTAAGACAGAGAATCGGCATCGATTCCGTAATACATTCCGTCAAGGCAGGCACAGTTTTCAAATGCCGCGGCATACGACCTTGCCTGATGCATACGAAGAAAATAATAACCCGGTGCATTGATAAACGGATAATGGCTTGCAATCACAATATGCTTCGCCCTTACGGTTTTTGAGTTTGCACGAAGAACATTTTCCTCAACGGAATCAACAAGGGTGTTTTCGTAGATTTCAAGTCCGTCCGTTATCCCCGACACAAAGGCTACGGGATTGAAAACCGCCTGACCTTCAAACCGCAAAGCCTTTGTTGCTTTAATCGGCAGAGAGATATCATTGAGCAATTCACCGTTGAAGCCGAGCCTTTCCGATGCTTCATACTCACGGTAAATCGGCTCGGATTCCTTTGATGTGTAAAGATAAAACGGCTGAAGTTCAAAATCACAGCGGATGTTTTCTTTTTCGATAATACGGGCATACTCGGCTATTGCCTTCTTATTTGCACTGACATACTGCCTCGCCTTTTTCTCGCCGAAAGCGGTCAGCAGCCTGTCAAATTTCTGACCGTGGACTGCGGATATTTTTGCGGTTGTGCCTCCCGTCTGACCCGAGCATATTCTGTTTGCTTCAAGCAAAACACACCTTACGCCCTTTTCTCTGAGCTTATACGCGGTCAGAATTCCCGCAAGACCTCCGCCCACAACAACGGCATCGGTTTCGATATCCTTATCCAACGCCTCAAACATTCTCAGCATAACGCCGTTATACCATATTGATTCCATAAAACGCCTCCCGGTTTTATTATTCTTCAAATCTTTAAAAATATTTCTGCGTTGACTCAAACGCATTCCCATGGTAAAATAATACAGAATAAACTATCGGAGGAATTGCTTTGATTTTATTTCTTATAATGCTGGCATTCTTGTGCCTTTTCGGAATCAGCTTCAGCAAAAACGGCTTTGAGGACTATATGTCACCAAAGAAAACAGGTTCAATCAAGGGCATTTTTGTTGTTATCGTTCTTCTTTCTCATTTAAGACAGTATATTTCAATCAACGGCTCTGCACTCAATCAGCCGTATAAGGATTTCATGAATTTCTTCGGTCAGCTTATGGTTGTCATGTTCCTTTTCTATTCCGGTTACGGAGTTCTTCTCGGAATAATGAAAAAAGACGGATATGTCAAATCCATACCCGCCAAAAGAGTTCTCAAGGTTCTTGTTCATTTTGATATCGCCGTTCTGCTTTTCTGGATAACAGGCAGACTTATCGGCAAGGATTATTCCGTTAAACGCCTTCTTCTTTCATTCATCGGTCTGGAAGGTGTCGGCAACAGCATATGGTTTATCTTCGTTATCATAGTTCTCTATCTTGCAACGTTCGCCGCATTCATCTTCCTCAAAAAGAAGGTTGTTGTCGGAACAGTCATAACAACCGTTCTTTCTTTCGGTATTCTGCTCGCAATCAGAGAGTGGAAAGGCAGCGAATACTGGTGGTATGACACGATTATGTGCTATCCCCTCGGTATGTGGTATGCACTCGCAAAGCCTTATATAGACAAGATTATCCTGCCCGATTTCAACAAATGGTTTGCCTGCACGGCGGCATCGGGTACTCTTTTCTTTGCAATGCACAGTCTTCTTTCCGATTTCAACAATTCACGCAAAATCTTTATTCCCATGGCACTTGTTTTTGCCGCATTCGTCGTTCTTCTCTCAATGAGAATCAGCGTTTGCAACGGCATTCTCGAATGGTTCGGCAAGCGTGTTTTCGGAATATACATTCTCCAGAGAATTCCGATGATTGTTCTGAGTTATTTCGGAGTAAACGACAGTCCGTTCCTTTTCTCCGTTGTCTGCTTTGCACTCACGATAGTATTGGCTGAAATCTTTGAAAGAGCCATGGATAAGCTGGATGTGCTTCTTCATCTTAGCAAACCGAAAAAATCAGTTTGAGGTTAATAAATGGATTTACAGATAAGACCGTTCCGACCCGCAGATTGGAACGCAGTAAAAAAAATATATCTTCAGGCCATCGAGGAAGGCGGCTCAACCTTTCAGACGGAAGCTCCCGACTACACCGCATGGGACAGAGACCATCTGCCCGAATGCCGTCTTGTTGCGGAATATGAGGGCGAGGTTATCGGCTGGTGTGCACTCAGCCCCGTCAACAACCGCGAACCGTACAGAGGGGTTGCCGAGGTCAGCATTTATATTGACAGAAGCCACAGAAAAATGAAAATCGGCGAAAATCTGCTCGGTCATCTCTGCCGTGAGAGCGAAAATTCGGGAATATGGAGCCTCTGCTCGATTATTATTGAGGATAATATACCGAGCATATCGCTCCACGAAAAATGCGGATTCCGTCCGGTCGGCTTCAGAGAAAAAATCGCCAGAGACCGCTTCGGTCAATGGCGGAATACACTTCTTTATGAGAAAAGAAGTGAGATAATATAACAAAAAGGCTGTCAACCGACAGCCTCTTTTTTTATTCTTTCCAAGCCTTTACAAGCTCTTTATAGTGATTTCCTTTGTGTTCAAAATCACGGTAAACATTATAGCTCGATGCCGCAGGTGACAGAATACAGCTTCTGCCCTTTGCAGTGAATCTGAATGCCGCATCAACGGCTTCTTCCATTGTGTTTGCAAGGATTATGTTCTTTGTGCAACCTCTTTCAAGAAGTGCGTTGCAGATGTTTATACCCGTATCGGGCATACCGATGATATTGCGGAGTTTGCACTTGTCAAGATAATCCTCAAATCCGTCGTATTCGATGCCTCTGTCCATGCCGCCGAAAATAAGAGTGTCCACATCGTCAAGAGCTTCAACCGCACATTCAACCGCATGAGGAATGGTTGCAATCGCATCGTTATAAAACTTTATTCCGCAGTATTCGCCGATAGGCTCCATTCTGTTTTCGATGCCGCCGAAATTTTCAACCGCAGTGAGAATATCATCGTCGCTCACTCCGAGACATCTTGCCGCCGTTGCAGCAACGCAGACATTCTGCTGATTATGTATTCCTTTAAGACGCTCGTTGCCGTTTGCCGCGGCGATGAGTCTCCGGTCTGCCTTGCCGCCGTTTTTGCTTACCTTGATAACCGAAACAGGCGTTTTTGAGAAGTTATAATACTGCTCAAAATCCTGCTCTGCATTACAGATAAAATAATCACAGCCGACCTGATGGCGGATGATATTCAGCTTTGCGGCAACATAACCCGAAAATCCGTTGTAATGGTCAAGATGCTCGGGATAAATATTGGTCATAACCGCAACATGAGGCGATGCGGTTGTATATTCAAGCTGATGGGATGACATTTCGATAACCGCAATGCCCTTGTTGACGGTTTCAATGCTGTCAAGCACGGGCAGACCCATGTTACCCATAAGAAAAACATCCTTACCCGACTGCTTGACCATCTCATAGATAAGGGTTGAGGTTGTTGTTTTTCCCTTTGTACCCGTAATGCCCACACAGATGCAGTCCGAAAAACGCATAAACAAATCCGTCTGGCAGGTTACCTCGGTTTCCGTGGGCACCATAACATCCCTGAATGAAATACCGGGTGTTTTGATAACGGTTTCATATTTCTCGATTGCATCAAGATAATCCCCGCCGCAATGAAGGGTAACATTGGAATCATCAAGCTCTATCTGCTTCATGTCAGCAATTCCTATCTGCTTTTCCGGCAGATATTTCCTTATAAAATTATAGGTTGAGCGACCCTCTCTGCCGAAGCCGAGGATAAGCACGCTTTTCTCTCTGAAATATTCAATCAACTGCTGAAACATATATATGTATCCCCTTTTTTGAATTACGAAAGCTATTATAACAAATAATATCAATATATTCAAGAATATCCGAAGATATTTTGTCAAAAGAAAAACAGACCCGCAAAAGCGAGTCTGTCTGTTTTGAATCAGAAACCGAAGTATTCGCCGAGGAATTCGTTAACCGCTGCCCAGATGGGATTCCATACGGGAGCAATCATTGTAAGAAGAGGTCCGAGAAAGTCAAGATTGATTGTCTTGATATCGAATGTTGCAATTGCCTCGAGAATTGTCAGGATAAGCTCCTGAATACCTGTTGTGTCTACTGACATTTTAAATGTCCCCCTTTTATTATTTTCCTCAAATATGTACCGAGGAAGCCGCCGGAAACACGGCTACGGTACAATTATATTCATTCAAAAGATTTTTGTCAATACCCGTAATGTTAATTTTCTGTTACCCCGAAGAAAAAAGTTATTCGTAGATGGGGTATCTCTTGCAGATTTCGTTAACACCTTCACGGATTTTTTCCTTGCTGTTTTCGAAATCGGTTGCGCAAAGGAAGATGAATTCCGCAATCTTATCCATATCTTCTTCGTTAAGACCTCTTGATGTTACCGCAGCCGTGCCGAGTCTTACGCCGCTTGTAACAAAGGGCTTCTCAGGGTCATTGGGAATTGCGTTCTTGTTTGCTGTGATATAAACCTCGTCAAGTCTGTGTTCGAGTTCCTTGCCTGTGATACCCTTTGAACGAAGGTCAACGAGCATAAGGTGGTTGTCTGTACCGCCTGAAACAAGGTCTATTCCTCTTGAAAGGAGACCCTTTGCAAGAGCTGCGGCATTCTTGACGATATTTTCCTGATATACTTTGAAAGAAGGGTCGAGTGCTTCGCCGAAGCAAACTGCTTTTGCGGCGATTATATGCATAAGAGGGCCGCCCTGGTTGCCGGGGAAGATTGCCTTGTTGATTGCGGGTGCAAGCTCTGCGGTTGAAAGAATGAGACCGCCTCTGGGACCTCTTAATGTTTTGTGGGTTGTTGTTGTAACGATATCGGCATAGGGCACGGGTGAGGGATGAAGACCTGCAGCAACAAGACCTGCGATATGAGCCATATCAACCATGAAATAAGCTCCTACCGACTTTGCAATCTTGCCGATACGTTCAAAATCAATGATTCTGGGATATGCCGATGCACCTGCAACGATAAGCTTGGGTTTAACTTCGTTTGCAATCTTTTCAAATTCATCGTAATCGATAAATCCGTCATCGTTAACGCCGTAGGGAACGAATTTATAAAGCTTGCCGCTTGCATTTACGGGTGAGCCGTGGGTAAGATGACCGCCGTGAGCAAGATTCATGCCCATAACGACATCGCCGGGTTCAAGAATTGCGGCATATGCTGCCATATTTGCCTGAGCACCCGAATGAGGCTGAACGTTTGCCGCTTCTGCACCGAAAAGCTTCTTTGCCCGCTCGATTGCGATGGTTTCAACAACGTCAACGCATTCACAGCCGCCGTAGTATCTCTTTCCGGGATAACCTTCGGCATACTTATTGGTGAGAACACTTCCCATTGCCGCCATAACTGCGGGAGAAACAATGTTTTCGGAAGCGATAAGTTCAAGATTTCTTCTCTGTCTGTCAAGCTCAGCCTGCATTGCAAGACCGACTTCTTCATCGCACTTTATAACGGGAGCAATTGTATCGATATATTCTGAAAACATATAAGGACACCTCTTTCATTATTTTCCGACAATATCATATCATAAAAATAAAACGACTTCAACTGTATTGTTAACAAAAAATACTTGTATTATCAAATTAAATAGGTTATACTGTATGATATTACAGTTAAAAAGGAGACTGACAAATGGATCCCATCAAGGTTGATTTTTCCAAAAAAGACAGCGGAAGAAAAAACGAAATTGTTATTCCTCCCGAAAAGGCAGGTCTCAAAATCGTTCTCAGCATCCTCTGCACACTCATTTTTGCGGCTGTTGCATTTTATGTTATGGTGCCTGCAATTAACCTGAAGTCCTATGACTTCTATCTTTATCTCGGACTTTGCGCCGCATCATATGTTGTTTTCAACGGACTTTTCGCAAACGTCATGGGCAAGCCCGAATACACACCCTTCGTCAAGAAGCAGGCAATCGTTCCCGGAATTGTTATCGGTGTTCTTCTTGTTACCGTTGCAATCGGATACCTTGTTTCATGCGAATTCTTCAGAGCATCAAGCTACAGCGATATCATCGATGTAAGAACAGACTCCAACTTCTCCGAGGAAATTCAGGAGCAGGATGCCGCAAGCTTCAGCCAGATTCCCAAGCTTGACGAAGAAGCTGCAGCACAGCTCGCAACAAGAGCTCTCGGTGTTCTTGAAGAAAAGGGTTATGTTTCACAGTTTACCGTATATCCCGAATATACTCAGATAAACTATAAAGAGACTCCCGTAAGAGTTGCTCCCCTTCAGTATGCAAACATCATCAAGTGGTTCACAAACACAAAGAACGGTTTCCCCGGCTATGTTGTTATCGATATGGCTAACGAATCAACAGAATTCGTTGAAACCGAAAACAGCATCAAATATTCACCCGCTGAGCATTTCAATAAGCTTCTCAAGCGTCATCTCCGTTTCCAGTATCCCACATTCATGTTTGCGGATCCCACATTCGAAATCGACGACGAAGGCAATCCCTACTGGATCTGTGCCCGTCTTGACAAGACTATCGGTCTCTTCGGCGGTACCGACGTAATCGGTGCGGTTGTCGTCAAGGCAGACAGCGAAACAGGTGAAAGCGCATACTACACAATCGACCAGATCAAGAGCGAAGCATCACTTCAGTGGCTCGACAGAATCTATGATTCAGACCTTATCGTTCAGCAGTTCAACTTCTACGGCAAGTATCAGAACGGCTTCTGGAACTCCGTTCTCGGCCAGAGAGATGTTATCACAACAACCGCTAACTACAACTACATCGCCAAAGACGATGACGTATGGATGTACACAGGCGTAACATCTGTTACTTCCGACCAGTCAATCACAGGCTTTGTTCTTGTTAACCAGAGAACCAAGGAATCTGTTTATTACAGAGTTACGGGCGGTACCGAATACTCAGCCCAGCAGGCTGCTCAGGGCAGAGTCAAGGACCTTGGCTACACCGCAACCTTCCCCCTTCTCCTCAACATCGGCGGCGAACCCACATACTTCCTTTCGCTCAAGGATGACAGCAACATCGTTCAGCAGTATGCTCTTATCAACGTTGCTCAGTATAACAACAACAAGATGGGTGCAACGGGCACAGACCTTTCAAAGTGCCTTGCAAGCTATGTTTCGGCTCTTGAAAGCAGCGGCATCAAGGTTGATATCGACCCCAACGAAGTTGTTGACCCCACTCCCGCTGAACCCGATAAAGAGTTTTTAACTGCAAGCGGTGCTATAACAGACATCAGAACCGCAGTTATGAGTGGCAACAGCTACTACTATATCAAGCTCGATTCAGCTCCTGCTTACTTCTCAATCTCAGCTTCAAAGGATGAAACCGTTGTTATCCTCAACAAGGGCGACAGTGTTACAATCACTTATGAAGGCACAGGTGCAATCATCAACGCTGAATCAATTGCTTTAAATTAATTGCAATCGTAGGGGACGGCCTCTGTGCCGTCCCGTTTTATTAAATTGCCGAAGGAGTTCCCATGGAATTTTATGAAAACAAGCAAGAACCCGAAAAGGCGGTGCTCATTGCCGTTGACACGGGCGAATATGACTGCGAATCCTCTCTTGACGAGCTGGAAGAGCTTGCAAAAACCGCAGGTGCAGAGGTTATCGGCAGACTGTGGCAGAAGCGTGACAAACCCGACAACGCAACATTTCTCGGCAGCGGCAGACTTGAAGAATTGGCTGAATTCTGCGAAAACAACGAAGTTGACCTTGTTATTGCAGACAGCGAACTTTCTCCCGCACAGCTCCGCAACGTCGAAAAAGCAACAAAAATCAGAGTTATCGACAGAACAACCCTGATTCTCGATATCTTTGCCGAAAGAGCAAGGAGCAACGAAGGTAAGCTTCAGGTTGAGCTTGCTCAGCTGCGCTATTCTCTTCCCCGACTTACGGGTCAGGGCGTCAAGCTTTCCCGTCTCGGCGGCGG
>JAZQLN010000053.1:0-8152 GCA_045542715.1 Acutalibacteraceae bacterium
TGGCAGTGCGCCAAACCGCCACTATCATTTCCTGCAGCTGTGCCGCTGCCTCGGGGTTTTCGCAGTGGCTGATACGCACCGCACCGCCGGCAAAGCCTAGGGCTTGCAGCTGCTTGACGATGGCGGTCAGTGCCTTTTCCCGCCCCCGGCTTTTCTCCAGCAGCTCCAGCGTACCTTTGTCGCTGGCTTTTCCCACCGCCCGAATCCCCAACAGACCGGCAGCCTTTGCCACCAGCGGGTTGACCCGTCCATTGTTGGCAAGGTTTTTCATACTCTCCAGCATAAACAGCAGACCGGTGGTCTTCGCGTAGGCGGTGATAGCCTCACAGACCGACGTAAAATCCATCCCTGCCTGCACATACTCCCGGAGCTTTTCCAGCAGCAGCCGCAGCTCCGGTCCGGCGGACAGGGAATCCAGCACAAACACCTGCCGCTCCGGATACTGCTCCTCGTAGTCCTGCTTGGCAATACAGGCGGCATTGTAGCTGCCGGACAGTCCGCTGGTGATGGTCACGCAGATAACCCGCTGGGCATCGCCAAAAGCAGCCAGCCAATCCCCCACCCCCGGACAGGCGGTGGAGGACTTGCCTTTGTACCGGCTTAGCTCCTCCGCCATGGCGGGCACATTCAGGGTGGCGTCGTCCACATATTCTTTTTGGTCGGTTAGGATTTTCAACGGGGCAAAGGCGAAAGAAACCCCCTCCAGAGTCAGGGTGTCCGCCGAAGAATCTACCACGATTTTAATTTGCTCAGACATACATTCGCTCCTTTTGTAAGAATTGTTACAACGCCGCTTAGTATAGCATTAGCGGCAAGCAAGAAGCAAACTACTCCCTCGGTGCACCACTCTCCAGCTGGAGAATCGCCGAGTAGAAGGCAGAAAAGCCCACTCTACCCGTAGTAGAGTGGGCTTTTTCTCTTGCTTTTTGGCTGTGGAACTAGGAATCGGAACCTCGGTTTTGCGCCAACTCTCTGCTCTCCCACGCTTCTGCTTGCGCAAAACCTGAGAAAGTTCTCGCGAATTTTCGTAGGTTCTCTTCTTCCGGCTCTCAGAAAAAAGGAAAAGCAACCACCTGACGGTGGTTGCTTTTCCTTTTGAAACCGACACTCAAAATGGAACCGATCTAAAAACCTGATTTCCTTATACTTTAATACTTTTTCATTCTGTTTTCACAAAATTATAGGGTCGTCAATTTATCCACCCATTCTTGAGGCAAAACATATTCTACATCGTCAATTCTAATTGAATATGCTTTATCGTCAAAAGACATTACTTCCAAAGGAATAACTATATTGATATCTTCCTGTATAACACCACAAAGATACCCGTAAACATAACAGTTTTTCAACATACCGTCAGGTTGTTTTACTAAATCATACAGCCCTGCATCCTTTGCCTTTTGCCCGCTTTTAATTTCATTAAGAAATTGTTCGCAATTAGCTATCTCTATTTTTGAGATTGTTGTTTTCTCATTATTAAGTGAGCCTTTCACAAACTCGAATCCAACACAATTATCAAGGGCGATTTCTGTTTTCAGCAATTCAGATTTATCAGACAATAACTGTCCTACACTCTAAAAACCCTTGATATTACTGGGGTTTTCGCCTGTTACAAACTCAACTGTTATGTATTTTCCCTTGTTTTTGCCCTTATGAGCGAAAATAAGGGAAACTTTTTATATTCAACCGCTAACTACCTTATCGAGCAGTCGTGCAGAAGTACGCTTCGCCTCTCTTGTAGAGTGAGCGTAGACATTCATCGTGGTACTGACATCAGAGTGACCTAAAAGCTCCTGCACATCCTTCGGCGCTGCTCCGTTCGAGAGCAGATTACTCGTGAATGTGTGGCGCAGTTGGTGGAAATGAAACCCTTCCAAGCCTTCTACTTTTTTGCTTGCTCTCTTGCACATAATACCGATCGTGCTTGGCGATTCATACGCTCCGTCAGGTCTTAAGCATACAAAGGATATCTCCTTGTATCCCTCGGGAACCTTCTCGTTTCTCGGTAGCGTATAGACCTCGTAGTATGTACGGTCTTTCTCCTTAACCTCAACGTAGTAGTTAAGGCAGAATAATTCGCCGTATTTGAATCGGTTTTTGTGCTGTTCAAGTTTGGCTGTTCGCAGAATCTCTGCCAGGGTGTCACAGAAGTCCACCGTGCGGACTTTCCTGCGTTTGGTAGCCCCTATCTCGGTTTTGTGCCTTGCGCCGTTGTAGCGCATACTGCGGCGTACCGTAAGGTACTGATTTTCAAGATTTACGTCTTGCCAAGTCAGTCCACAGACCTCGCCGATGCGAAGTCCTGTGTAGTATGCGATCTGTATAGGGAGCAGTGCGGGGTTATCCTTTGCTTTCAGAAAATCCTCAAGCTTCAGATACATTTCGTGAGTGAGTGTCGGTATGGTAGCAACGTCTCCGTTATCTTCCGAGAATAATTCGTAATCATCCTTTTTGCCGCGCCATACTACGTACTGCATCGGGTTAAAGGAAATCATACGCTTGGGAAATACTGCAAAGCGAAACGCGCCTTGCATAACGGCGGAGAACAATCGCAAGTAGCCCTTGCTGAGTGCCTTCGCTGTTGTACCGTCCGGATTCACTCCGCCGAAGCTGAGCTGATCCATAAACGCCTGCAGATGGTCGGCTGTCACACTTTTCAGTTTTCGATTGCTGATGGGAAATTGTTTGATGCGGTTGACGGTGCCTTGGTAGGACATTACCGTGCCGTTGCTTAAGTTTCCGGGCTTCAGTTCTTCCTCTACCCACATATCCAGCAGCATACCCACCGTTGCGTTTTCGGATTTCGCTACGAATTTCTTTGCCTCGTAGTCTTCCATTGCTTTACGGAGCAGAGCTTCGGTTTCGCTCTTGCTTTCCGTACCTGCGAACTCTCGCTGTACCTGTCTGCCGCTTTCATCTTCTACGTAAAAGCGGTAGTACCACTTCTTGCCTTTTTTTCTTACAGAACCTTTTGCCATATAAAACTCCTTTCCTTTGGCAAACGGAACTGTTGCAATTGTGTGCCTATATTATACCATTTTTCGGGCAAAATTGCAACAGTTCCGGGCCCTTTTTCACCGTTATTTCACAGTTTTTGAGCCATTATCTTACAGCTTTTACACTGTCAACATCTCTCAGATCTACGCCTTCGTTGAGTTTCAAAAACTCGTTCAGAGCATCGATTCTTATGAGATGTTTACGGCCAACGTAGAGTATCGGGAACTTTTTGGCTTTCACGAGATCCCGCATCGTATTTCTTCCGATGCCGGTATATTCAGCGGCCTCTTCGACCTTTAATGCGATTTTAACTGTCATAGTTGTTTTCCTCCTATTTGTAATTGCCTCCATTTCTGCCGGAGGCGGGCAACGTTAAATACATCATATTTTTCTCCTTACGGGCGGTGACGGATGCCACCGCCCTGTGTTAATCTGTCCCTGTTTCCATATATATCAGTCCCGCATATTAGGGGACGTTGTGTTCAATTTGAAAAATTCCTTCTTAAATATTAAAAATAGTGGTGAAGTTACTTGGTTTTCTTCTTGGTCTTTGCTTCTGCTAAATAGATTCTTGTTACCTTGTAACGATGATGACCGAGATTTTCGCTAACGATCTTTTTGGCTTGTTTTGGGTTTTCTATCAATGCGTCTGCGTGGGTCTTTTGTGCGTAGCCATGGCGAAGTCCGTGCCAGGATATGGTGGCGTGTCTTTTCTTTTTGCCTTCTTCTACGATCTTGTCACGATCCTTGACCATAAACTTCTCTCTGTTGTAGCTCATCCAGTTCTGTAGAGATCTTTTTGCGTCCAAAACACCGTGTTTTTCGCTGTTTGAGATCAGATAATCACCGGGGCGTAATCCTCTGGCTTGAAAATATTCAACATATCTGACGATCAATGCTCTTTGCGCAGGATTGAGTGTAATATTGCGCTTTTGACCGCCTTTACCTTTGGGGATTACAAGCTGACCGTTTTTCAGTGCTGACATCAAATATTCAAGCTTCGTTCTGCACATTTCTTCTATTCTTAATCCGAAAGCATCAATGAAATCAAAAGCGATCACAACGTCGGTTCTGCCCATTTCCTCAGCAATTGCTCTTGCCTTTTCTTTTTCTTCGGGGAGCCATGCGCGATTCTCTACACCAACAGCTCTCTTGGGAAGATCCAAACAGTTATTTTCGGACAGCTTGTTCTTGTTGCCGGAAAGTCTGTGAAAAAAGCGGATACCCGACAGATCGGATTGGATGGTAGCCGGCGAAGCCCCCGATTCTATCAGATACTCAACGTAGGCTCGGAAGTGCCGATCTTCCACATTTTTAAACTTTTGCAGACGAAAATTGTCTGCTAAAAAGCCGCAGAACCGTTTGGTTGCTTCATAGTGCCTTTTTCTTGTTCCATAGCTCAACTCGTTGCAGTGCTTGTATATGGACGTGACTTGTTCGCACAGGTTCTTGTAGAGTCCCGGGTTCATTACCTTAATCGGCGGAAGATTTTCGGGTATCACAAGCTCCGTGTCGGGTGGTGCATTCGCCTGTTCCAAGGTGTTTGTTTTATTAACGTCTGACATAGGAATTGTTCTCCTTTCTTTAAGATTTATATTTTCACGCAGCTAAGGGACAGTCGCTGCGAAAAAATCTGTGTACGAAAATACAGATTTCAAGGGGATTTTTCGTCACGAGAATTTTAGGTGTTCTCGCTGACGAAAAGGATTCTCTGTACGAAAATTTTTGCGCCGTCATTTCGAAATGACAGTCATATATCATATCGAAACGAATACAGAACTGCGCCACTCATTTCGAAACGATAATCATAGATCATCTCGAAAGGATTGAGGGCGCTGTCGCTCCTTTCGAAGAGACAGTCATATATCATTTCAAAGAGAGCATCATTTCAAAATTACTCATTTCGAAGGGATAATCATTTATCATTTTTAAAGGATTGTCCGCAGGGCATAATTCACCCACTGTCAAAAGGGGGACATTTACTCTCGTTTCTTGCTGATTCTATTTTGACGCGGGGAATTATGCCCTGCTAATCACGGCTCTCCGACCTCGTCTCCGAGCCGTTTCTATCTGACTACCGTCCGATAGAAACGGTTCGGCTCTCGAAAAGAGAGTCATAAATCATTTCGAAAGGACAGCTCCGGCACCTGCTTTCGGAAGTCTGTGCTTGTCGTATTCGGCTTCCTGCAGCTTGTCATTCACTAAAGCGAATGACAACTTGCAGAGAGCCGAATGGCTTTATCACGCAGGTGCAAATCCTCATTTCGAAGAGATAGTCATTTGTCATATCGAAAGGAAAGTAGTTCGGCGATATTTGATTGTGAACAGAGGTTAGTAGTTGGCTTCATTTGAGATTTCGAAAAGAATATCATCTCAAACTTACCGAGCGTATCCCTTTGCATTCAAGAGGGCAAATTTACGGTGGTCAGCCGTATCTCTGCGACGCTACGCCGTGTGTTGGTATTTCAACCAATCCGGCCCTAAACGAAAGCCGTACGGCGGGGATTTTCATTCTGTAAAACAACGATTAAATCCCGGAAACAATTCGCTGCGCGAAATTCCCATAAAGGAGACGGTCGCACTGCCGTCTGAGCAATTTTATTTAACGACGGAACTCTCAAACGTCGTGGGTATCTCATTCATTTTCGTCACGAGCTTCGGCAGATACCCTTGCCGTCGGTGGTAAACACATTTTCGTCAGGAAAACTCACCGCCCACCGACACGGAACGCTTTTCCTCTGTACCAAAATTCCTTTTTGGCACAGAGTTACTGCAGCCTTAGAGTATCGGCTGTCAGTTGACAGTCAGACCACCGTGATCTGTAACGGCTCTGTCAGCCGCCTATTTTCGTTCGCAACAGAATAGGATTCTTCTGCTGTATATCGCACCATCTCCAACACAGTTGGACTGCAGCGCGAATGGCGTTCCTGTGACCTGTTCCTTTCGGTCACATTGTTTTGTTTTGACTTTCAGCCTTCTTGCCTTAGTCAAAACTCCGGGTAATCATTTGATCAATGCTTCGTTTTCGGACTACCCTTCACATTCCTTTTGCAAACGTGTTTCCTTCATTTGAACTCCTCCTTCATAACTTTAAAATCTATTTTGACTCCTTAGCAGATACAGTGTCTGCAGGAGAGCAAAAACAAATATAAAAGACCGCACCTATAGATGAAAATTTGCCTGATTTCTCAACTCGGTTATTTCCGTTAAGGCAACTACAAATTTCAATCTTTAGATAACGGTCTTCTTACTCTTTTTATCAGAAAAATATTCAGTTGTTTTTTGGTTGCTGTTTTCTACTTTTTAAACCCTACACTTAAGTAATAGGCGTTTTTGGTCAAAAAGTCAAGGGGTGGGCTCAACTTTTTTCGTTTTAAATTGGAAACATTTTATGACGAAAATGCACATCCGACATTACTGCCGTACGTGTTGTGTTATATCGTGTTACGAAAAACTTTGAGAAAATTTCACTACAACCGCACGTATCAAAAGTGCAAAGAATGAATTGAGAATTAACGATTAGAATTAACGTCATCGTTAATTCTGAACTTTTTTCGTTAAAATGTGAAATTTAATCGTTAGTTATTGCATTCTGAAGCAAAATAGTGTATAATAAAACCAGTATCTTTAAGGAGGAAGCGTTCATGCAAACTGAAGCTCTCAAAAAAATCGTTTTAGATATAAAAAACTTAAAAACTGAATCCCAAACTATCGAATTAAAGGCGGCTATACACGGCTGCCCCACGAGATTATTTGATACTCTTTCGTCGTTTTCTAACCAAGACGAAGGCGGAATTATCATCTTTGGTGTTGACGAAGCGGATAACTATGCCGTGAAGGGTGTATATGATGCTCAGGATCTTCAGAAAAAAGTGACGGAGCAATGCAAACAAATGGAACCGGCTGTGCGTGCTTTGTTTACGGTCTGTGAGCTTGACGGAAAGACCGTTGTATCTGCTGAAATTCCCGGAGTGGATATTTCTGAGCGTCCAGTATTCTATAAAGGTGTAGGTCGTATCAAGGGTTCTTATGTGCGTGTTGGAGAGTCCGACGAGCCAATGAGCGAATATGAGATTTATAGCTACGAAGCATTTCGCAAGAGAACTCGTGACGATATTCGCATTGTCGAGAACGGCAAACTCAATATGATCGATGAAAAGCGAATGAGTGCTTATCTTACCGCTGTTAAAAGCGAGAGAAAGAACCTTGCTGAGAATGTTTCCGAAGAGGAAATCCTGGAGCTAATGGGCATCACCAATGATGGTATCCCCACTCTTGCGGGACTTATGACATTCTCAAAGTATCCTCAAGGCTATTTTCCACAGCTCTGCATTACTGCAGTTTCGCTTCCTGGAACTGAGCAAGGAACGGTTGGCGGTGATGGTGAGAGATTTATTGATAATAAACGTATCACTGGTGCAATTCCCGATATGCTTGAAGAAGCCGTTGAATTTGTTCGTAAGAACAGCCGCACCAAAACGATAATAAATGATAACGGACAGCGGGCAGACAAGCCCGAATATCCGATAAAGGCCGTTCGTGAAGCGATCCTTAACGCTTTGGTACATCGTGATTACAGTGTTCATACAGAAAATGTTCCCATTCGCATTGAGATGTACCGCGACCGTATGGAAATCATCAACAGCGGTGGTCTGTACGGAAAAATCTCTATTGATGCGCTCGGCAAAGTTCGTCCCGAAACACGAAACGCCGCGCTTGCCAATATGCTTGAGCTTTTGAACGTAACTGAAAACAGATACTCAGGCATTCCTACAATGCGCAGTGAGTTTGCAAACGCAGGACTTCCTGCACCTTTGTTCTCCGTTGTCCACGGCGAATTTAAGGTGGTTATGAAAAATGGATTGTTTGCCGAAACAATGCCTGTTGCTGATTCACTCGTGGAGTTTTGTTCTACTCCCCGCACCAGAGCGGAAATCGTAGCCTTTGTCGGTAAATCCAAAAACCATGTGATGTCGCAAATTGTAGCACCGCTTGTTGCTGATGGAAAACTGAAAATGACAATGCCCGACAAGCCTAAGAGTTCAAATCAGAAATTCGTTAAAGCATAGGAGAACTAAAATGGAACCTTTTGAAATTGTAATGACGATTATAAACACACTTGCAGTTGTTGCCATTCCAATAGTATCTGTTGTGG
>JAZQLN010000054.1:0-39402 GCA_045542715.1 Acutalibacteraceae bacterium
AAAAATCAACTTGTTTCGTTTATTTGACGTTTTTTCTCCCATCGACGTACCTTTGTACGCCATCGGTCGAAGAAAACGCCATTCAGCTTCCTTTCTCAACAGCCACACCTTGCCGAAAAACAAGTTTTTCGACAAGCTGAGCCGCAGGGATTAACCTGCGGCTGAAATTTTATTTTGTCGGCATCATGTAGAATGTGAATTCGAGACCCTTGCTTCCGTCAACTTCAAACTGAGGAAGAATATCAGGTCCGCAGCTTGCAGTGCCTGTACCTCTTGTGAAGCCGTCAATGTTGATTACAACAGTGTTTTCGTTGTGAAGGTCTTCCTGATGCTTTGCGTTCTGAAGAAGCTTCTGAGTAAATGTTCTTGCATTGAAATTGAAATAGCTGTCTTTATATGCAAATTTAATACCGAATCCCTCATCGTTTGTAACGGCAAGATATCTTGTTTTTGTTCTGTTGCCTGCATCCTGAGGCCTGATATAAGGTTCGTGAATTTCTTCAACGCTTGTGTTATAGATGCCCACCATTGCCTGAGCGTAAAGGTCACAGAGGTTTTCGTCGGGACCCATGCCGAAATATTCAATGTTACTGAATTCTTCGGGCATCTCAAGCATAACGCCGAATCTGGGCATATGCGCAGCAAGCTTTTTGTTTGAAACAGGTTTGAATTCGGATTCAACCTTTATAACACCGTCTGCATAAACCTTGTATTCCATTTCAACTTTAGCAAGATTTTTCTTGGTTTTGTTGCTCTTAAGAATAAATTCAACTTCGATTTCAGCCATGTTATCTTTGATTTCAACTTCAAAATCCTTGCAGATGCAGCTGTAATCGTCATATCCCGCTTCAATCCATTCATCTCTGTACTTGGTATCGTTATCGAGGAATGCTCTGTAAATGTTGGGAATAAGACCCTTCGAATAAGCAGGGGATGAGTTGATAAGCTCCTTGCCGTCCGAAACATAGCTTTCAAGCTGACCGTTTTTCTTGGAGAAGCTGATTGAACCGTTATTGAATTCAACAGTAACACTGTCTTCAGAATCCGAAACATTTATTTTTTCATTGCAATCAAACTCATATGTGAAATCGTTCTTGAGTTCGATTTGTTCAAATGCAACTTCAGTATCACCGTCAAAATAATAAATATTTAAATGACAGTCGCATTTATCTTCAGGTATCTTGAAATCAACTTCGAATGTTTTTGTTTCTTCAGGATTAATATCAAGAATAATTTCGTCGGCAGCGAGAAGAATATTGCCGTTTTTTACAAGTTCCCATACTGCTGTTAAATATGAAGTGTTACGGAATCTGTTTGTGTTGATGAACGTAAGCTTGTTGTCTTTGAGACTTGCTCTTACGGGACGGTAAACATTCTTCATTTCTTTTGCACCTGTGTGAAGTCTTCTGTCGGGATAAACAAGACCGTCAACGCAGAAACAACCGTCATGACGCCATTCGCCGTGATCGCCGCCGTAGGTGAATTTGATTTTTCCGCCGGGATAATATACGGAGTGATCTGCCCATTCCCAGATGCATCCGCCCATAAGATTATCGTATTTATAGAATAAATCCCAATATTCTTCGAGTCCGCCGGGGCCTACACCCATTGCATGTGCATATTCGCAAAGGAAGAAGGGCTTGGGAGTATATTTCTTTCCTCTGGTATGCTTGCCTGTTTTTTCGCAATTCTTATGATTTGTATACATTTCGGAAACAACATCATAGGAGTGTCTTTCGCCTCTTACAACGCCTTCATAATGTACGGGAATTTCGGGGCATACTTTATGAAGATATTCATAACAAACATCCTGACAAGCGTATCCGCCTGCTTCATTGCCGAGTGACCACATTATGATACCTGCACGGCTTCTGTCGCGAAGATACATTCTCTTGACTCTGTCGAGGTATCTGGGTGCCCATGCAAGGTCATGGCTGATAAGGTCAAAGTTGCAATGGGGTTCACACGCAACGCCGTGTGTTTCAATATCAGCTTCGTCAACGACATAAAGACCGTACATATCGCAAAGAACGATAAACTGAGCATCGGGAGGATAATGGGATGTTCTTACAGCATTTACATTGAGTGATTTCATGAGCTTGATATCTTTTTCCATATCATTGAAGCTCATAACATATCCGTTCTTATAATGTGTATCGTGATGGTTAACACCCTTGATTTTTATTTTCTTGCCGTTAACGGTGAAAATGTCTTTCTTGATTTTTACGGTCTTGAAACCAACATAAAATCTTTCGGTCATGATTTCTTCTTCACCGTTATAAAGAGAAACATATGCAGTGTAAAGTTCGGGAATTTCTGCATTCCATGTCTTTACATCGAGGTTTTCAAATGAAATAACACAGTTTTCTTCAGCGGGTATACATTTATCCGCAATCAGTTTATTCTTGTAATAAATTTCTGCATATGCACAAAGGTTATCGGTTTTACCGTTGATTGCGACCGAAATATCAAGATTCCAGCCTTTATTTGTTTCTTTTGTTCTGCAGTAAACATCGTTAAGATATGTTTCGGGTAATTCATAGAGGAGTACATCTCTGAAAATACCGTTTTCTCTGAACATATCCTGACATTCGAGGAATGTACCGTTTGACCATTTGTGAACAACGGCTACAAGTTCGTTTTCACCCTTGACAATATAATCGTTGAGATTGAATTCAGCGGAGTTGTGTGCACCTTCACTGTATCCGACGAATTTTCCGTTTACATAAAGGTCAAGGCATGAAATAACGCCGAGAAATGAGATGATATAGTTTTTATCAATGCTGTCAATGTTAAAGAATGTTCTGTATACACCTACCGACTGTTCATCGGGAACATAGGGAGGTGGATTATCAAATGCATAAGGACAGTTAATGTACGCAGGTTGTTCATAACCCGTTCTCTGCCATGTTGAAGGAACTCTGACCTTGTTGAATTCAATTGCATCGGTATCAAGATTATCGGGAAGATCTTTGTTTGAAGCGTAATATCTGAAATCCCATTTGCCCGAAAGAACCTTTACCATGTCCGAAGAAATTCTTTCTTTTTTGAAGGAGATTTTTTTCAGAGTTTCAACCGATGAATAGGGGATTGCATAAGCTCTGCCTTCGAGTTTGTTTATCTCAAAAACAGAGAAGTCATTGTAATTTGTTTTGTTAATGATGTACTTCATGCTTATTTATTCTCCTTTAACATATTAATCATTATTTTTGCCGCTTTATAAATATCACCGCAGCCGAGTGTGATAATCAGATCGCCCGGTTCTGCGTTTTTTACCGCATAATCAGCAACTTCTTCAAAAGTATTGAACCACACACTTCCGGGAATTTTTTCTGCAAGCTGCGATGTATAAATTCCGTATGTGTTGATTTCTCTTGAACCCATAATTTCCGTCATGATGCATTTGTCGGGAATCTGAAGAACTTTTACAAAATCATCAAAAAGAATAGAGGTTCTTGAATAGGTAAAAGGCTGGAAAACAGCCCACACATTCTTATATCCCATGTTCATTGCAGTGTTGAGTGTTACCTCAAGTTCTTTGGGATGATGAGCATAGTCGTCGGCGATTGTTATGCCGTCAATCTGAGCAAGAATTTCAAATCTTCTTCCTGCACCGTGGAAATCATAAATTCCTTTAACGCACTGCTCAAATGAAACTCCGGATTCCATTGCGGATGCAATAACGGCAAGAGCGTTGTAAACATGATGCTTACCCGGTATACCGAGCGTTACTCTGCCGAGGTTATCACCGTATCGTATCAAATCGAATGATGCAAATTCATTTTTTAATTCAACATTTACGGCTCTGTACATATTTCTGTCATTGAATCCGAATGTTATAACAGGTTTATATGAAATTTCAACGGCAGGAACAACCGCTTCAAGTGTGTTGGGGTCATCGCCGTTATAAATAATCATCTTGGTTGCCATTGAAGCAAATTTGGTAAATGACCGCTTAAGATTATCGAATGTTTTGAAATAATCAAGATGATCTTCGTCAACATTAAGGATAACAGCGATATCGGGTGACAAATCAAGGAATGTATCAACAAATTCGCATGCCTCGCAAACCATATGTTCACTGTGTCCGACCATACCGTTTGAACCTGTGAGAGGGAGCTTGCCTCCGATTACGGCGGTAGGATCGAAATCAGCCTCGATAAGTACCTGAGTGAGCATGGAACAGGCAGTTGTTTTTCCGTGTGTTCCGCTGATGCATATACTGTTCGGATACATTCTTGTTACGGCACCGAGAAGCTTGCTTCTTTCAAATGTGGGTATGCCGGAATTTTTGGCCGCAACAAGCTCAGGGTTATCAGCAAGCAGTGCCGCGGTATAAACTATCATTTCAGCACCTTCGATGTTCTCTGCTCTCTGACCCATTGCAACAGGTATTCCGAGAGAACGGATTCTTGCAAGTGTATCTGTTTCATTATTATCTGATCCGCTTAAAATGTAGCCCTCCTTATGAAGTATTTCGGCAAGAGGACACATTCCGGACCCGCCTATTCCGATGAAATGAATTTTTTTGATTTGTTTTAAAAGTATGTCAATATCAAACATAATTAATCTTCCTTTCAGAATTTCAAATTTATTATAGTACATTATAAAGAAAAAATAAAGTATAAAATTGAAATTAAATTTGTATTTTTATATGTAACAATGAGAAATTCATAACATAAACTATAGTATAAAATCATGGAGGTGTAAACATTATGATAAACAAGCTTTTAATTATCGGAGGAGATATCAGACAGCTTTATATGTCATACTATCTGGAATCGCTCGGATACGAAATATATCTTTACGGTTTACCGGCAACCGTCAAAAAATGTGAGCCTAAAATAAAGGATGCAATCAAAAAAGCCGATGCAGTTATTTTTCCTCTGCCGATAAGCAAAGACGGAAAACGGATTTATTCAATAGTTCCGGTTAAAGAAACACTTGATGAAATAATCAACTTTATTGATGCCGATAAAATTGTTTTTGCCGGTATGGTTGACAGAGGAATAAAAACAAAATTATCAAACAGAAACATTAAAATTTATGATTATTTTGAGCGTGAAGATGTTACCGTAATGAACACCGTTCCAACCGTTCAGGGCATTTTAAAGGTTATTATCGATAATGTGGATTATACAATTCATTCATGCAAATGTGCCGTTTTCGGATACGGAAGAGTAGCGAGGGTTACTGCCGATACATTGAAATCGCTGGGTGCCGATGTAACAATCTGTGCAAGAAAAAGCGGTGATCTGGCATCAGCCCGTATTAACGGAATGAAAGGATGTTTCGTATCGGACTTCAAGGATATTGCCGCTAAATATAATATTATAATAAACACAGTTCCTTCACAAATAATTGACAGAACAATTCTATCATCTCTTAAAAGTGATTGCCTGATTATAGACGTAGCTTCTGCACCTTACGGAACGGATTTTGCAGCTGCAAATGAATTGGGTATAAAGGCATTACAGTGTCCGTCACTTCCGGGTAAAGTTGCTCCGAAGTCTGCAGGCAAAATCATTGCAGACGGTATTCTGAATATAATCAAGGAGGAACGTTATGGCTGATTTAACCGTCGGATTTGCTTTGTGCGGTTCGTTCTGCACATTCAGAAGAGCGATAGAACAAATCGAAAATCTGAAAAACAGAAATTTGGAAATTGTTCCGATAATGTCATATAACGCATATAATACAGACACAAGATTCGGAAAGGCCTCGGACCATATAAAAAGAATAGAAGAAATATGCGACAAAAAAATAATATGTTCAATTTCAGATGCTGAACCTATCGGACCGACAAAAAAGCTTGATATAATGGTTATTGAGCCTTGTACGGGAAATACGATTGCGAAACTTGCCAACGGTATAACAGATACACCTGTAACTCTCGCCGCAAAAGCTCATTTAAGGAATGAAAGACCGCTTGTTATCGCTGTTTCAACAAATGATGCACTTTCAATATCTGCATCCAATATCGGGAGACTGATGAATAATAAATATATCTACTTTATACCGATGAAACAGGATGACTGCAATAAAAAACCGCGTTCGGTGGTTGCTGATTTCGATAAAACATATGACACAATAATCAGCGCAATGGATAACCGACAGATTCAGCCTATATATATCTGAATAAAAGGGGTGTTGTATTTTTGCAATACCCCTTAAATTTTACTTGAAAAATAAATAATTAATTGATATAATATCAGTAAGTATGATATAAAATGGAGGAAGTATGAGAGGAAAACTTATAGTTATAGAAGGTCTTGACGGAAGCGGGAAATCAACGCAGGAGGAGCTGCTTAAAAAAAGACTTTCCGAAAAAGGTATTAATGTCAACTTCATAAAACTTCCGAATTACGATGATCCTGCCTGCGAGCTTGTCAAAATGTATCTTGCCGGCCGTTTCGGCGATAAGCCTGAAGATGTAAATGCGTATGCGGCATCATCATTTTTTGCTGTGGACAGATATGTCAGCTATAATTGTTTTTGGAAGGAAGCATATCTTAACGGAGAAGTTTTCCTTGCAGACAGATATACTACATCCAACGCTTATCATCAGCTTACCAAAACAGACAAATCGGATTGGGATTCATATCTGAATTGGCTTGAAGATTTTGAGTATAATAAAATGGGAATACCCAAGCCCGATGCCGTTATATATCTCGATATGCCTATTGAGGTTTCTCAGAAGCTTATGACCGGACGGTATAAAGGCGATGAATCTAAAAAGGATATTCATGAAAAGAATGTTGAGTATCTTAATAATTGCCGTGAAGCAGCGGATTATGCCTGCAAAAAACTCGGTTGGAAACGTATTTCATGTGCTGAAAACGGTGAACCGCTTCCTATAGATTTTATTTCCGACAGCGTTCTTGAAGCTGTTTGTGATTTGCTTGGTTTTGAATTATGATAAGATGTTCGGTCAATAATGACAGAGAAGGATTAATTTCTCTTTGGCATGATTCATTCGGAGATAACCGCAAAGAAATTGAATTTTTTCTCGATAACAAATATGTTCCCGAAAACACAGTTGTTTGCGAAGAAAACGGATGTATTGTTTCGCAGTTGTTTCTTCTTGAGGGAGAAATGCACATCGGCGGAGATGATTACCCTTCATATTATCTTTATGCCGCTTGTACTGCTAAAGAGCACAGAGGCAAGGGTATAATGGGTCAAATGCTTGAATTTACCCGTAATCTTGCATCGGACAGGGGAGTTAATTTTATCTGCCTGATGCCTGCCGAAGAATCATTATATAATTACTATTCGAAATTCGGATATAAAACTTCATTCGGAAGAAAAGTAATAAAATCAACGCTTGATGTATTAAAGAAAGTTGATTTGTCTCGAAACAATCACTCGGATTTCAGCGTTAAAACTCCTGAAAAATCAAGGGATAGCGCATTCTATGATATCGATTATTTCAAGTGGGACAG
Organism: Acutalibacteraceae bacterium; assembly: GCA_045542715.1. GTDB lineage: Bacteria > Bacillota > Clostridia > Oscillospirales > Acutalibacteraceae > CAG-177. The sequence goes on from JAZQLN010000054.1 coordinate 7,446, forward strand.
GCAGTCGGTAGAATTTGCATTTAAGTTCTTTGAACATTATGGCGGAAATGTATTCCAAGACTGTAAAGGGTATATTCTTTACACTATAAATGACGGGTGTTTGTGTGTGAATGAAAGCACCTTTACACACAATGTTCTTGTTGAAAAAATAATCAAATTATGCGATAAAAATAAATCAGATAAATTTGAAATTTTTCTTCCTGCAAAAATTGATTTTTTTGAAATTGCAGGTGAATTCAAACCTAACGGTATGATTTTATGCGTAAACAACAAACTCGATAAAGATATAAAACCCGATGAATCCGGTTATCTCGGATTAACATTGGACTAAGGTGGGCAGTATAATATGATGTATATGTTTTTGGCAGAAGGATTTGAAGAGGTTGAGGCTATTGCCACTCTTGATGTAATAAGACGTGCGGGGATTGAAATAAAAACAGTAGGAATCGGAAACAAAACAATAACAGGCTCACATTCCGTATCTGTTGTTTGTGATATGTCTGAGGAAGATGTTGTTTTGAACGCTAATCTTAAAGGCATCATTCTTCCCGGCGGTATGCCCGGCACAACTAATCTCCTCAACAGCTCTGTTGTTAATTCGGCAATAGATTTTTGCTCTGAAAACAATCTTCTTATTTCGGCCATATGCGCAGCACCCATGATTCTCGGATTAAAGGGATTGCTTAAAAATAAAACCGCAATTTGTTTCCCGGGATTTGAGGATTATTTGACCGGTGCAATTATTTCGGATGATTATGTTTGTACGGACGGAAATATAATTACCGCCAAGGGAATGGGAAGTGCCGTTAATTTCGGACTTGCCATTGTTGAATATTTTACCGATTCTGAAACAGCCCAAAAACTCAAAGGAACACTTCAATGCTCATAAGTAAAAAAAAGAAGCTGAGAAAGCTTTATTCGTCAATCAGATACGGAATTGATAAAGAAAGCAAATCGGAGTTTGACAGAAGAATACTCTCTATATTTATTAATTCATATTTTGTCGGTAATCATGATTTGTTTTTGATTTATGTTTCCGTCGGAAACGAAGTTGATACTTACGGTATAATCGAATACCTTCTAAAAAATAATAAATCTGTTGCAATACCTTTTTGTGACGGAAATAAGATGTTTTTCTGCAGAATAAATTCATTGAACGAATTGATACCGGGTCGATTCGGTATTCCTACGGTCAGAAATCCGATTTTTATCAATGAAAAAGATTTAACTGATTCTCTCTGTATAATGCCTGCGTTAAGTGTTGATCTGAACGGCAACCGACTTGGCTACGGAGGCGGATTTTATGACAGGTTTCTTGCAGAGAATAAAGTTGAAACATTGGTTTTATGTTATGAAAGATGCTTATCCTCCGGAATTCCTGCGGATAGTTTTGATGTTCCGGTAAAAAATATTTTAACTGAAAATAATTTTAAGAAACTCTTAAGTCAGGAGGTTTCTACATATGAATAATGACGGAAAAAATAAGGATAATCTTTTTAAGGTTACCATTGAAGATGACGGCTTTCTTAATCCTGATGACCTCGATAAGCTGATGCCTCCTCCTGTTGTTCAGCAGGACAGGAAAAAGTTTGAGGTTCATATTGATGAAGATGTTCCGAGCCTTGATTTTGACGACCATCAGCCTCAGTATAAAGGTGAGATCTATTTTTCGAACAGAAAACCTGTTAAGCCTGTTCAGATTTCACAACCTGTTCCCGAACAGAAACAGAGTTCGAAGGGTAAAAAAAGAAAGAAAAAAGCTTTCAGTTCAGCAGTTGCGGTTCTGTTTATTATTGTATTGATATTTACCGGTGCACTGTCTGCTTTTGCGATTACCTGCATCAATGATGTTCTTGCTTTGTCGAGAACCGATGAAACGGTAACTGTTACGGTTCCCGAAGGTCTTACAACTAATCAGGTTATTGATTTGCTTGCTGAAAACGATCTTGTTAAACAGAAAGAGTTTTGTAAGTTTTATTACAACACAATTAACTTTTTGAAAAATATCAATAAATCCGAAAAGCCTGAAGAACCGACCTATATAAGCGATGTTTATTATGTAGAAAAGAATCTCGGCCTTGAAGGATATCTTTCAAAATTCAAAGGTGTTCAGCATACTGCGGATACTGTTACACTTGTATTTCCCGAAGGATGGACAATTTATCAGATGTTCGACAAAATATCTGAATTCGGTGTTTGCGGCAAAAACGAGCTTCTTGCATCTCTTAATGGTGCAACATTCAATTATGATTTTATTGATGAAATTCCCGATAATCCTAACAGAACATTCAAACTCGAAGGTTATTTTTATCCCGATACCTATGAGTTTTATGAAAAGAGCGATGCAAACAGCGTAATCAGAAAATTCCTTGACGGCAGTGAAAACAAATGGACCGAAGAATATGAAGAACAAAGAATCAAGCTCGGTCTTACACGTGATGAAGTTCTGATTATCGCTTCGATTATTCAGCGTGAAGCAGCAGATGAAGATCAGATGGGACTCGTTTCCTCTGTTTTGCATAACAGACTGAATCATTCCGTTTCATGGCCTCTTCTCGGATGTGACTCAACAGCTAACTATATCAAACGTTATATTTCACCTAACGTTACAGCTGCAGAAGCATTCAATTATCAGCAGAGCTATGATACCTATATTTCACAGGGCCTTCCTCCCGGACCGATATGTAATCCGGGCAACGATGCGATTTATGCAGCTCTTTTCCCCGATGATACAAACTATTATTTCTTCCGTCATGATAAATTCGGTAAAATTTATATGGCTAAAACTCAGGCAGAACATGACAGAAACGGCATTGAAGTTCTGAAAGCAAACAGCCGTTAGGAGATTATTTATGAAACAAATTATAAAGCCGGAGCTTCTTGCTCCGGCAGGTGACAGAGAACGTCTTGAAGCAGCTGTTTCATACGGTGCGGATGCTGTTTATCTCGGTTCCGATTGTTTTGGCATGAGAACGGCAGCCGCAAGCTTTGCGGGCGATGAATTAAAATCTGCATGTGATTATGCTCACGGCATGGGTACGAAAGTTTATCTTACTTGTAACACGGTACCGAGAAACAATGAGCTTGATAAGCTCCCCGAATTCCTTGAGTATGCACAGGACAGCGGTGTTGATGCACTGATTGTTACCGATATCGGTGTTCTTCAGATGGTAAAAAAATATGCTCCCAAAGTCGAAATTCATATTTCAACGCAGGCGGGTATTACAAACTATGCAGCTGCAAACGCTTTTTATGAATTGGGTGCAAAAAGAATAGTAACGGCAAGAGAAATTTCTCTTGAAGATATTGCGGAAATACGTGCAAAAACTCCGAAAGACCTTGAAATCGAATCTTTTGTTCACGGTGCAATGTGTGTTTCTTTTTCGGGAAGATGTCTTTTATCCAATTATATGACAGGCAGAGATTCCAACAGGGGAGACTGTGCTCAGCCCTGCCGTTGGAGATATGCTCTTCTTGAAGAAAAGCGTCCCGATGAATTTTTTCCGATTGAGCAGGATAATACAGGTACATATATTATGAATTCCCGTGATATGTGTCTTATTGAACATATTGCCGAGCTTGCTGAGGCAGGTATAAACAGCTTTAAAATTGAAGGCAGAGCCAAATCAGCATATTATACCGCAGTTTCCGTTAACGCATACAGATGTGCCATTGACGGCTACGAATCATCGGGTTTTGCAAGTGATTATAAGCCTGAACAATGGATAACGGATGAAGTCAGAAAAGTCAGCAACCGTCAGTATTGCACAGGTTTCTATTATTCGTCACCCATGGATGATGCCGAGATATTCTATAACGGAGGTTATGTCCGTGAATGGGATGTTGCCGCAATTGCCGAAAAATGGGAGAACGGTATTCTTTATGCCTCGCAGAGAAACAGATTTTTTGACGGCGATGAGCTTGAAATAATGATAAAAGGAAAAGAACCTTTCAGAATTACCGTTTCCAACCTCAGAAATGAAGACGGAGAATTGATTGATAACGCACCGCATCCGATGATGAAACTTTCTTTTGACTGTCCCGTTGACATTCCGTCGGGTTCATATCTCAGAATGCAGAGAAAAGACAAAACAATTTTATAATCTACATTTCAGCACCTGATTTCGGTCGGGTGCTCTTTTTGTCCGTTTTTTGGGACTTGTTGTTGACTATAATATAAATATAAAAGAAAATGTTTTTCAACGTATTGTGCTTTTGCTTGACATTGCGTCAATATGTGGTATAATACTATCGGTAAAATTTGCGAAATTTTGGGAGGACTAACCGAATGGCTAAAAAACCCGAATATAATAACGAAAGCATGACCTTGCTCAAAGGTCCTGACAAAGTCAGAAAAAGACCTGCCGTTATTTTCGGCTCTGACGGTCTTGACGGCTGTCAGCATGCTGCATTTGAAATCATTTCAAACTCAATTGATGAAGCTAGAGAAGGTTTTGGCAATAAAATAATCGTTACAAGATATGCTGACCATTCAATTGAAGTTCAGGACTTCGGCAGAGGACTGCCTGTTGACTATAACAAAAAAGAAGAAAGATATAACTGGGAACTTGCTTTCTGTGAAATGTATGCCGGCAGTAAGTACGACACGAACAACAACGGAAGTTATGAATATTCGCTCGGTCTCAACGGTCTCGGTCTCTGTTCAACTCAGTTTGCATCGGATTATATGGAAGCTGAAGTGCATACAGGCGGATACAGATATCTCCTCAATTTCAAAAAAGGTTTTATTGTCGGTGATATGATAAAAGAGGAGTATAATAAAAAAGATACGGGAACACGAATCAAATGGCTTCCCGATCTTGAAGTTTTTACGGATATTGATATTCCTCTTGAATATTTTCAGGATACTCTCAAAAAGCAGGCCGTTGTCAATGCCGGTGTTCACTTTATCCTTAAGAATCAGGTCGGTAAAAGCTTTGAAACTTACGAATATATTTATGAAAACGGTATTGAAGACTATGTTAAAGAATGTGTAGGTGAAGATTCGCTTACCTCCGTTCAGACATGGCACGGCGACGCTGTGGGCAGAGACCGTGAAGATTTGCCGGATTACAAGCTTAAAATGAATTTTTCTTTAACATTTTCTAACAAGGTTCAATTGAAAGAATTCTATCATAATTCGAGTTTTCTTGAAAATGGCGGTTCACCCGATAAAGCAACCAGACTCGGTTTTGTGTCGCAGATTGATTCATTTATAAAACAGAATAACAAATATCAGAAGAGCGACAGCAAAATAACGTTCCAGGATATCGAAGACTGTCTTGTTCTTGTTATTTCATCGTTCTCAACTCAGACTTCCTATGCAAATCAGACCAAAAAGGCTATTACAAATAAATTCATTCAGGATGCAATGACAGATTTTATCAAGCATCAGCTTGAAATTTATTTCATTGAAAATCCGATTGAAGCCAATAAGATAACCGACCAGATTCTTATCAATATGAGAAGCCGTGTCAAAGCAGAAAAGACAAGACAGGGCATGAAAGAATCTCTTATTCAGAATGTCGGTAATCTTACCAACAGAATTCAGAAGTTTGTTGACTGCAGAAGCAAAGATCCCGAATTACGTGAGCTTTTCATAGTAGAGGGTGACTCGGCCATGGGTGCCTGTAAGCAGTCAAGAGATTCAGAATATCAGGCAATTATGCCAGTCAGAGGTAAAATTCTTAACTGTCTTAAATCCGAATATGACCGTATATTCAAAAGTGACATTATAACCGACCTTATCAAGGTTATCGGTTGCGGTGTAGAAGTCGGTTCAAAGCAGAAAAAAGGCAAAGATATGATTTCTTTCAATCTCGATTTGCTTCGCTGGAATAAAATCATTATCTGTACCGATGCCGATGTTGACGGATTTCATATACGCACGCTTATCCTTACAATGATTTACCGCCTTATGCCGACTCTTTTTGAAGAAGGAAAAGTTTTTATAGCGGAATCACCTCTGTATGAAATTACAAGCGGCGACGAAACATGGTTTGCGTATTCAGAAAAGGAAAAATCAGATGCTCTTGAAGAAATCGGCAACAGAAAATATACCGTTCAGCGTTCAAAAGGTCTTGGTGAAAACGATCCCGATATGATGTGGCTTACAACCATGAATCCCGCAACAAGACGACTTATCAAAATTGAGCCTTCGTTTGCTCAGGAAACAGCTGATAAATTTGATTTGCTTCTCGGCGATAACCTCACAGGCAGAAAAGAACATATCGCTGAAAACGGTCATCTTTATATCGATATGGCTGATATATCATAATAAAATAAACGGAGTTAAAAAATATGGCTAAAAAACCTAAAAAGGGTTCAGAAAGACCCGTTGAAACTCTTGATGATAAAACGCATATTCTCGGTGCCGGCGATGTTGTTAATCAGCAGATAACCGATACTCTTGAGCTTAACTTCATGCCCTACGCAATGAGTGTTATCATGTCCCGTGCCATTCCTGAAATAGACGGCTTTAAACCGTCTCACAGAAAGATTCTTTATACAATGTATAAAATGGGTCTGCTCACGGGCAACCGTTCAAAATCGGCTAATATTGTCGGACGTACAATGCAGCTTAACCCTCACGGCGATGCAGCAATATATGAAACAATGGTCCGCCTTTCAAAGGGATATGAAGCACTTCTCCATCCCTATGTTGATTCAAAAGGTAACTTCGGTAAGGCCTATTCAAGAGATATGATGTGGGCTGCTTCCCGTTATACCGAAGCAAAACTTGATAAGATATGTACGGAGCTTTTTAACGATATCGATAAGGATACGGTTGATTTTGTTGATAACTATGATAACACAATGAAAGAACCCGTTCTTCTGCCCGTGACATATCCCAGTGTTCTTGTTAATGCCAATACCGGTATTGCAGCCGGTATGGCAAGCTCTATTTGTTCGTTTAATCTTGAAGAAGTATGTAACACAACAATTGAACTTCTGAGAAATCCCAAGCATGATGTTGCAGACACTCTTAAAGGTCCCGATTTTTCCGGCGGAGGATTTTTGATTTATGACAGAAATGTTATTGATGAAATTTACCGTACGGGCAGGGGAGGATTCAAGGTAAGAGCAAGATACAGCTATGATAAATCAAACGGCTGTATAGATATTACCGAAATTCCGCCTACAACAACCTCTGAAGCAATCATAGACAGGATTATCGAAAAAATAAAGGCGGGTTCTATAAAAGAAATCAGTGACATCCGCGATGAAACCGATAAAAGAGGTTTAAAAATAACCATTGATGTCAAAAAGGGAACGGATGTTGAAAAGCTGATGAAAAAGCTTTATGATTCAACACCTTTGCAGGATACATTTTCATGTAACTTTAATGTTCTTGTCAAGGGGTCTCCCAAGGTTCTCGGCGTTTCCGAACTTCTTAATGAATGGATTGATTTCCGAACGGAATGCATCAGAAGAAGAACCGCTTTTGATTTAAAAAGAGCAACAGACAGACTTCATCTGTTGAGAGGTCTTGAAAAGATTCTTCTTGATATTGATAAGGCTATCAAGATTATCAGAAATACAGATGAAGAATCCGAGGTTGTTCCCAACCTTATGATAGGATTTAAGATTGACAAGATACAGGCAGAATATGTTGCCGAAATAAAGCTTCGTCATCTTAACAAAGAATATATTCTTAAACGATTGCAGGATATTGAAAAGCTTGAAACCGCAATTAAGGATCTGAATGATATTCTTGAAACTCCCAGACGTATCAGACAGATTATCATTTATGAGCTTAAGGAGGTTATTAAGAAATACGGTAAACCGAGAAAAACCGAAATTATTTATGCATCGGAAATTGATGATTCTCCCGCAGGAGAAGAAATTCCCGATTATCCTGTTCATCTTTTCTTTACCAAAGAAGGATATTTCAAGAAAATCACTCCTCTTTCACTTCGTATGAGTGGTGCACAGAAGCTCAAAGAAGGCGATGAAATTTCACAGACATTTGAAACCACAAACGCAACTGAGCTTCTCTTCTTTACCAACAAGTGTCAGGTTTATAAAACCAATGCATATTCGTTCGACGATTCCAAAGCAAGTGTTATGGGTGATTATATCCCCGCAAAGCTTGAAATGGAAGAAGGAGAGTATCCCGTTTATCTTGCAATCACATCCGATTATTCGGGATATATGCTCTTTTTCTTTGAAAACGGTAAGGTGGCAAAGGTTGATATGAAAGCATATCAGACCGTTACCAAACGCAAAAAGCTCATCAAAGCGTTTTCTGATAAATCTCCTGTAGCTGCTATAATGCATATATCCGAAGATAAAGAGATTGTTGTTGTTTCAAGCTCAGGAAGACATCTTCTTATCAACACTGCCGTTATTTCACCCAAAACCACAAAAGACACTATCGGCGTTGCTGTTATGACTTTGAAAAAGGGTCACAGACTTATGAATGCCAGATATTATATTGAAGGAGAATTCTCCAAGGCACACAGATATAAAGCAAAAAATCTTCCTGCGGCAGGAGCGTTGCTCAGCTCGGAGGATGAAGGAGAGCAGATTACATTTTAAAAAAACCGTTCAGAATCGGGCTTCCCCATTCTGAACGGCATATATATCGGAATAACAGCATTATTCCGAGTTATAAGCGGCGAAAGCAAACGCGTTTTTCTCCGCGTTAGTATGATATGCAGAATATCATCTTGAATTCATTGAACATTTTTCCAAATAAATTAAAAAAACACTTGCATTTATCAATTATTTATGTTAAAATCCATTAGTACAAAAATTTTTGGAGGTATTTGACCTATGGCATGGTATGAAATCGTGTTAGGCATTGTGCTTATTATTACATCTCTCGCTCTTGTAGCAGTTGTTCTTCTTCAGGAAGGCCGTCAGGCAGGTCTTTCAGGCGCAATCGCAGGCGGTGCTGAAACATTTCTCGGCAAAGGTAAAAGCAAAACAATTGAGCAGAAGTTTGTAAAAATTACAAAGGTTCTTGCTGTGGTTTTCTTTGTTCTTTCACTTGTTTCAACTCTTGTTGTTCTTTTCATTAAATAACTTTTGTTTATAATCGGAGCTGCTGATTTTTCGGCAGCTCTTTTTTCTTTCATCAAATTTTTCTTTTAAATCATTTATAACTCTTTTTTCAATTCTGCTTACATATGAACGCGATATATCGAGCTTTTTGGCAATTTGTTTTTGCGTCAGAGGGATACTTCCGTATAATCCGTATCGCAATATTATAATCATTTTTTCACGTTCATCGGATATTTCTTCTATAAATCTGTATAATTTTTCTTCCATAATTTTATTGTCAACGCGGTCTATAACACTGTCTTCAACACAGATTATATCCATAAGAGTCAGGGGATTGCCCTCACTGTCAGAGTCGATCGGTTCGCTTATCGATATATCCTGTGATGTTTTTTTAAGATTTCTGAAATGCATAAGAATTTCGTTATCAATACATTTTGAAGCATATGTTCCGAGTTTTATTCCTTTTGATTCATCAAATGTATTTATCGCTTTTATAAGTCCTATTGTTCCTATTGAAATCAGGTCATCCTGCTCTGTTCCGGTTGAAAGATATTTTTTAACAATGTGTGCAACCAGTCTCAGATTGTGTTCGATAAGAGTGTTTTTGGCGGCAATATCTCCTTTTTTAAATCTTTCCAGCAGTTCTTTTTCTTCTTTGGATGACAGTGCCGTAGGGAACGAACCTGCTTGCTTTATATGCAACGCAAAAAACAGGAATCCTTTTGTTATCAAATCTGCAATAATACTGAACAATCACATCACTCCATTCAATCAAATATATGACGGATATTCAAAAAAAATCCTTAATAAACTTGCATATTATTATAAAATAATATATAATATAAATAATTATAAATCAGAGGTGTTGTTATGAGTTCAATCAAACTTGGTGCACAGCTTTATACTCTCAGAGATTATATTAAAACTTATGAAGACTGCGAAGAAACATTCAAGTTTCTTAACAGCATCGGTATAAATGTTATTCAGATATCCGGAATAGGTCCGATTCCTGCTGATAAAGTAGCATATCTTGTTGAAAAATACAACATGGACGTTTGTGTAACTCATACATCGTTTGACAGAATGCTTACTGACCTTGATACCGTTATGAAAGAACATAAAATGATGGGATGCGATACACTCGGTATCGGCGGTATGCCCGATAAATACAGAGAAAATGCCGAATCAATCAAAGAATTCATAAAGGTTACAAGTGAAATCGGCAAGAGAATGCATGATAACGGTTTGCAGTTTGCTTATCATAACCATGCATTTGAATTTGCAAAACTTGATAACGGCCGCAGAATTTTCGATATGCTTATTGAAGATACAGAACCTGAAGAATTCAGTTTTATAGGTGATACATATTGGTTCCAATTCGGCGGTGTTAATCCGTGTGATTATATAGAAAAGATAGCGGGCCGAATGAAGGTTTGCCATTTCAAGGATTACGGTATAACAAATCATACACCTAAATTCGTTGAAATCGGAACAGGCAATCTTAATCTGGATGCAATTTATAATAAATGTAAAGAAACGGGCGTTAAATATATTGTTATTGAACAGGATATATGTGAAATCGATCCCAGAGATTCAATGGCAATAAGCTACAAAAATCTTGTTGATATTGCAAGAAGGAATGATAAATAAATGATGCTTTCACCGCTTACCGTTTATGTTTTAACGGATACACATTATTATTCAAAGAAAATCGGAACATCAGGCAAGGCTTATGAATTTGACAATCTCAAAAGTCAGAAGCTTCTTGCCGGTTGTGCAGAGGTTCTCTCTGCCGCTTTTGAACAGATTGCCGAAGATAAAGATAATAATATTGTTTTGATTTCGGGCGACGTAACAAACAACGGTGAGCTTGTATCTCATGAAGAATTCATCGGAATGCTTCGCGAGTTTAAAAAGTGCGGTAAAAAAGTATATGTTATTACGGCTACTCATGATTACAGAGGCGAAGGAAAAACTCACGCATACAGAGATGACGAAAGAATTGAAATTCCTGCCGCAACCCGCGATATGCTTTATGATATGTACCGTGAATTCGGTCCGGATGAAGCAATAGCGGTTCACCGTCAGAGTATGTCATATGTTGTTCAGCTTTGCGACGGATACAGACTTTTTGCTTTAAATGATGACACGAACCTTAACGGTAAAAGCGGATTTTCTGATGAATGTTTCGAGTGGATAACCGAGCAGGCTGAAAAAGCAAGAGAAGACAATCAGTTCATTGTCGCAATGACACATCATCCTCTTATTGCACCTTCTCCGATTTACGAGATTATCGGAAGAGGTAATATGCTCGGTGATTATGATAAACGTCTTGAACAGTTAGCGGATATCGGAGTTCAATTTATCTTTACGGGTCATACACATATCCAGGATGTTTCTGCTTATCAGAGCAAAAAAGGTAATGTTATTTATGATATATGCACAGGTTCACCCATAGGTTATCCCGGTCCGATAAGAAAAGCAACGTTTATTCCCGATGAAAATAAAGTTGTTTTATCAACTGATTTAATTAAAACTCCTGATACTTTTATCAAAGAAGGTAAAAACCTTCGGGATATTCTTGAAGATCAGCTTGTCGGTGTTGTCCGAAATCTTGTTAAAACAGCAGGTGAAGACATAGACAAGCTTGCAAGATTGGTTGAAGCAATCAGTATCAAACCTAAACTTGTCTACAAATTCGGATGGATTGTCAAACCTGTATTCAAGTTCCTTAATTCATTGAAAATCGGAACTGTTGCTAAATGGACAAAGAAAGAAACAGGTCTCAAACCTTCAGATTACGAAGATATCAAAGATAAAAAAGTTGTTGATCTGATTATCGAGCTTGTCATCAGCCTTTTCTCGGGTGAAAGCAGATATTCCGCTGAATCACCTACATATAAAATCACACTCGGTTTTTTGAGTATTCTCGATAGTGTATTAAGAATACTTCGTATAGATCTGAAAAAAATAACAAAGGTCGTTCCGAGTCTGGTTGAACTTGTCGAGCCTTTACTCTGCAATTCAAAAATAGATTCCTATAATGCTGAATTACCCATTTACGATTTGGTTTCATCAGCAGAATCCGCCGTAATTTGTAAAGAAGCAAAACGAAGATTTGAAATTGAAGTTAAAGAGAGCAAAAAGGGTCCGGCTGTAATTGTTATCGGTGCATTACTTATAATTGTTTTTCTGCCGATTCTGCTTTTGCTTTTTGCTGCAGGATTCATATGTAATTCTGTTAAATTCAGAGATAAACTCAAATAATAAACATAAGGTGATTTCATGAATCCTCCAAAAATCGATATATGCATAGAAGGTTATAATGTTGATCAGACTGATTTTTATATCAGTTATCTGATTGATAAATATAATTCATGTGAGCAAAATTATAAAAACGCTCTTGCTAAGATTTCTGAGCTTGAAGCGGAAAATCAAAAACTCCGTTCCGATTTTCTTGATTTAACTGATAAGATAAGCGGAAATGCAATGGATGTTGAAATTTTATCACGGTTAAAAAGAATTGAAAAAAATCTTTGTTCCGAGCCGCTGACGGAGAGTGATTCGGATACTGAACCGGAAGATAAAAACGAAACGGAAAGATTGGAGTTTGAGTCCAAACTCAAGGATTTTAAATCCCTGCTTAATTTTTGAAAAATAATATGAAGTCAACAAAAGGGGGCTGTCATTTTGAGTACTTCCAAGAAAAAAAGAAAGAAGAAGCCAAGTAAAATTTCGCTTGTGTTTTTCGGACTTTTCAGCACTGTTGCATTAACTGCATTGGTTGTTGTGTCATATATGCTGATAAGCGTTGTTTCCTATGTTAACGGTGATTTGATTGTAAATCTTGATGAATATAAAGAGAATCAAAACCAGACATCGTTTATTTATGCTTATGATAAAAACGGCAATACGGTAGAAATTGCCCGTCTTCACGGAGAGGAAGACCGAGTCTGGGTTGACCTCGATGATATGTCACCGTATATGAAGAATGCTTTCATTGCTCTTGAAGACACAAGATTTGAAGAGCATCACGGCGTTGACTGGGTCAGAACGATAGGCGTTATCGTTGTATCGGATAACCTCGGACAAGGCGGCTCAACAATTACTCAGCAGCTTATCAAAAACCTTACCAATAAAAAAGAAGTTACCGTTGTCAGAAAGTTCTACGAAATTCTTTCAGCTCTGAATCTTGAAAAGAATTACGATAAAGATACGATTATTGAGGCGTATCTGAATACTTTGTATCTCGGCAGCGGATGCTACGGCGTTAAAACCGCAAGCGAAAAGTATTTCGGCAAAGATGTCAGCGAGCTTAATGCCGCAGAGTGTGCCGTTATTGCTTCAATCACTCAGGCTCCTACAAAATATAATCCTCTTCTTAATCCGGATAAAAACAGAGACCGTCAGCTTTACTGTCTTAAGCAGATGTATGAAGGTCACGGTTTCCTTACAAAAGAAGAATATGACGAAGCCTGTAACTTTGAACTTATATTTACAAACAGCGAAAACTATGTTCCCAAGGTTGACGAGAATGCCGTAAAAGAAGAAGATGAAGAAATCATCAACAGCTTCTATGTTGACTATGTAAGACAGTGCGTTCAGCGAGATCTTATGGAAGAATACGGATATTCCAAGCAGCAGGCATCGGATAAGCTTTTGTACGGCGGTCTTAAAATTTACGCTGCTGTTGATCTTGATGTTCAGGAAACACTTGAAAACATCTATGTTAACAGAAAGGGTTTCCCGAATCTAAAAAATGATGACGGTGAACTTGTTCAGTCGGCAATGACGATAATGGACTACTCCGGCAGGGTTGTTGCAATTGTCGGCGAAGCGGGCGAAAAATCCGGTAAACTCGGTCTTAACAGAGCTGCAAATTCATACAGACAGCCCGGTTCAACAATCAAGCCTATTGCTACTTTTGCTCCCGCAATCGATCTGAATCTTCTCAATTATGCAAGCACTGTTAAAGACTCTGCCATTTTTATCAACGGTAAACGTTGGCCCCATAATGTTGATAAAAGCTACGGATCGGGAAGCAACGTAACCGTTGAATACGCAATCCAGAAATCGCTTAACACTGTTCCCGCAAGAATCATTAATTATGAATTGGGAATTGATAATTCTTTTGAATATCTCAGAGACAGATTCCACCTTTCCAAACTTGACGAAGAGGCCGACAGAGCACTTGCACCTCTTGCAACGGGTGCTCTGACTTACGGCACCACAACCGTTGAAATGGCTGCTGCATATGCGACGTTCGGTAACGGCGGTAAATATTATTTTCCGTATTCATATTATAAAGTTACAAACAGCCAGGGAACTGAAGTTCTTCTCAGCAACGAACAGCCTCGTTATCAGCAGGCAATCTCCGAGGAAACTTCCGATATTATGTGTGAACTGCTTCAGACTGTTGATACAAGTTACTACGGAAAAGCATCCAATGTTCGTAAATTCCAGATTATGGCTAAAACAGGTACAACAACTAGTGATAAAGACCGTTGGTTCTGTGCGGGCACACCTTATTATGTTGCCGCTGTTTGGGTCGGATTTGACCAGCCCGAATCACTCGGTGTTTCTGTTAACCCGGGCGGTAAGGTTTTTATGACTGTTTTTGATGAACTTCATAAAGGTCTTGAGGAGAAAGAATTTCCGAAGAGTAACAATGTTGTTGAAAAAAGATATTGCAGAAGCACCGGAAAGCTCGCAGGCTCAAACTGCAGTTCAACAGCTAAAGGCTGGTTCAAATTATCAAGTCTACCCGCAAAATGTACTTCATGCAGTTACAAGCCGCCTGAAGAAACAAAAGACTCATCATCCGCAACAACATCATCAGGCGGAACTCAGGGCACTACCTCGGCAGGAAACAATACGGTAGACCAGATTGTCGGTAATCTTGAAAATGTAATCGATGAGATTATCGGTGAAAGATAAATGATTAATGCGGAGTTTGTTTTTGGGGACAAACTCCGCAATTTTTGAATAAGGAATGATTTTTTGATTATAATGGCAATTGATTACGGTGATGCAAGAACAGGTGTAGCCGTATGCGACAAGTTTGAAATGCTTGCTTCTCCTGTTTGTGTTATCAAGGAATGGAATGAAGACAGGGTAATTGACGAAATTGTTGTTCAGGCTCAAAAATACAAGGCGGAGCTTCTTGTTGTCGGTCTTCCCAAGAATATGGATTCATCGATAGGGGAGAGAGCTATGAAATGCCGCGAGTTTGCAGATAAATTATCTAAAGCAGCCGGGATAGAAGCCGTTTTACGCGATGAGAGGCTGACGACGGTCAGTGCTCATAATGTTCTTAACACAACCAATACAAGAGGAAAGAAAAGAAAAGAAGTTGTTGACCAGGTAGCCGCAGTTATGATTCTGCAGGATTACATAGATTACCGTAAAAATCACGGTTAATTATTTCGTTTGCTCTGCATATCTTTTATTAAAATGATATTCGGAGTGATTTGATGAAAATTGTTATATCCTATAAGGCGAGAAATAAAATCATCTTATCTGCTGTTCTGTTATTGATTTTAAGCTCTGTTACATTCGGTTCAGTTGTTGTATCGAAAATGACAGCGGTTGATGCTTCGTCTGACAAGTTAATCAATGCAACGGTTATTGTTGATGCCGGTCATGGTGGAGTTGACGGCGGCACAAGCGCAGATGACGGAACACTTGAAAAACACCTCAATCTTCAGATTGCATTAAAGCTTGAAAGTATATTGAAATCAATGGGAATAAACACCGTTATGACAAGAACGGAAGATATCTCCATTCATGACGAATCGGCAAATACAATAAGAAACAAAAAAATTTCAGATTTAAAGAACAGATTGAGCATTATAAATAACACAGATGATTCAGTTTTTGTAAGCATTCATCAGAATCATTTTTCGGATCCGATTTATTACGGAACTCAGATTTTTTATTCTAAAAATAATCCCGAATCGAGCATTCTTGCAAACTCAATAAGACAATCCGTGATTTCTGTTTTACAAAAAGATAATACCCGTGAAATAAAACAAAGCGGAACCGATATCTATCTTTTGCATCATGCTCAGACACCTGCCGTTATGGTAGAATGCGGATTTTTGTCCAATGCTGACGAAACCGCAAAATTAAAGGATGAAAATTATCAAAGAAAACTTGCTTTTATGATTGCAATCGGCATTTGCGATTATCTGAAAACATCAAAGGAGCTGTAAAAATGGCGGCAAAATCAAAAACAATATATATTTGTTCATCATGTGGACATGAAAGTGCAAAATGGTACGGTTGTTGTCCCACCTGCAATGAATGGAATACAATGGAAGAGGATTTAAGAACACCTCAGCAGCAAAAAACATCCAAATCTGTTTCAAAATCTGTTTTTGCACAGACAATAAACGAAATTGATACCGATGATGAGATAAGATTTAAAACAGGAATGTCAGAGCTTGACCGTGTGCTTGGCGGCGGAATAGTTAAAGGCTCTCTTGTGCTTTTAAGCGGTGATCCGGGTATCGGCAAATCGACAATCCTGCTTCAGATTTGTGAACATCTTGGCAAAAACCTTAAAATCTTATATGTTTCCGGTGAGGAATCAGCAAGACAGATCAAACTTCGTGCTAACAGACTGAGAGTTTCAACAGAAAACCTTTTTATAATGACTCAAACCGATGTGGAGAGCATTATTGAATATATAAAATCAACAAAACCCGATCTTGTAATCGTTGATTCAATTCAGACGATGAGTGTTTCGGAAATCAGTTCTTCGCCGGGAAGTGTTACGCAGGTCAGAGAATCCACAAACCTGTTTATGTATTGTGCAAAAAGCCTGGGAATTCCCACAATACTTGTCGGCCATGTCAATAAAGACGGCAATATTGCGGGACCGAAGGTTCTTGAGCATATTGTTGACTGTGTTCTGTATTTTGAGGGTGAACGTCATCTTTCATACAGAATATTAAGAGCTGTCAAAAACAGATTCGGTTCAACAAATGAAATCGGCGTGTTTGAAATGCTCGATAAAGGTCTTGTAGAAGTTGTCAACCCTTCTTTGATGCTGATTTCGGGCAAACCCAAAGACACAGCAGGAACTTGCATAGCGTGTGTTATGGAAGGCAGCAGACCTATTCTTGCAGAGGTTCAAGGACTTGTATCATCCTCCAATTACGGAAATGCAAGAAGAAATGCAACAGGATTTGATTATAACAGAATGAATATGCTTCTTGCTGTATTGGAGAAGCGTTCGGGGTATTTTTTTAATAACTGCGATGCTTATATCAATGTTGTCGGCGGACTTCGTCTCGATGAACCTGCAACCGACCTTTCTGTTGCACTCGCTCTTATTTCAAGCTTAAAGGATGTACCTATAAGAGATGATACTCTCGCAATCGGTGAAATCGGTCTCGGCGGTGAGCTAAGAAGTATTTCTTTCTGTGAACAAAGAATCAAAGAAGCCGAAAGACTCGGGTTTAAACGTTGTATTATACCGAAGCATAATCTTAAAACGCTTTCCGAAGGTTTTAAAGGAAATATTGAAATAGTCGGAGCAAGAAATGTTAATGAAGCATTCAATGCATCAGTATAAATTTATTGAAAAGGCAAATCTGCCTCAAAATCCGGTTGCAGCAGCGGCAATAAGCTGTATGGCAGGGGAGTCAATTAAAGAATTAAACCGCCTGGGTATCAATACATATATTATAAATAATAATCCTTTGCTGCCTGTGCCTGTTGGTTCTCATGCAGATTTACAAATTCTTCATTTTGGTAAAGATATCATTTTTTGTCAAAACGAACATTTGTGCATAGGGGAGTCAGAGCAAAAATTCAACCATATAATTATAAAAGAGTCAGCAGGAAACAAATATCCTGAGGATGTAAGGCTTAACTGTGCGATAGTCGGCAATCATATCATATGTAATGAAAAAACGGTATCAAAGCAAATTCTTGAACACGCGTATAAAAACGGTTACAGAATTATAAATGTTAATCAAGGATACACCAAATGTTCGATTTGCATAGTTAATGAAAATGCAATTATTACAGATGACGAATCCATCTTTGCAGCCGCTGGAAATTTTCTGAACGATGCTTTGTTCATTTCAAAAGGCTCCATTCGATTGAAAGGATACAATTACGGATTCATCGGCGGATGTTGCGGAAAGATATCAGATAATAAGATTGCATTCAACGGAGAAATGTCGAGCCACAAAGACTGCAATAAGATAATTGATTTTTTAAACAAACATAATATCGAAATCGTTGAGCTAAAAAAAGGTCTTCTTGATGATATCGGCGGAATTCTTCCTTTATATGAATATATATAAGCTTTTTATAACCCTCCCCTTAATTATACAAAACATTTATTTTGTATAATTGTATTGATTTTTAAATCAGGGTATGCTATAATGTAAATATAGCATACCCTTTTGCATTTGGAGGAAAAATTATGCGTCAGGAAGAAATTATAACATTACCGTTTTTAGTCAGACAGTATCTTGAGTATCTTGCGGGCATCAAAGATAAATCTCAGTTAACCGTTCTTGAATACGGTTCTGATCTCAGATTATTTTTCAGATTTATTGCAAAATCAAAAGGTTTGTGTGATAAATCGGTAGAATTTGATGAAATCAATATTTCTCTGATGACCGATGAACAGATTTGTTCCGTTACGCTTGAAGATGCTTATGCATTTCTGTATTTTTGCAGAAATGAAAGAAAAAACGATAATAATTCCCGTGCAAGAAAAGCTGTTGCAATTAAACGTTTTTACAAATATCTTGAAGTTAACAATAAAATAAAGGAAAATCGTATAGCATTTCTCGAATCTCCTCAGACTAAGAAATCTCTGCCAAAGTATCTTACGCTTGAGCAGAGTCTGAAATTATTAAACAGTGTTGACGGTAAGTTCAAAGAAAGAGATTTCTGCATTCTTACTCTTTTTCTTAATTGCGGTTTGAGACTCTCGGAACTTGTCGGAATAAATATTTCTCATATTAAGGATGATAACACTCTTGTTGTTCTCGGCAAAGGAAACAAAGAACGTACGGTATATTTAAACAACGCCTGCATTGATGCTATTAGAAGATATTTAGCAGTCAGACCTGCAGACGGAGTCAAAGACCGTGATGCCTTGTTTATAAGCAATCAGAAAAAAAGAATCAGTAATCAGGGTGTTCAGAAGATTGTTGAAGGATGTCTTGCACGAAGCGGTCTTGCCGGTCTTGGTTTTTCTACACATAAACTTCGTCATACAGCCGCAACTCTGATGTATCAATACGGAAATGTTGACCCTTTACAGCTTAAAGAAATTCTCGGACATGAAAATCTGTCTACAACGGAAATTTATACTCATATTCATGATGAACAGTTAAAACAAGCGGTTGATTCAAATCCGTTAAATAATCCGTCATATTTCAAAAAAACCTGAGAATATTTTTGAAAACAATGTATCAATCAATGCTGATGCAGCACATATTGCAATATACAGCATTTGTTTACAAAGATATATTTTTGTTTCATTTTTTTCAAACTGTCCCCTGCCCTGAATCGATTTATAATATGCATTTTTTGAATATTCACAGCTTGAGTTACAGGCATACATAAACGCAAGAACAGAAACTATTTCAGCAGGATATATAATCAGAATACTGTATATCAGTCCCGTTAATCTGTGTACGGAATAAAGATATCCGCAGATAGCTCCGATTCCGAGACCTCTGAAGAACGGTATAATAAGCAAAAACGGATATCCGATAAGAGAAAATCCGAGAAAAATATTTATTATAATGAAAATAACGTTTGTGAACAGTGAATTCACAAAATTTTTTAATAAACTGTTTTCTGATTTTATAATTGAAAAGCCTTCGACAATATCTGAAATTTTTTCAGGCAGTGCAGCTTCGGATGATAATAAAAGAGAGCCTGCAATTATTCCCGCAGCAAAAATTATCGTCATTATATATATTCTTGAGTTTTCAAATGCGGTCTTGATTATTTTACCGTTATAAATTCTGTAATTATGTTTGGACTTTTTCATTTTTTACCTCCAATAATTCTTTGGTAAATTATATGAGCAAGTCCATAATTTATGACATACAAAAGCCCCTCTCACATTAGTGAAAGGGGCATAAATTATTTCTTCTCAACCTTTGCGAAATTTGCCATTATCTTTTTAGTTCCTGCCGATGTAAAGGCAATTTCAAGTAAAGTATCATTTCCCATAGGTTTAGCACTTAAGACAACGCCTTCTCCGTATGCTTTATGAACAACCGTATCTCCTGCGTTGAAAACAACTGTATTTTTTGCAGGAGGAGTAAATGAAGTTGCTGCAGATGAACCTGAAAAACCTCTTGAAGAAGGTTGAGTGCGAGTGGTTTTTGCAGAAGGTGAAGGAGTAAATACTCGCATATTTTCGCCTGTTCTTTCGAGTAATTCTTCAGGAATTTCTCTTATGAAGCGTGAAGGCTGATTAAATCTTGTTGAACCAAAGAGCATTCTCTGCTTTGCACGGGTAACATAAAGATGCTTTTTAGCTCTTGTGACCGCAACATAAGCAAGGCGACGTTCTTCTTCGATTTCATCTTCCCCTGCCATCGATGACATATCAGAGGGAAAAATCGACTCCTCCATGCCAACAAGAAATACAACCGGAAATTCAAGGCCTTTTGCAGAATGAACCGTCATTAAAACTACGGTTTCGGACTCTGCATTATAGTTATCTATATCGGTCATGAGAGCAACTTCCTGAAGGAAATCATTGAGATTACCTTCCTCATTTTCCCGGGAAAATCTCAGAATATTGTTTGCAAGTTCGTCAAGGTTGGCAATTCTTTCTTCTTTTGTCTCGGGATCAAGCGAGAGGGATGCAACATAACCCGAAACATTCATGACTTTTTTATAAAGCTCTGCAAGTTCCATTGAATCAATATCATCAATGAATTCTTCAATCATTTGTGCAAATTCTGTCATCCTCCTTGCACTTCTGCTTAATACAGGGAATTCATCAGCAGTTCTGATTATTTCAAAAAGGCTTACGCCGAGACCGTCGGCAATTTCCTGTGCTTTGGCAACCGAAGAATCACCTATTCCCCTCTTGGGAACATTTATAATTCTCTGGAGTCTGACACTGTCGTTAGGATTTGCTATAACACTGAGATATGCAAGAGCATCCTTGATTTCTTTTCTATCATAGAATTTATGTCCGCCAATAAGTCGGTAAGGGATACCCATTCTGACAAACGCCTGCTCAACAAGGTTTGACTGTGAATTCATGCGGTAAAGAATTGCAAAATCACTGTATTTCTTACCGCTTTTTATTCCGTCAAAAATCTTGTCTGCAACGTAAATGCCTTCATCTCTGTCTGAATCTGCGGTGTGATATGTGATTAAATCACCTTTGCCGTTATCTGTCCAGAGACTCTTTCCTTTTCTGTTCTGATTATTGGATATAATCTTGTTTGCGGCATCAAGAATATTTTGCGTTGAACGGTAATTCTGCTCAAGTCTGATAACCTTTGCGTTTTTATACTGATGCTCAAAAGAGAGAATATTCTCGATTGTAGCACCTCTGAATTTATAAATACTCTGGTCATCGTCACCTACAACACAGATATTCTTATATCCGCCTGCAAGGAGAGATGTCAGAAGATACTGTGCATGGTTGGTATCCTGATATTCGTCAACCATGATATATTTGAATTTGTTCTGATAATATTCAAGCACATCCGGATTATTCTGAAGAAGTTTTACCGTGTTGACAATAATATCATCAAAGTCCATGGCATCAGCGGATTTGAGTCTGTTCTGATATGCTTCATAAACTGAACCGATGTTTCTTTTACGGATATCCATATAGTTTTCTTTTATGTATTCCGAAGGAGAAATAAGCATATCCTTTGCCTGGCTTATTGCAGCCAGTACACCCTTTGGAGTTAGGATGTTATCACTGAATCCGAGCTGTTTGAGACAGTCTTTGATAACACGTTTGCTGTCATCGGTATCATAGATGGTAAAATTCGAAGAAAATCCGATATAATCTGCATTTCTGCGAAGAATACGGACACATGATGAATGGAAAGTGCTTGCCCAGATATCATTAGCCTGTTCACCGAGCATTCTTTCAAGACGTTCTTTAAGCTCACCTGCAGCTTTGTTGGTGAAAGTAATCGCAAGAATCTGCCACGGTTTAGCGGCATCAACTTTAAGAAGATGCTCTATATCAAAAACATCATCAACAATTCCGTCAGCAACTGCACGCATAAGAGCGAGTTCGTTTTCGGTTGGTTCGTAGTCAATCTGCTGACTGTAATAAGCTTTACCGTATTTGATAAGATTAGCAATTCTGTTTACAAGAACGGTTGTTTTACCGCTTCCTGCACCGGCAAGCACCAAAAGCGGCCCCTCAGTTGAGAGGACCGCTTTTTTTTGCATATCATTTAGAGAACTGAATTCTCTTTCAATTATTCTTTTACGAAGTGATATAAGTTCGTTATAGGACATTTGATACCTCAGATTGAAATTTCGTGAGCAATCTTATAAAGCTCATGGTTAACGGTACGTTCCATGCTGAGAGCTTCATAGATATCGTAATCAATGATATGGTCATCCTTCTGAACAACAACTCTGTTGCTGCTGCCGTTCATGAGAAGCTGAACTGCTTTGTAACCCATCTGGCTGGCGGCAACTCTGTCACGTACTGTGGGTGAACCGCCTCTCTGAACATGACCGAGAATAACAGCTCTTGATTCAACGCCGCATTCTTTTTCAATTTTTCTTGCAAGTTCTTCAACACCGCCGATGCCTTCAGCAACCATAACAATGAAATGCTTCTTATCGGTCTTCTGTGTTCTTCTGATTCTTTCGATAACATGCTTCTCGATATCACTGCGGATTTCGGGGATAACAATAGCAGTTGCACCAACGGCAATACCTGCGTTAAGAGTAAGGTCACCGCATTTGTTACCCATAACTTCAACAACTATGCAACGGCTGTGTGATTCAACTGTGTCTCTAACACGGTCAACCATCTGCATAACAGTGTTAAGACAAGTATCATAGCCGATTGTATAATCAGAGCTTACGATATCGTTATCAATCGTGCCGGGAACGCCGATGCAGGGAATGCCTCTGAGTGAAAGGTCACGTGCACCTCTGAATGAGCCGTCGCCGCCGATAACAACGATACCCTCAATGCCGAGTTTCTTACAGGTATCAATCGCCTTCTGCATGCCTTCTTCTTCTCTGAAAGCGGTGCATCTGGCAGAATAAAGCATAGTTCCGCCTCTGTGGATTATATCGGAAACACTTCTGATATTAAGCTCGCGAACATCACCGTCAATAAGACCCTGATATCCTCTGTTAATACCATAAACTTTTATACCGTTTTCACATGCTGTTCTTACAACTGCACGAACTGCAGCGTTCATACCGGGGGCATCGCCGCCGCTTGTTAAAACGCCAATAGTATTCATAATAAATTACTCTCCTTAAAAATGTTCAAGCTATATAATACACTTTTTGTCTCATTATGTCAACATAATAAACAATTTTTACTGATATTATTTGTTATAAATAACGTTGTTTTCGCCCAGAATTTTTTTGAGTTCACGGAGTAATACATTGTTAACGTCAATCCCCTGTTTTAAAGGGTTTCTGAGATATTCTTTTTTATCCGAAAAATAATAATATAAGGGCGTGTTTCCGTCAAAAATAGCAAGCAATTTCCTGCAGCATTCAATCTGAGGCGAAGTTGCCGTATCAAAGCGAAGAAACAGACCTTTAGCCTGTTTTTTCTGCGGTTTGGCATCTTCTGCCGCTAAAGAATCCATTGATGGACAAGGTTCAACCGATTCACAAACAATTTTAGTTTCTTCATCTTCCCTCATGCTTATTCTGCCTCGGATAAGAACCGTGTTACCTTCAAAAATCATAGCAGGCTTTTCGGCAAGAGTTTTTGGAAATACAATCACTTCTATGCCGCCTGTAGTATCTTCAACAGTCAGAAAAGCCATGGTTGAATCGCTTTTGGTTATTTTCTTTTTAATGGAGCTTATGAGTCCGAGAATAACAACCCTCTGATTATCTTTGTATAAACCGTTTTCTTCGCTTGATATTGCAGAAATTTCAGCACAATGAAGCTTTTGAGACAGTTGTTTATAACGTGACATGGGATGCCCTGACAGATACATTCCGGAAACTTCTTTTTCATATTTCAGCAGTAATTCCTCCGGAAATTCAGGTGTATCGGGGTAAGTGAATGATACAGACGGACTGTAATCATCATCAAACCCATTTGTAAGGTCACCAAAACCAATTTGTCCGTCAACATTGCGTCGTTTGGAAGAATCAAGCTCTTCGATTATCTGATCAATGACGGAATACATCTGTTTTCTGTTTGCACCAAGTCCGTCAAATGCACCGCATTTTATCAGACTTTCTATTGCACGTCTGTTAAAATCTTTGCCGTACATTCTTCGGCAGAAATCGTAAAAATCAGTGAATTTTCCGTTTAACGTTCTTTCCGCAAATATTCTTCTGATAAAACCTTTACCTAGATTCTTGACGGCAAGAAGACTGAAATGAATTTTGTTATCCGAAACAGCAAATTCTTCCGTGCTTTCATTCACATGGGGAGGAAGGATTTTTATTCCGAGTCGGTTGCATTCATTGATATACTGAACAACTTTATCCGTGTTATCAAGGAAGCTAGTAAGCAATGCAGCAAGGAATTCACACGGATAATGACATTTGAGCCAAGCTGTCTGATAAGCAACATAAGCATATGCAGCTGCATGAGCCTTGTTGAACGCATATGAAGCAAATGACATCATTTCATCAAATATATCATTTGCAATTCGTTCGTCTATTCCCCTTCTGACGGCACCTTCGCAGATTATATTTCCGTTTTCATCGACCATGCCGTTAACGAAATGGTCACGTTCTTTAAGCATTACGTCATGCTTTTTTTTACTCATTGCACGTCGGACAATATCGGCTCTTCCGTATGAATATCCTGCAAGTTCACGGCAGATTTGCATTACCTGTTCCTGATAAACCATGCAGCCGTAGGTAACATCAAGAATATTTTTAAGCTGAGGTGTTTTATATTTAACTTTTTCGGGATTATGTCTGTTTTCGATATAGGTCGGAATCGAATCCATGGGACCAGGTCTGTAAAGCGAAATAACAGCAATCAAATCCTCCAGACTTTCGGGTTTAAGCTGGGATAAAACACTTCTCATTCCTGCGGATTCAAACTGGAAAACACCTTCCGTCTGAGCTGAGCACATCATTTCAAAAACATCTTTATCATCAATTTCAATTTTATCAATGCTGAAATCATGACGGTGTTTTTTTATCATATTCTCGGCTGATTTAATAACCGTAAGCGTTCTTAATCCGAGAAAATCCATTTTGAGCAGTCCCAATTCCTCAAGTGTTGTCATCGGGAATTGAGTAACGATTGCTTCATCGTTTCTTGCAAGAGGAACATATGATACAACAGGGTCATGAGTGATAACAACACCTGCGGCATGAGTTGAGGCGTGTCTTGGCATACCCTCAACCTTTCGTGCCATGTCGATCAGTTCTCTTGCTTCATCGTCTTTATCATATAAATTTTTGAAATCAACGGAGCGTTTCAATGCTCTGTCTATTGTGATATTAAGCTCATTAGGTATCTGTTTGGCAATGTTATCAACAACCGAATATGAAATACCCATTGCTCTGCCTACATCGCGTATTGCAGCTTTAGCGGCAAGAGTACCGAATGTAACAATCTGTGCTACATGGTCTGAACCATATTTGCCGATAACGTAATCAATAGCTTCTCCTCGTCTTTCAAAGCAGAAATCCACATCGAAATCAGGCATGCTTACTCTTTCAGGGTTAAGAAATCTTTCAAAGAGCAGATTATATTTCATCGGGTCAATGCCGGTTATTCCGATACAGTAAGCACAGATACTTGCTGCACCCGAGCCTCTGCCTGGACCTACGGGTATTCCTTTATCCTTTGCGTGCTTAATAAAATCATGAACAATAAGATAATAATCAACATAACCCATTCTGTTGATCACATCAAGCTCATAATTCAATCTGTCAATATATTCTTTTGGCGGATTTTCGCCGTATCGTTCAATGAGACCTTTTTTGCACAGCAAAGAAAACCATTCAAAATGGCCGTATCCTTCAGGAACATCAAAATGAGGAAGCTTGGTTTTACCGAATTCAAAATCGACATTGCATCTTTCGGCAATTGAGGCAGTATTATAAACAGCTTCGGGACAGTTCTGAAATACTTCAAGCATCTCATCTTCGGATTTAAGATAAAATTCCTGCGTGCCGAATTCAAGACCCGTATCTTCTCCGAGAGTGTGGTTAGTCTGAATACAGATAAGAACCTGCTGCATCTTTGCATCCTGCTTGTCCACATAATGAGCATCGTTTGTTGCAACAAGAGGTATATCGAGATCCTTTGAAAGACGGATCAGATCCGGATTAATCTGAAGCTGTTCCGTGATGCCGTGATTCTGGATTTCGAGATAATAATTATCTTTTCCGAAAACACTTTTATACCATTCCGCAACTTTTTTAGCTTCTTCGTAATCATTTCTCTGGAGTGCTTTTGAAACTTCGCCAGCAAGGCAACCGGAAAGTGCGATTAATCCGTCATGATATTTTTCAATCATCTCTTTATCGATTCGGGGCTTGGTATAAAATCCGTTTACCCAACCTTCGGATACAAGTTTGATAAGGTTTTTATATCCCTCATTATCCTTACACAACAAAACAAGATGATATCTTTCACTGTCCAATCCGTGAACTTTATCGAATCTTGAACGTGGTGCAACATAAACTTCACAGCCGATAATCGGCTTGATACCCTTGGCTTTTGCAGCTTTATAAAAATCAATTACGCCGTACATGACACCGTGGTCTGTTATGGCAACAGAAGTTTGACCCATGCTTTTGATTTTATCAAGCATAGGGTTTAATCTGCATGCACCGTCAAGCAGACTGTATTCACTGTGAACATGTAAATGTGTAAAAGACATTATTTATCACCGTTTTTTATTTCTTCCGCAATTTTAACAATTCTGCTCAGTCTGTGATTTATTCCGGAACGTGATATAGGTTCATCAAGCAATTTTTCAAGTTCGCTGAGACTTGACTCAGGATTCTCAATCCGTAATTTTGCAATTTTCTGAAGATTATCGGGCAGTGAAGAAATACCAGATGTTTTTTCTATCAATTCAATAGCTTCAACCTGTATGTTAGCGGCATCAACCGTTTTATTTATGTTCGATATTTCAAAATTAAGCTTTCTGTTAACTTTATTTTTAACGTCTTTCTCTATCTTGATCCCCATAACATAAAGCGATGCTTCCTGAGCACCGATAATCGCAAGAATATCTTCGATACTTTCGCTGTCTTTAAAATATATTATATGATTTCCTTTTCTGATAATATATTTGGGTTTTAGACCGATTTCGTCCATGAATTTCATCATATCGGAACACAGTCTCTTATAAGGAACAACAAACTCAAGATGATATCCTCTCTCGGGTGTTGTAACAGTACCGCAAGCGAGAAAAGCTCCTCTTAAAAATGCGGCTGAACAGCATTCATCTGAAATGTTTGCACGGTTAATTCTGAGAGTGGGTTCTTTGAGTGTATGTCCGAATTTTTCAAAAACCTTTTCTTTATCTTCATCTGTTTTAAGATATGCTGTAAGTTTTTTTGTTCCTGTTTCGCTTATTGTCGGTTCAACTTTGCAGTAATCTTTCAGATATGAAAGATAAAGCTCAAACACATCTGTGTTTTCCGTTGTAATGGAAAGATTGTATTTTGAAAAATGAGCAAAAAGCACAAGCCCGTAGACTTGTGCATGAAAGCAACAGGAAGAAATATTTTCCGTTTTTGTTATTTCGCTTTTAACATCGGATGAAAATGACAACACAATTCCTCCCGTTATATTATTTTTACCTCGGGTTCGAGAATAACACCCGTGCTCTTAAACACAGTGTCGCGACAATGATTTATCAAATCAACAACATCTTTTGCGGTTGCATTGCCGTGATTTATAACAAAACCTGCATGTTTTTCGCTTACACCAGCATCACCGATTCTGAATCCTTTGAGACCGCATTGTTCAATCAATGCACCGGCAAAATATCCTTCGGGACGCTTGAAGGTGCTTCCCGCACTGGGATAATCAAGAGGCTGCTTATCTTTACGCTTAAACATAAGCTCATCCATTTTTGATTTGATTTCGTTTTTATCGCCCTTGTTCAGTTTTAAAGTTAAAGATGTAATAAAAAGGCTGCTGTCTGCATATACACTGTGTCTGTAACTGAGGTTTAATTCGTCACCTGAATAATTTTGTTTATTGCCTTTTGAGTCAATATGCTCACATGATACAAGAACATCTTTCATTTCTCCGCCGTAAGCACCTGCATTCATATATGCAGCACCGCCTGCAGTGCCGGGAATTCCGAACGCAAATTCGAGTCCGGACAAAGAATGTTCAAGTGCAAAGCGGCAGACCTTCAGAAGAGATGCACCGCTTTGGCAATATATTGTTGTATCATCGATAAGTTTTATTTCATCGAATTTGC
Source organism: Acutalibacteraceae bacterium (assembly GCA_045542715.1). Classification (GTDB taxonomy): domain Bacteria; phylum Bacillota; class Clostridia; order Oscillospirales; family Acutalibacteraceae; genus CAG-177. The sequence goes on from JAZQLN010000054.1 coordinate 36,065, forward strand.
AGGTGTTGATTACAAGACCTCTGATTCCGTCATCAGAAATAAGAAGGTTGCTTCCTTTTCCGAGAATAAAAACAGGGACAGAATTATTATCAGCAAATTTCAAAAGCTCGGAAATCATATTTTCGTTTTCAGGGAAAACCATTAAATCGGCTTTTCCGCCAATTTTAAAGCTTGTATAATCTTTGAGAAAAGAATCAGCAGAATATTTACATCCGATTTTTTCGCACAAAGCAATTGATTTATCAACAAAACTCATGGTTTCCTCCAAAAAAAAATTATTCATCAAGAAGAGCTGCACCGAAGATGCCTGCATCGTTTCCGAGTTCTGCAGTAACGATTTTTGCCTGTTTCTTAGAGTGAATACTGTATCTTTCGTTTTCACAATGCATCTTAATGGGATTAAGGAGTGTGTCGCCTTCGTTGCAGATACCTCCTCCGATGCAGATGTATTCAGGCTGGAATGTGTTGATAATATTAATAATACCAACCGAAACATAATAAATATACTGATCAACAACAGCTTTAGCGGTTTCGTCGCCGAGACGCATTGCATCAAATGCGGTTCTGCCGCTTGCACTGTCAATATTATTGTTGCAAAGCTGCCACATCTTGCTTTCCTTATTGTTAAGCATAGCTTCCTTGGTCTGCGAAATAAGAGCAGTGGCGGATGCATACTGTTCCCAACAGCCTTTTCTGCCGCAGTTGCACTGTTTTCCGTTAACCATAATAACGGTATGACCCATTTCGCCGCCTGCATAGTTAACGCCGCTTACGATTTTGCCGTTAACGATAATACCGCTTCCTACACCTGTACCGAGAGTAACTGCAACAAAGTTGCCTACACCCTTACCAACGCCTGCGATAGCTTCGCCGAGAGCTGCACAGTTTGCATCGTTTTCAAGAAAAATGGGTTTGCCGATTCTTTCTTCAAGCATTTCTTTTGCAGGAACCTGATTGAATTCAAGATTATTTGAAAATTCGATATATCCGTTTTCTTTGTTAACAGATCCGGGTGTACCGACACCGACTGATGATACATCATCCATTGAGATACCGGCATCATTAACAGCCATCTGAACAGCAAGAGCAATATCATCAAAAATTTCAGCTGCAGGTCTGGGGCATCTTGTTTTAACCTTTCCTCTGCCGATGATTTTGTAATCTTCCGTAACAACACCTACAGCGATATTTGTTCCGCCGAGGTCAACACCGATTCTATACATATTTTATTACCTCCAAAATAATTATATCCTTTATTTATTAAAAGTTATGCCAGAATTCAAGCTCTTTTTTTGCAGGAATGATATCATCAGTCATTCCGAGACCGTGGAGCAATTCTCTTGCGGCATTATAGCCCATTTTCTTCTGTCTGTTATTCATTGCGGCAGCTTCAATGATAATGGAAAGATTTCTGCCGGGTCTTACGGGAACGGTTGTAACAGGTACCTTAATGTCAAGAATTTCGGTATATTCATTTTCAAGACCGAGTCTGTCATAAACTTTTTCGCTGTCCCACTGTTCAAGCTGAATAACCATATCAACTTTTTCGGTCATTTTAACGGCACCCATACCGAAAAGTCTTCTTGCATTGAGAACACCGACACCGCGAAGTTCAATAAAATGTCTGATATTATCGGGTGCGGAACCGACAAGAGTTTTATTGGATACTCTTCGGATTTCTACAGCGTCATCCGCAATAAGTCTGTGTCCCCTCTTGATAAGTTCAAGAGCTGTTTCACTTTTGCCAACTCCGCTATCACCGAGAATGAGAACACCTTCACCGTAAACTTCAACAAGAACGCCGTGACGTGTTATTCTCTGTGCAAGTTCAACACCGAGATATGAAATTGTTGCAGACATACTGCCTGATGTTGATTCGTTTGTTGCAAGAACGGGTACTTCATATTTTTCGGCAAAACTCAGAAATCTTTTACCGCATTGAAGACCTCTTGTTACAACGATGGCGGCAGGTCTTTTTGAGAAGAATCTTTCAAGGCAATCGAGAAACCCTTCTTTTGTAAGACTTTTGAAATATTCAAGTTCCGTCAGACCGATAAACTGAATTCTTGCAGGATCAAAATAATCCTCAAAACCTGTTAAAATCAGACCGGGTCTGTTAACATCCTGCGATGTTATGTAAATATCAGAAATATCCTTGGGAGTATATATCACCTGAAACGAAAGATCTTTAACAACCTTTTCAAGTGAAACGGTATATTTACTCATAAGCTTTCTCCTTAAATTCATAAGAGTCTGCATATAAACCCATATTAATTGTATTATAAATCATAACATGATTTTTTCCAACCCTTTTTTAACATTTTTTCAAAAAAATTTAACGGATGCCGCATGACATCCGTTAACGGTTAAAGCTGAGTTGCTATATTCTCAAACTTAGTTTTCGTTTCGTTGATCATCTGAGCCTGTGCTGCGCCGGGACTGTACCATCCTCTTTTCTGCATTTCTTCAAAAACAGTGAACTGAATGGAATGTTCTTCTTTAAGAATATTGAGCATATCTGTCTGAAGCTGTTTATTGACACACTCATTTGTAAATGTGTTATAAGAGCCTGTGATATGCTTTTGAGAGGTTAAAACATCATCCATGATTTCTCTGTCGGTAAAACCGTTATTCGCAATAATCAATTATAATTCCCCCATTAATAAAGATGACCCATAAGAGTGTTGAAATGCTGTTTGTGCTGATTTGCAATCTGTTCACATGAACTCTTGATTTGCGGATCGGTTGCCGCCTGAGCGTATGCTTTGAACTTTTTGATGAGAATCTGTTCCTGATTAAGCTGATCTTCAATTGCAGAAAGTTCCTTTGAAGTAAGATTAGCCATTTATATTTCTCCTTTCAGATTGGTATTTTTAGTATTTACAGAAATAGTAAGATAATTCATAAAAATAAGGCTGTTACCGATTGATAACAGCCTTAAATGTTATTTTATATCATTATTATCGAATCTGTCGCCGCATTCGGGGCAGAACTTGGGAGGATTCTTGGGGTCTTCGGGTTTCCAGCCGCATTTGTCGCACTGATAAAGAGGTGCGCCCTCAGGCTTTTTGCCGCCGCAGTTGGGGCAGAATTTACCTTTGTTCACTGCACCGCAGGAACAAGCCCAGCCTTCTTCAGCAGGTTTCTTTGCGCCGCACTCTGTGCAGAAGTTGCCGCTTACCGTTGCTCCGCAGGCACATTTCCAGCCATCGGCAGGTGCCGTTACGGGTGCAGCCTGCTGCTGTGCCATCTGCTGTTGCTGTGCAACTCCCGCCTGATACATCTGTGCCGCATTGAAGCCTCCGTTTGCACCCATAGCCATATTGAAGCCCATAAAG